>CAZUXV010000163.1:0-6593 GCA_964624445.1 uncultured Oscillospiraceae bacterium | reverse complement strand
CCGACGCCGCCGGCTTTGACGGCGTGATTCTCAGTCCGGATTGTGCTGATCTCTATTCACCAAAGGTCCTCAGATCCACCATGGGCAGCATCTTCCGCCTGGGATTCACTTTCCCTGCTTCTCTTCCGGATATGCTGAACGCATTGAAAAAAGATGGCTATTCGGTCATCTCTTCACAGTTGGATGGTGATCCATTCTTTGAACGGAAAGAGATTACTTCACACTTTGTATTGATCATCGGCAACGAGGGCAACGGAATCTCAGAAGCAGTGAAAGCTGTCGCGACGCATCGTTTCCGTCTGCCTATGCGCGGCGGTGCGGAATCGCTGAACGCAGCTGTTGCGGCCGGGATCATGATGTATGACCTGACGCGCTGATCCTCCGGAAAAAGTCTTGACAATCATATCCCGATCCCCTATAATAGCGCTGTTGCGAATGCAATAGGGGCATGGTGTAATGGTAACACGTGGGTCTCCAAAACCTTTGTTGAGGGTTCGAATCCTTCTGCCCCTGCACATGTAGAGAGCCTTGAAAACCTTGAGTTTTAAAGGCTCTCTCTTGTTTTATGTCCAAACAAGCAAATATCATATTGGACAAATTGTCTCAGTTTTTTCTCCATTTTTACTATCTTTTTTGGCTTTTTTTATGACAATTGACCCTCAATTGACCCTCAAAGCGAAAACCAGCTTCCCGTTGATAAATAAGGGATTGAGCTGGACGATAAAAAAAGGATCGACCCTCATTTAAAGAGTCGATCCCAATTCTCAATCCAAATTCAAAGCTTCTACTGCTGCTTCCTTGAGAGAGTCTATAACGTGTACATAGATTCTGTAGGTAATCTCTGTCGTGCTATGGCCGAGCAACTCAGAGATTACTTTGATATCAATACCTTTCTCAAATAGACGAGTCGCGTATGTATGTCGCAGTGCATGAACACCTATCTTGCGTATTTTTTACTGCTGCACACATATTTTCCAATGTTTTCTCCAAAGTCCTGGGCAAAACAGCCGCCCCGTATTTATTATGAATGATAAACCCATCAGGTTTATAACTAGGTGCTGTTTTCAAATCTTCAAGAGCTGTCAATGCTGCTTAATTTAACGGAACAACACGTTTAAAAGGATTGAAGGATGAATGTTTGAATGACGACAACAGACAACAAAGTTATAGAACGCAGTGTTATTGTATACGGCATCGATAGCGAATAAAAATAGAAAATGTCAAAAAAGTGATCATTAACAACATAATATGTATTTACATGTACAAAAAGCTCTGCTATTATGAAAGCATCAGATGAGTTTCTGGAATCTGCCGCTGCTGATAAGGGCCGGCAAAATGAACGGCAATTCAGCGATTGGAATATTGAACGGCATTGAAAGAACCGATCAGGAAGCCTATGAAGGAGGAATCAATTGATGAAGAAAGCATACGAAACCCCAAAGGCTGTCAAATATGTGTTTAATTATCAGGAAAATGTTGTTGCTTCTGCGAATGGTAAGGACGGAAGAGATCCCAGCCATCCCAGCTATAATGCCTGCTTCACCAATAATACTGCCGATGTGTCTTCTGGTTGTACAGCTGGAAATGACAAACAGCCACATAAATGTTAATTATTTTTCGGTGTGTGATTCGTGGATGATATCCTGTGGCATCTCTTTATTGGGGTGCCATTTTGTGTTATTATTTTTTTATAGAAATTATTTATAATTTTTTATGATATTTAGGCAATGAAAAATAAAAACCCATCGATTGTCTTGTTAAACTAGTTGTGGAGAGAAGTTCATGTATATGGATATTCCGGAAAAAGATTCCAAACTGTATGATCAACTTCGGAATGTGAACGGGGAACTTTATCCGAGTTACTCACGCCTGGCGGATTATCTTGATACAAAAGCACGAAAACGGGGTATCCCTCTTCACGGGAAATTTGAACTGACTCCGCTTTGTAATTTTTCCTGCAAGATGTGTTATGTCCATCTCAGCCCAGACCAGTTGAAGAACCGGTCTGCCCTTCCGGTAAATGTATGGAAGGACCTGATGCACCAGGCATGGGAAGCGGGGATGATATCCGCAAGCCTGACCGGAGGAGAATGCCTGACTTATCCGGGTTTCGATGAACTGTTTCTATATCTGCAAAGCCTGGGGTGTGAAGTGGCTGTTCTTACGAACGGTTTCCTGCTGGATGAAAAGCGGATTCAGTTCTTTCAGGAACATAAACCCTCAGATATTCAGGTTACGCTGTATGGCTGCAACGATGATGTTTATGAGCGGGTTACCGGGCAGCGTGCTTTTACCACTGTAGTAAATAATATCAGACAGGCCTCCAATGCAGGCCTTCCGGTGTTCATCAGCATTACTCCCAACAGATACCTGGGTGAAGATATTTTTGAGACAATCCGAATTGCCAAAGAACTATGCGAAAAAGTCCTGATCAATACTTTCTATACTTCGCCACGGGAAGAAACCGGCCGTTCCGGGTATCAGGACGATGCGGATATGGAACTGTATATCCGTGCAATCAAATATATGGCTCAACTGAATGGAGAAGAAACAATTGAGATCAACGACGAAAAACTTCCGCCGATCGGTGGACCGTGTCATAAGACTTCTGAATGCGGATTCCAGTGCGGAGGCGGACGATCCGCATTTGCGATTGATTGGAAGGGAGCGATAACGCCGTGTACGGATATGGATATGATACGGGGTTATCCGCTGGAAGAAGGTTTTGCTACGGCATGGTCCAAGATAAATCAGGAGGTAAATAACTGGCCTAGGGTACCGGAATGTGAAGGATGCGCTTATGAGGAAGCTTGCGACAAGTGTGCCGCAAAGATGCTTCGATTTGCTGAACCGGGGAAAGTGCCGATTGGGTTATGCGAACAGACCCGGGAGTTTGTCCGGAATGGTTTGAAACATATTGCGGATTGTGATTAGGGTCTGTTTCTTAATTCATAATCATGCAAAAAACATGATTATCCAAAAGGGAAACGGCCCTCGAAAGTCGAATTATAATGCCAGAGGTGAAGCCGATGGCAGCAGTAATTCGACGGTACGAGATAACCGATGAGGAATGGGAGCAGATAAAGCCCTACATTCCTGAAGAACAAGAAGCTGGCTCACGTGGAAGGCCTTCCAAAGACTCCAGGACAATGATCAATGGAATCTTTTGGATTCTTCGAAGCGGAGCTTCTTGGCGAGATCTTCCTGAACGGTATGGACCATAACAAACCGTTTATAAGCTGTTCACGAAATGGTCCAAAGCTGGAATCTTCGAGAAGATCTTCAAAGATCTGGCAGCAGATGCGGATATGCAGGATATCAGCATTAACAGCAACTGTATCAAAGCCCACAAGGCAAGTGCAGGTGCAAAAAAAGAGAAAACTTGACATCTCCAAAACTGCGCCAAAAGTCGATGGAAAACACGAGAGATTCGAGAAAAATCAATGCATTGGAATCACTCGCGGTGGTAGACGCATTGGGAAATCTGATTCACGTTCAGCTTTCTTCCGGAGACATCCATGATGAGAACATAGCTGATGATATTCTGGATCATGTTGATCTGAACGGAACGACCGTTCAGGCCGATAAGGCCTATGGCTCATATCGTCTCAGGGAGTATATCGCCAACCGGAACGCTGATTTCTGCATTCCGCCTAATCAAATACCGTTGATCCATGGTTCTGTGATTACTTCCAGTACAGGGAACGGCATTTGGTAGAATGCTTCTTCAACAAACTGAAGGTGAATCGGCGGATATCTACTCGGTTTGATAAGCTGGCATCTCGGTTCCTCACTTTTGTCCATTTTGCTTGTATTCGGATATTGCTTGCATGATTATGCACGTGATCCGAATTTAGAAACACACCCTAATAACTTCTTTTCTAATTCTTTCAGATCTGCTTTTGCTTCTTTCTTCATTATAGGTTCCTTTTCTCCTTTCATTATTATGTCATACCAATTATCTTCGCAAAGCAATCGTTCAGTGCTGTCCAGTCTGTATTTAGATCATCTGGAAGGCTGTCGCAGATTGATTTTTGCCTTGGCAGTTCTTTCTGAATGAAACTGCGCACCTCGGGGATATGTAGATTATACTCACCTTCAGTGGTTACCTTTTTAATTTCCAGAAGACTTCCGATAGCTGTGTGGAGAGCAGGTTCTATTTCCATTTTCATAAGATCGTCAAACAACACAGGTGCTCGTATTTGTTGATGACGGTAGTAAGCAAGTATTCTTTATGGGCTTCATAATCACTGTTACCGACGATAAAGGTCTCCTAGCGTGTGAATTCATGCCGTACGGTGAACACAAGAAAACAACAGAAAAAAAGACCTACGCTGTAGCATAGATCTATTACTTCGTGATATTGTTTTGGTGTCCTTATTTGATGTCAACCTGATAGATAAAACACAAAGTACTATCAAATTGACGTCATTTGTTTGATCGGACAACGCTCTAGCCCATATATATCAAGAAGAGTATGCATTGATATAGCCGGTCTCCAAAACCTTTGTTGAGGGTTCGAATCCTTCTGCCCCTGCACATGTAGAGAGCCTTGAAAGCATTGAGTTTTAAAGGCTCTCTCTTGTTTTATGTCCAAACGAGCAAATACCATATTGGACAAATCGTCTCCGTTTTTACTTCATTTTTGCCATCTTTGGGGGTCTTTTTTGAAAACTGACTGTCAACTGACTATCAAGGCAAAATGGTTGCGTTCATTGAAACATAAGGCGTTGTGCGCCGAAAAAAAGGTGGACTGACATCATTAGCGATGCCAATCCATCTTTTCAGTCTAAGTCCAATGTTCATGTTGCAGGAAAAGTTACTGCGTATTCAATGGCAATAATCCTGCTGTTATCTTCCTGCACTTTTCAGATTGTCCGTGACATCAGGAATATTTTAGACCGGGGAGCACCAACCGAAACCGATGTATATTCAGAAGAAGCAGTTGAAATGTATGAATATATTAACACCACCACCTCCCAGGATGCGATTATCGCTTTTGCAAAACCAAGACTATTGTATCTTAATACAAACAGGCTTTCATTCCGTCCAGGATACAACGGTCATGAGTTGAAAGATGCAGATTATTTTCTTTTATACAAGTCACCAAAAAGAGTTTTTTCAAATGTTTCTCCTGATGAAGTCTCCACGACAATCCTGAAAGAAAACAAATGGTTTGCCTTTTATAAAATAATAAAGAGCGATTAAAGATACAATCGCTTGCGTAATAGTGTTGCATATTTTATAATTCATTTTACAAGTAACAGAATACAATGAATGGAGGTTTTCCTATGAAAAACAGTTGATTGTCATCCTTTGGGTTGTAGATTACGGCAATATCATAGGACACTCAAACGACAACCTCAAAATTAATTCTATAAGGGGATTTCATTGGCGATGAAAGCGAAGACCATTTTCTCCGTTCTTTTCTTTATAATTGTCATTGGATTGATTTTTCATTCTCAATTCAGTTTTTGTCAAACTGATGAAAGCTTTTATATATCGATGACACACAGGTTGTCTCAAGGTGATAATCTGATTTTGGATGAATGGCATCCTACTCAGTTTTATTCTCCATTATTGCTCCCTTTCTATAATCTATTCTCTTTAGTGATGTCATCTAATCAAGGCATTATTCTATATTTTAGAGTTCTTACCATCTTTTTTTCTGGTTTCGTTTGTTGGTTTTTCTTCTGTGAGATGCAGAGATTCTATAATGCCTTTTTTTCCTTTTGTGCAGCTGTTATCCTTTTATTGTTTACACGAGCAAATATAGCAGGCGCAAGTTATTATACTCTTTGTGGTACGTTTGTTATTCTAGCATATACGATATTATTTAAATCGGAAAGAGAAGTAAAGCCTTTGAATTTTACATTGAGAATTCTGGCTGGTATAATGATTAGTTTTTCCGTTCTTTGTCAACCATACTTGGCTATTTTTGTCATACTTGCTGGAATCGTTGGTTTTGTGAAAAAAGGTACACGTCTCAGGACACTGCAAATATGCTCTGGCATCCTTATTGCTGCCGGTTGTTATATTCTATTCTTTTTATCAAAAGGAACAATAAATGAATATCTAAGTGGGATAGGATATGTCTTATCAGATCCGGATCATCAGTTTTCCTTTATTTCATGGATGTATACCATGGTAAAAAGTCATTTTAATGCCAACTCTGTTATTGTTATTTGTTTAATCATTTATCTTGCAGGCTATGTTGTTTGGAATTATAAGAAACAAAGGATATTACCTACATCATTCTTTTATTTTCAGTGTTTAACTCTTTGCTTATCATTCATTAAACCTCTTATTAAAATCCATAATGTTCCTTGTTATAGTTACCTTGGTTCATTTGCTATTGCATCATTCCCTTTCTTCCTTTATCTAACACTCCAAAAACAATCAAGTCATTCCACTGTGTTGTATTATATAGGAATTTTATTGGCTATGTCGTATTCTCTGGGGTCAAATACAGGGTATGATGCAATGCTGATTGGATATCATATTTCAACAACCGCTATGATTTTGGAGATCAGTACATTACAGGCTTTAATATTGAAGAACCAAAATACTAAGAATAAAAAACCAATAAAACA
>CAZUXV010000162.1:0-6679 GCA_964624445.1 uncultured Oscillospiraceae bacterium | reverse complement strand
TCACCGGCCGCCTGATGATCGGCCGGCGGTACTCCGAGGGCCTGCACCAGGCCATCGAGGCCAAGGAGCACGTGAAGGTGGAGCGGGAGAGCAAGACCCTGGCCACCATTACCTTCCAGAATTATTTCCGCATGTACAAGAAGCTCTCCGGCATGACCGGTACGGCGAAGACGGAAGAAGCGGAATTCCAGGGCATCTACGCGCTGGACGTCGTGGAGATCCCCACCAACAAGCCGAATATCCGCGTGGACCAGGAAGATATGGTCTACAAGAACAAGACCGCGAAGTTCAACGCCGTCGTGGCGAGCATTGAACAGTATCACGCCAAGGGCCAGCCCCTGCTGGTCGGTACGATCAGCGTTGAGATCAGCGAAATGCTCAGCGAGATGCTGCGCCGCAAGGGCATCGCCCATGAGGTGCTGAACGCCAAGAACCATGCCAAGGAAGCGGAGATCGTGGCCCAGGCAGGCCACTGGGGAGCCGTGACCATCGCCACCAACATGGCCGGCCGCGGAACCGACATCCTGCTGGGCGGCAATCCCGAGTATCTGGCCCGCCGCGCCCTGCGGCAGGAAGGCCTCGAGGAGGAAGTGATCGAGGAAGCCGTCGGCCACAATGAACATGTGAGCGAGGAAGTGCTCGAGGCCCGGAAGCGTTATCAGGAGCACTACGCAAAGTTCAAGGCGGAAACGGATCAGGAACACGAGCGGGTGCTGCAGACCGGCGGACTGCACATCATCGGCACGGAGCGGCATGAAAGCCGCCGGATCGACAACCAGCTGCGCGGCCGCAGCGGCCGGCAGGGCGATCCCGGTTCCACCCAGTTCTTCATCAGCCTGGAAGACGACCTGATGCGCCTGTTCGGCAGCGACCGGATCGGTCCCATGGTCGACCGCCTCGGCCTGAAGGATGACGAGCCGCTGACCGCGGGCCTGCTGACCAAGCAGATTGAGAATGCCCAGAAGCGGATTGAAAGCCGGAACTACGAAACCCGGAAATACGTGCTGGAGTACGACAACGTCATGAACCGCCAGCGCGAGATCATCTACGGCCAGCGCCGCCGGGTGCTCATGGGCGAAAACGTGCGGGAAAGTATCCTGCGCATGACGGACCATGTGGTCGACTTCGCGGCAGGCCGCTGGATGAACAGCGACGATTCCCGCGAATGGGAATGGAGGGAAGCCGCCAACTATCTGGAGAACCTGTGCTGCCACCACGGCGCGCTGGAACAAAACCGCGGCCTTGCCGAGGATGACCGGGCGGGTTTTGTCGAAGCCCTGAAGGAAGATGCCCGTGCTTTCTATGAAGAGCGTGAGCAGATGATGGACGAGCTCCATGTGGACATGCGCGAGGTGGAACGCGTCATGCTGCTGCGCAGCGTGGATACCCGATGGATGGACCACATCGACGCCATGGACCAGCTGCGGGACGGTATCGGATACCGCCAGTACAGCGGCAAGAACCCGGTTACGGAATACCAGATTGAAGCCGGGCACATGTTTGAGGAGCTGAACCACCTGATCCGGGAGGATACCGTACGCCGTGTCTATCAGACCAAGGTGCAGGTTACGCCGGAGCGGGTACAGACCGCCAAGCCGACGGAAGCGCGGGTGGCGGGAGACGGACCCCGGCAGCCCAGGCGCGTGAAGGCGTCGGAGAAGGTCGGCCGGAACGATCCGTGCCCCTGCGGCAGCGGCAAGAAGTATAAGAACTGCTGCATGCTCAAGGATAATGCGCAATAGACAATGCATAATGCACAATGAATTGAACGGTTGGATTGCACTTATCATGATGAATTGTGAATGATGAGTTGGAGGATAATATGTTAGAACTTGAACAATATGCCCAGGACATCGCGGGAATCCGCAAGAGCATCCTGGCCGCGGGAGAGGCCCTGCACATCGATCACATGAAGGAACAGATCGACGAGCTGACCGAGGAGATGAACCAGCCGGAGTTCTGGAACGATACCGAGCGTTCCACCCGGGTGAACCAGAAGCTGGGCCATCTGAAGAACAAGTTGGCGCACTATGAAGGCCTGCTGAGCACCGCGGACGATATTGATACGATGATGGAACTGGCCCGGGAGGAAAACGACGAGGAAATGGTCCAGGAGGTCGGTACGGAGCTGGCCAGCCTGAAGGAAAAAGCGGATGCGCTGGAGCTTGAGACGCTGATGCGGGGCGACTATGACGACAACGATGCCGTGCTGAGCCTGCATGCGGGCGCCGGCGGCACCGAGGCCCAGGACTGGACCCAGATGCTGTACCGGATGTATACCCGCTACTGCGAGCGGATGGGCTTTGAGGTCAAGCTGCTGGATCTGCTGGACGGCGATGAGGCCGGCATCAAGAGCGTGACCTTCGAGGTCAGCGGCGACCACGCCTACGGCTATCTCCGGGGCGAGAAGGGCGTACACCGCCTCGTGCGGATCAGCCCCTTCGACGCCAATGCCCGCCGGCATACCAGTTTTTCCAGCCTGGACGTGGCGCCGATGATCGAGGACGAAGGCGACGAGATCAAGATCGATATGAAATACGTCCGGGTGGACACCTACCACTCCTCCGGCGCCGGCGGACAGAACGTCAACAAGACGAGCTCCGCCGTCCGCATGACCTACGTCAAGGACGACGTGACCATCGTGGTTGCCTGCCAGACAGAACGTGACCAGGTGCAGAACCGCGCCACCTGTCTGAAAATGCTGAAAGCCAAGCTGCTGGAACTGCGTGAGCGGGAAAAGGAACAGCAGATGGCGGACATCAAGGGCGAGATGAAGAAGATCGAATGGGGCAGCCAGATCCGCTCCTACGTCTTCCAGCCCTACACCATGGTCAAGGATCACCGCACCAACTATGAGAGCGGCAACATTGACGATGTGATGAACGGAAATCTGGAAGGATTTGTAACCGCGTACCTGAAAATGCAGTGATGCGGAGCCGCCCGACGCTGCGGATGAAATGAAGCAGGGCCGGAGAACGGCGATTGCAATGGGAAGAGGATGAGAACATGAACCAGGCCGGAAAAAGGACCGCTGCGGTTGCGGGATTCTGCTTCTTTTATGCTGTGATCCTTCTGGTGACAGCCTTGACAGTGTACAACATCGCCGGGGACAAGGACACGCTTGCCACGCAGATGCGCCGTCATTCAGTGCCGGAATATTCCGGCCTGCCCGACGGGGAATACCCGGAGATGGGCAAAATGATTGCCGTATATCTGACCGGCGGGGGAAAAACGTTCCAGTATTCTTACACCGATGCGGACGGAAACACGGTCGACTGTTTCTCCTCCCGCGAGGCGGAACATATGGCCGACTGCCGCGACCTGATCGCGCTGGCGGGAAGGCTCCGCTGGTATATGGGTATCGCGGCGGCGGTTCTTCTCGTCGCGGGTGTTTTCCTGTGGAAGCACTTAAGGAGCTTTGCGAATGGGATGCTGGCGGGCTTCGGCCTGGCGCTTGTGATCGGCCTGGCGATCCTGGTCTGGGGAATGATCAGCTTTGACGGCCTGTTCACGGCATTCCACAAACTGGCGTTTACCAACGATCTCTGGCTGATGGACGCCCGGACGGACATGCTGATCCGCCTGATGCCCGAAACCTTCTTCAGGAGCCTGGGGATCAAGGTGCTGCTGGCTGTTGGTGTTGCGGCGCTGGTTTGTTTCGCCGTGGCGGTCATTCTCCGGATCCTCGGCAGAGACGGAGACGAAAAGGAGCGGGCCGTGCGGGTATGATGAACTATGAAGAAAGAAGCCGCGCGCAGGCGGAAGAGCTGAAAAACCGCGAAACCGTGCGGATCCTGGCGCTGGAAACCAGTTGCGACGAAACCGCAGCCGCTGTGATAGAGAACGGCCGGAAGATCCTGAGCAATGTGGTGTTCAGCCAGATCGACCTGCATGAACTGTATGGCGGGGTGGTTCCGGAGATTGCCAGCCGCGCGCATATGGAAGCCTGCGACCGGGTCGTGGACCAGGCGCTGCGTGAAGCCGGCATGAATCTGGAGGAAATCGACGCCCTGGCCGTGACCAAGGGGCCGGGCCTGGTAGGCGCGCTGCTGACCGGCGTCAACTGTATGAAAGGGCTGGCCTTCGCAGCGGGAAAACCGCTGGTGGGAGTCAACCATATCGAAGGGCATGTGAGCGCAAACTATCTGAGCCATCCGGAGCTGGAGCCGCCCTTCCTGTGCCTGGTGGTTTCCGGCGGCCACAGCCATCTGGTGGAGGTGTCGGATTACGGCACTTACCGGCTGCTGGGCCAGACAGTGGATGACGCGGCGGGTGAAGCTTTTGACAAGGCGGCCCGGGCGCTGGGCCTGCCCTAACCGGGCGGCCCGCGGATCGATGCCCTAGCGGAAGAAGGGAACCCGGAAGCCTTTACCCTGCCCAGTCCGAAAACGGACGGGCGGTATGACTACAGCTTCAGCGGACTGAAGACCGCGTTCATGAACACGGTGCATACGCTGGAACAGCGGGGAGAGACCCTGCCGAAGGCGGACCTGGCGGCCAGCTTCCGCCGGGCGGTCTGCCGGGAGCTGACGGGCAAGGCCAGGCTGCTCCTGCAGGAAAAAGGTATGGAAGGGTACAACGGCTTTGCCCTGGCGGGCGGCGTTTCCGCCAACCGGGAGCTGCGGCGGATGGCTGCGGAAATGTGCGGGACGCTGAAAATCCCGCTGTTCATGCCGGAGCTGAACCTGTGCACGGACAACGGAGCGATGATCGGCAGCGCGGCGTACTACCGGCTGATGAACGGCGAGACCGCGGGGCTGGACCTGAATGCCATGCCCGCGCTGAGGCTTGTTGAGGAGTCATCCGGGCTTCAGCCCGGCGCATGACTCCCATGCCACAGCCGTCCCTGTTGTGCGCGGTGCGCGAGGCGGGAATTCCGCCCGCGGTGCGCGCGCAAACCCTTGCGTTGCGAGCAAGGCGAAGCAAGGTCGGGTAACGGCGATCGCAATAGAAAGCCGCAATAGACAAGCTGAAAGGAAACAGACGGCCATGAAAGAAAAAGCGACCATCTGGAATCAGTACGGGTTTGCTACGGACGTCTTTGACAAATACCGCGACGCAGTCAAGCGAAGCAACCGGGACGCGGTTAAAGTGCTCAGTATGATCGCGCTGTTTTCCTGCATTGCGACGATCATCTTCGGTTTTTCAACAAAGCAGCATATAGCCGGGTTTTTTTTCTGCCTGATCCAGCTGGCGGCCGGGATTGCCGGGATCGTCATTTCCTTCTCAAAGAGAAGTACCCGGAATGCGCTCCTGATCGCCGGCTACTGCCTTTCCCTCACCATTCACCTGCTGGCGATCTGCGGCGCGGTGATGCTTAAAACAGACGCTTTCTGGATCGGCGCCCAGATCGCGGTCGGCGTTTATCTGTTCGATTATGCCTGGCATGTGGGCCTGGTGCAGCTGCTGAGCTATTTCGGCCTGATGCTGGCGTGGCTTCTGACGGGTGTTAAGGCGGATGTGACGCGGTATCTGTTCAGCGGCGTTTTCTTTGCGGTCAGCATCGTTACTTTCTATACCATGAACCGGACGCGGACGTCTTTGATTCTGGGCAAGGAAGTGACCCGTGAAGCGTCGGAGACGGACCTGCTTACCGGGCTGACGGCTCGGATGGCGGCCCAGGAAGAAATCGAAGAACACCTGAAGACGGACGAACACGGCGTGATGCTGCTGCTGGACCTGGACCGCTTCAAGAGTGTGAACGACCGGCTGGGTCATCAGATGGGCGACAAGGTGCTGAAGGATATGGCGGCGGACCTGAAGAAGATGTTCCGCAATTCCGACGTGCTGAGCCGTCTGGGCGGTGACGAATTTGTGGTTTACCTCAAGAGCGTGCCGGAGAAGGAATGGGCGCAGCAGCGCGCGTCTCATGTCGTGCGGGAGGTTCGCCGATGGGTCGGAAACGGGACGACGAACATTCAGGTGACGGCCAGTGTCGGGATCGTGATGACGGACATGGTTGCCCGGAATTACGACGATCTGTACCGGGCGGCGGATATTGCTATGTACAACGCGAAACACGAGGGCGGCAACAAAGCCCTGTTCTATTCCGCGGAAATGCTGGACAGCCGGGAGACGATCGAAGGCCCGGTCCGCATCGAAGCGCCGGGCCGGGACGGAACGACAGAATCCGCGGCAAGATAATTCAGAATTGAGCAATACAGAGGCAGAATGAACGAGTTTTTAGAGATCAGGGGCGCCCGGGAGCATAACCTGAAGGATATCTCCCTGAAAATCCCGCGGGACAAGATGACGGTCATCACGGGGCTGAGCGGCAGCGGAAAGAGTTCGCTGGCCTTCGATACGATCTATGCGGAAGGACAGCGCCGCTATGTGGAGAGCCTGACCAGCTATGCCCGCCAGTTCCTTGGCCAGATGGACAAGCCGGACGTGGACGCCATTGAGGGACTGAGCCCGGCAATCTCCATTGACCAGAAGACGACCGGGAGGAACCCCCGTTCCACGGTGGGCACCGTTACGGAGATTCACGACTACCTGCGCCTGCTCTGGGCGCGTGTCGGCGTTCCCCATTGTCCGGTCTGCGGCCGGGAAATCCGAAAGCAGTCTGTGGATGAGATCGTGGACGCGGTCTGCGCAGCACCGGAAGGCACCCGGATGCAGATTCTCAGTCCGCTGGTCCGGGGCCGCAAGGGAGAGCATAAGGAACTGTTCGTGTCCG
>CAZUXV010000161.1:0-6685 GCA_964624445.1 uncultured Oscillospiraceae bacterium | reverse complement strand
CCTATCCGGACGGAACGGTGATTTATGTGGACTTTTTCGGGAAACCGCTTTGAGAAGTCAGGGCAGGAGGAAACGCGGATGTGTAAACCCATGTTTGAAATCGTTTATTTACCGAAAGAGCGGTATAAAGGAACGCCGGTACCGCTGGACTACCGGAATGACAGTTATTACGACCTGGAGATCAGCCCGCTGGACGAAAACGGCTGCACGGTCTCCCTGGTCCGGAAGCCGAGGGAAGCTTTTGAAGCGGACCACCATGATACCCTGTATCAGGAATACTGGGAGAATCCGGAAGCCTACGGTGTGGTGGATGAACAGGGAAAGGTGCTGGCCTGTATCGAAGTAACCCCGGAAGAGTGGTCAAACCGCCTCCTGGTCACCGAGCTCTGGGTGTCGAAAGAGCTTCGCGGAAAAGGCATCGGAAAGCGCCTGATGGACAAAGCCAAAGAGATCGCGGCAGGCCAGAAGCGCCGGGCTGTGATCCTGGAGACCCAGTCCTGCAATACGGCTGCCATCGGGTTCTACCTGCATGAAGGCTTTGAACTGATCGGTTTTGATACCTGCTGCTATACGAACGACGATATCGGAAAGAAGGAAGTCCGGCTCAACCTCGGGTATTTCTTCCACAAAGAACCGCGCAGGTGGTAAAGATGAGAGGCCTGGCAGCATGAAAGTCATCATCATTAACGGTCCTATGGGCGTCGGGAAGACTACGGCCGGCAAGCTGATCGCGGAAAAGAATCCCGGCACCGCGTTCATCGACGGGGACTGGTGCATGGATCTCCATCCGTTTGTCGGAAACCGGGAAACAAAGGCCATGGCGGTGGACAACATCCTGCACATGATCGGAAATTACGGGCGGTGTTCCGCGTGCAGAACGGTTGTGCTGGTCTGGCTGATGGACGATGCATGGGTCCGGGAAAAAATCAGGGACGGCCTTGCCGCGCTGGAGGCGGAAGTCCGGTTCGTTACCCTGGTCTGTGACAGGGAAAGCCTGATCCGGCGCTGGAAAGGCGACCGGAGCTGTGAGTGGAGAACAGACCGGTGGCTGGAGTCCAGCCTGGCTTCCCTGCCAGCCTTCGCGGCCATGGAGGATACGATCGATACAAGCGGTCTGTCCACTGAACAGACCGCGGAAAAGATTATGCAGCAGTCATTCGGCGATCAATAAGGAGAAGCATGCAATGAATTGCAAATACATGCGGATCCAGGGAAGGGAAGATTCCTGGATCACGAAGTACCCCAAGGGATTTTTCGGCATGTGCTGGCGGATGATATCGGACGGGATCATGAGCCCGGAGGACGAAAAGACGTTCAGGGAGATTGACGGCTGGTTCAGGGAAAATCTTCCGGAACCTGATCTCTGCAAAGCGCACGAGAAAGTGATCACCTTCTTTAAGACGGAAACGACGGACGGGATGAGGAAGAAGATCGAACCGGCTCTCCGGATCCTGGACAAGTATGATCATCCGTATGATATTGTTTATACGAATCATGTCGGAACGATTGTTTATGAGGACGAATGGCAGATTGCCGTACAGGTGGAAGACGGAAAAATGATATGACTGCAGACTGTCCGGGATCTGCTGCTGCAGGTTCATGAAGTTTGAAGGCCGTCATGTCTTCTGTACGAATGTGGCTGCGATGAGGATTGCAATGAGGTGAACCATGAATCTTGTAAGCATCGGCGTCAATGACACGGACAGGATCGCGCCGCTGGTTGCCGGTTTCCGAACCACGCTGAATTCCTATAAAGGCATTGTATCGGAACCTGACCTGGGAGCAGCGAAAGAAGAGATCATTGAATACCTGGACAAAGGGTATCCGGTTTATGCGGCGGAAGAGGACGGTGCCCTGGCCGGTTATATTGTCTGCAGGATTGAGGAGCCCTGTTTATGGGTGGAACATATCTTCGTACGCGAGGAATACCGGAGAAAAGGCGCTGCGTCATTGCTTTTCGGCAAGGCTGAAGAGATCGCTGAATCCATGGGTGAAGATACGGTGTATAATTTTGTTCATCCGAACAATGAAGGAATGATCCGGTTTCTCCGCTCAAAGGGCTACACCGTTCTGAACATGATCGAGATCAGAAAACCGTACAGGGGAGAAAAACCGGCGACCACCATCCATGTGGAAAAGGAAGCTTTCGATTACTGAATGTCCGACAAACGAACGTATTTTCCGGAGGAATCATATGCTGCCGACAGTTGATGAAGCTTTATACGAACTGAAGCTTGCCGAAGAACTGAATCCGGGCCCCTGGGTCAGGCATTCGGTCAATACCGGGATCGCCGCGAGGAACATTGCCGAAAAAGTATCATGGCTGAACCCGGAGAAGGCCTATATTGTCGGGCTGCTGCACGATATCGGCAGGAGGGTCGGCGTTGTGGATATTCCGACCCATGTTTACGAAGGCTATAAATACTGCATGGAAAAAGGCTGGGATGAAGCCGCCAGGATCTGTATGACGCACTCCTATCTTCGGATGCAGGATGAGTTCGATTACGACCCGGAAAAGGAAAACGAGAAGGCGATCAAAGAATATATCCTGAACTGCCGGGCTGATGATTATGATAAACTGATCCAGCTGTGTGATTCGCTGGCTGTCGATTACGGATTCGTGATCCTTGAAAAACGGTTTGTGGACGTCACAAGAAGATACGGGATCATGGAAGGTTATATCAAAGGCTGGGAGATCGCCTTTTCGCTCAAGGAATACTTTGAAAAAGAGATGGGCTGCTCCATATATGACGTATTGCCGGATGTGGGCAGGACATCTCTCCTGACGCCGAAGCCCTGGAAACCCGGAAAACAGGTAAAACGGTATATACATGGAGAGAAACGATGAAAAGCAGGGAAAACGACAGCAGATCAGTCTGGATGTTCATTTCATCCATGCTGATATTCGGAACGATCGGAATCTTCAGAAGATATATTCCGCTTCCATCCGCTTTTCTGGCTTTTTCTCGCGGAATCCTGGGCGGGCTGTTCCTTGTGTTGTTCCTGAAGCTGAAGCGCAGAAAGCCGGCAGGAAAACTGCCGGTTCAGACAGTTCTGTGGCTTGCGGTTTCAGGTGCTGTCATGGGCGTTAACTGGATTCTGCTTTTCGAGGCCTATAATTATACGACCGTTGCCGTTGCCACGCTCTGCTATTATATGCAGCCGACGATCGTTGTGCTTCTGTCCCCGGTTATCTTTCAGGAAAGGCTGACGCTGCGGAAGGGAGCCTGCGCGGCTGTTGCGGTCGTCGGCATGGTGCTGGTATCCGGTGTGACCGGCGGCGGAGGCCCGCAGGCGGGCGATCTGCGGGGCATTCTGTTCGGCCTGGGTGCTGCGGTCTGCTATGCCGCGGTTGTGATTATGAATAAAAAGATCACCGGCGTTGAAGCTTTTCAGAAGACGAAGATCCAGCTGCTGTCTGCGGGGATTGTGATGATCCCTTACCTGCTTCTGACAGGCGGGTTCAGTGCCGAAGGTGTCAGTGCCCTGACCGTGATCCTTCTTCTCACTGTCGGGATCGTTCATACGGGGATTGCCTATGTATTGTACTTCGGGAGCTTCGACGGGCTGAAAGCCCAGTCCGCCGCCATCCTCAGCTATATTGATCCGGTTGCCGCCCTGCTCTTTTCCGCCCTGTTTCTCCGGGAACCGTTGAGCCTCCCCGGCATCGCGGGTGCGGTGATGATTATCGGGTCGGCGGTCGTCAGTGAGATCCGCGTACCGGACTGAAGATAAAGAAGAGAAACCGGAATTAGCGACATCCTGAAAGGCATAAGGAGAACGGAAGACATGAACATCTATCTCGCGCTGCTGCTCTTTTCCTTTATCATTCTGTTGTACTGGGTGATTACGGAGCTGTTCACCTTTTTCTTCCGCTTAACGGGCCTGCCGGCTGAGAAGGCGCGCTTTCAGGTCATCTCGCTGCTGACCGGCACGGGGTTTACCACGAGGGAGAGCGAAATCATCCTGTCCTCCCGGCTGCGCCGCCGGCTTGCACGGATCACCATGCTCTTCGGATATGTGTTCAATGTGACCATCGTTTCCGCGTTCATCAACGTGTTTATATCCATGAAGGTCATCCAGGCCGGGCATGAGCTGTTCAGTTTCCTGATTCCGCTGAGTACCGTTGCCTTGATCTTTGTCTTTATGCGTGTGCCGAAAATCCATGCCTGGGGCGAAAATCTTATCCGCCGTCTTGCAGACCGGATCTTTGACCGGAAGGAATCTTTCAACGCTGTGATGCTGGTGGATAATATCGGATCCGAATCCATTGTCCAGGTGACGCTCCGCCATATTCCGGAGGAATACCGGGGACTCAGCCTTGCCGGGACCGGGCTGCGCGCGGATACCGGCATCCTGGTCATGCTGGTTGAGCGCCGGGGCGGCAAACCGGTGCCGGCCGTGGCGGATACCGTGTTTGAAACCGGCGACAAGCTGACCGTCTTCGGGAACTATCAGACAATCTGCAAAACGTTCCATGCCCGGGAACATTTTGCGGACGACTGAGCATACGGGAGCATATTGAGTACATAACGGTGTCAAGAGATGAGTACAGGAAAATGCATATGAAATACACGGTAAAGCTGGTCACGATAGACGATTATGATGCGATCTATGAACTGTGGAACAGCACGGAACAGAGCCGCCGCGCCCTGAATCCGGTGGACGATTCCCGTGAAGGGATCGAAAGATATCTGAAACGAAACCCGAACACCTGCTTTGCCGCGGTCAGAGACGGTCAGATCATCGGGGTTATCCTGACGGGGCATGACGGGCGCCGGGCCATTATCCATCATCTGTGCGTTCATCCGGACTGCCGCCGGATGGGCATTGCCGGCCGTCTGGTTGTCATGGCGGAAGAAGCGCTGAAAAATGAAGGGATCCAGAAAATATTCGGCCTGGTTTTCAAGGACAATGAAGCGGCCAACGCTTTCTGGGAGCAGCAGGGGTATTCCCTGAGAACGAACCTGAACTATCGCAACAAGAGCCTGAACGAGGCTATTCCGGCAGGAAAGTAACGGTGTTTACCCAAAAAGCGGGAAAACGGGGAAAAGATGCAATGAAGATCAGAAAATCGGTACCGCAGGACCTTGCCCGGATCATGGACATCTATGCGTATGCCAGGTCCTTTATGGCGCAGCATGGCAACCCGAACCAGTGGGGAGCAACCAACTGGCCGCCGGAAGCGCTGATCCGGCAGGATATCACGGAAGGCTGCAGTTATGTCTGCACGAATGACGCGGGAAGCATTATCGGTACGTTCTTCTATACATGCGGACCGGATATCGAACCGACATACAGGGAGATCACGGACGGCTCCTGGCTGGACGCCAGCCCGTACGGTGTTGTGCACCGCATCGCGTCCGACGGTTCTGAAAAGGGGATCGGCATGTTCTGCCTGGACTGGGCATATGCGCAGTGCGGCCATCTGCGTATTGATACCCACGGCGACAATACCGTCATGCAGAACCTGGTGAAAAAGGCGGGTTTTGTCCACTGCGGAACCATTTATGTGGCGGAGGACAACGATCCGCGGCTGGCGTATGAGAAATCAGACAAAACAGGAATGTAACGGAGGCCGGAATGAAACTGGAGCGAATGGATGATTTTTTTGCCGCGCGGGTGGACGGCTATGATGAGCATATGCGGACGACGATCGAAGGCGCCTCTGACTTCTATGCTTATACGGCGTCCCTGCTGCCGATGGGAAAAGAAGCCCGGGTTCTGGACCTGGGCTGCGGAACCGGACTGGAACTGGAAGAATACTTCCGGCTCAATCCGGAAGCGGACGTCACGGGGATCGATCTGTCGGAAGCGATGCTGAAGGCGCTGCAGGAAAAGCTTCCGGACAGGAAGATCCGCCTGATCCTGGGTTCTTATTTTGACGTTCCCTTTGGAGAAGGCGCGTATGACGCCGCCGTCTCCGTGGAATCGCTGCATCATTTTCCGGCGGAACAGAAAGAAACTTTATACAGGAAACTGCATGCGGCGCTCAGGGATAACGGCCGGTTTGTGCTCACAGATTATTTTGCCGAATCGGAAGAGCTTGAAAAAGAATACTTTCAGAACTTGATGCTTCTGAAAGAAGAACAGGGACTGCCGGAGGACGGATTTTTCCATTATGATACGCCGCTGACCGTGGATCATGAAATGCATCTGCTGCGGCAGGCGGGGTTTGCGGACGTGCAGATCCTGAAGGAATGGGGAACCACCTTTACCCTGCTTGCGAAGCGATAATACGAGGAAAGAATATGGCGGAGCAGTTTCTGACGCTGATGGCGGATCTGGACGACGAAGCACAGGCGCGGATGTCCGGATGGTATCATTCCCTGCAGGAAGCGGGATTCACCGGTGTTCAGACGCCGGGCCTTCCTTACCATATCAGCCTGTCAACTTTTCCGCTGAACCAGGAAAAGGAAGCGGCGGAGATCGCCCGAAAAGCCGCGGCGGAATATGCGCCGGTACCGGTGCATCTCAGCCATATCGGCCTGTTTGCCGGGGGGAAGGTGCTCTTTGCCGCTCCGGAAAAAGACGGGGAACTGGCTGCGCTCCAGGCAGCCTGCCGGTCAGACGTGCCGCAGCAGTATCCGTGGACGCCCCACGCCACCATCCTGATCGACGAACCGGAAACAGTCCTTGCGGCCATGCCGGTTTTCTTGAAAGCATTTGTACCGTTTACTGCCAG
>CAZUXV010000160.1:0-6693 GCA_964624445.1 uncultured Oscillospiraceae bacterium | reverse complement strand
CCCGGGGTGGAAGTGACCAACGGCGCGCTGGGCCACGGCCTGGGCATCGGCGCGGGCATGGCACTGGGCGCGAAGATGGACGGCGCGCGGTGGCGGACCTATGTGGTGCTGGGCGACGGCGAATGCGACGAAGGCTCCGTGTGGGAGGCGGCGCTGCAGGCGGCCCAGTACAAGCTGGACCGGCTGATTGCCGTGGTGGACTATAACCATATGCAGAGCCTGACCACGGTGGAGGACACCCTGCGGCTGGAGCCCTTTGAACAGAAATGGAAGGATTTCGGCTGGAACGCGGAAAGCGTGAACGGCCATGATACGGACGCGCTGATCGCGGCGTTCGGCCGGGCGAAAGAGAACGCCGGCAGCCGGAAGCCCTATGTGATCCTTGCCCATACGGTGAAAGGCAAGGGCGTATCCTTTATGGAAAACAATATCCTGTGGCACTACCGCACGCCCCAGGGTGAGGAATATGACGCGGCACTGAAGGAACTGGAGGCGCAAAGACCGTGAGAGACGCGTTCGCGCGGGTCCTTGAGCAGGAGATGGAACAGAATGAACGGATCGTACTGATCACAGGCGATCTGGGCTTCGGCGTGCTCCGGCGGATCCATGAACGCTTTCCGAACCGGCTGATCAACGCGGGCATCGCGGAGCAGAGCATGGTCAGCCTGGCGGCGGGCCTCGCTTCCACCGGCCGGACCGTGCTGGTCTACTCCATCGGCAATTTCCCGGTGCTGCGGCCCCTGGAACAGATCCGGAACGACTGCGTGTATCACAACGCGGACGTGAAGATTGTGTGCGTGGGCGGCGGTTTCGTTTACGGCAGCCTGGGCATGAGCCACCACGCGACCGAAGATATGGCGATTATGCGGGCGATCCCCGGGATCACCTGCTATACGCCCGGCGATCCCGCGGAAACGGAGATTGTGACCCGGGATATGCTCTGGCGGAAGGGTACCTGCTATCTGCGCCTGGGCCGGGGCAATGAACCGGCAGTGCACGACGGCCCGGTGAAAGGCTGGAGCTTCCCGAGGGCGATCCGGCTGCGGGGCGGCAAGGATATCGCCATCCTGAGCGCCGGCGGGATCCTGACCCAGGCGGTGGATGCCGCGGAACGGCTGGCGGCGAAGGGAATCAGCGCCCAGGTGGTCAGTTTTCCCTGCCTGAAGCCCCTGGATACGGATACGGTGACGGAACTGCTGAATTCCTTTGACCGGATCATCACGGTGGAAGAGCATACGATCATCGGCGGCTTCGGCAGCGCGGTATGCGAGCTGGCCGCGGAAACGGGCAGCAGCTGCCGGGTGAAACGGATCGGCCTGCAGGACTGCTTTACCGCGGTGGTGGGCGACCGGCAATATCTGAGGGAAGTATACGGAATGGACGGGAAAGCGATCGCCGAAAAGGCCGAAGCGTTCCTGAAGGAGTGAGCCGGGATGAAGATCGAAATGACGCTGGACGAGATCCACGAGGAGCTGCTGGAACAGCTGAGGGATATTACGAAGATCTGCGACGCTCACGGGATCGAATACAACCTGATGTGCGGTACGCTGCTGGGCGCCGTGCGGCACAAGGGATTCATCCCCTGGGACGACGACGTGGACCTGCTGATGACCCGGGAGGAGTTTACGAAATTCCGCAAGGTTTATCCCGAAGAGTGCGACAAACGGTTTGAACTGACCTATCTGGACACCTGGACGCCCCGGGTGATGAACCGGGATCCGGAGAAGGCGGCCGCCTTCACCGATTTTTTTATCCTGGATCCGCTCCCGCCGGAGGGACTGCAGCGGAAGCTGCACCTGCTGCACCTGCACCTGCTGCAGGGTATGATGAAGAAGAACGTCGACTACAGCCGGTTCGGGCTGAAAAACCGGATCCTGCTGCGGACGACGAAGCTGATGGGGATGCCGTTCTCCTACGCCTGGAAGGCGAAGCGGTATGAGAAGGTGTCCACCCGGGTGAAGACCGGGAACGACCTGCACATGTCCAACGGCGCTTTTGAGCTGATGACGCACGTGTGGCATCCGGAACAGTTCGCTGAGAAGATCCGTGCGCCGTTTGAGGACGTGGAGTGCCTGATCCCGAAGAAGTGGGACGAGGTGCTGACGGTCCTCTTCGGGCCGGATTATATGACGCCGCCGCCGGAAAACGAGCGCGTCGCAAAACATCTTGATCTGTAAAAGAAAGGGGGAGGAATGCATATGGATATGTACTTCTGCCCCCTTTATTCCGGATCCAGCGGAAACGCGCTGTTCTGCCAGTACGGGGACACCAGGCTGCTGATTGATGCGGGCAAGAGCGGAAAGACCATCGAAGGCGCGCTGGCGTCCATCGGGGCGGATATCCGGACGATCAGCGGCGTGCTGATCACCCATGAACACAGCGACCATATCTACGGCGCCGGGGTGCTGGCGCGGAAATACCATCTGCCGATCTACGCCACCCGGGAAACCTGGTGGGCGATGAAGGACAAGATCGGCAAGATCCCGCCGGATACGATGCGGGAGATTGAGGCCGGGAAGGATTTCTGGCTGCGCGATATCGGCGTGGTGCCCTTCTCCATTCCGCATGACGCGGCGGATCCGGTGGGATTCCGGCTGTACGGCGGAAACCTGAGCGTCTCCACGGCGACGGACCTGGGCGTTTTTTCCGAAAATGTCTACGCGAACGTAGCGGGCAGCACGCTGGTGCTGCTGGAGAGCAACCACGATCCGGATATGCTCCGGACCAATCCGAGATATTCCGCGGCCCTGAAAGCGCGGATCCTGGGCGACCACGGCCACCTGAGCAACGAAGCGTGCTCCGCGGCGCTGCTGCGGCTGATCGGCGCAGGTACGACCAATGTGATCCTCGGCCATCTGAGCGGGGAGAACAATACCCCGACGCTGGCCCGGCGGGTTTCCACGGAAACGCTGGCGCGGGAGGGCATCCGGCCGGACGAGGACGTTCAGCTGCAGGTGGCACTGCGGGACGAGGTCGGCCAGGTCTATATTCTGAGAGAGAGAACATAAAACCATGATTATACTGGCCCTGCAGGACGTAAAGAAAAGCTTCGGCACCCATGAGGTGCTGAAGTCTGTTTCCTTTACCCTTCAGGAGGGCGAGCGGATGGGCATGGTCGGCGTGAACGGGAGCGGCAAGAGCACCCTGATGAAGATCATCGCCGGGCTGGAAACCGCGGACGACGGCAGCGTGAACATGCAGAAGGGCCTGCGCATCGGCTATCTGGCCCAGCAGGGCGCCCTGACCGGGGACGAGACGGTGCAGGAGACGCTGGAGGGCGTCTTTGAACCGCAGCGCCGCATGGAAAAAGAACTGCGCGCCCTGGAGCAGGAAATGGCCGAGCACGGGGAGGACCCGGAAAAGCTACGGATCCTCGGCGGAAAATACGACGCGCTGACCCGGGAGTTTGAGCGTACCAACGGATACGGATGGCGGTCGCAGGTGGAAGGCGTGCTGGCCGGCCTGAAACTCCGGGAATTCCGGGAGATGAAAACCGGGCTGCTTTCCGGCGGCGAACGCACGCGTCTGTGCCTGGGCCGGATGCTGCTGACGGAGCCGGACCTGCTGCTGCTGGACGAGCCGACGAACCATCTGGACCTGAAGAGCATCGCCTGGCTGGAAGATTATCTGTCCGCCTTCCGCGGCGCGGTGATCGTGATCAGCCACGACCGCTATTTCCTGGACCGGGTATGCGGCCGGATGGCGGAACTGCTGATGGGCAATGTGGAGACCTACGACGGCAACTATACCGAATACCTGGAAAAGCGCACGGCGGTGTACGAGATCCGCATGAAGGCGTGGCAGCTGCAGCAGAAAGAAATCGCCCGGGAAGAGGCGATCATCGCCACCTACAAGCGTTTTAACCGGGAAAAGAGCATCAAGGCCGCGGAGAGCCGAGAGAAGCGGCTGGAAAAGATCGAACGCCTGGAAAAACCCCAGGAAGAAAGCCAGGTGCGTTTCCGCTTTGAGACGCGGCGGCGGACCGGGGACGATGTGCTGATCACCGAAGGGCTGAGCAAAGGCTTCGGGGAGCGGGTCCTGTTCCGGGACCTGAAGATGCATGTGCGCGCCGGGGACCGGATCGCCCTGATCGGCGACAACGGCACGGGCAAAAGTACCCTGCTGAAATGCCTGACGGGGGAGGAAAAGCCGGACGCCGGCGCCATCCGGTGGGGCACAGGCGTGGACCTGGGCTATTACGACCAGCACCAGGCCGGACTGCACGAGCAGAAAACTGTGCTGGACGAGGTGTGGGACCATTTCCCGCGGATGGAACAGTATGAGGTCCGCGGCGCGCTGGGCCTGTTCCTGTTTACGGGGGACGACGTATTCGCACCGGTCAGCACGCTGAGCGGCGGGGAGAAGGGCCGGGTGGCTCTGACGGAGCTGATGCTGCGCAAGGATAACGTGCTGCTGCTGGACGAACCGACGAACCACCTGGATATGGACAGCCGGGAAGTGCTGGAGGACGCCCTGAGCGGATTCCCGGGCACGATCATCGCGGTGAGCCATGACCGGTATTTCATCAACCGCTTTGCGGACCGGGTCTGGGTGCTGGACGGACAGGAGATCAAGGAATACCTGGGCAACTACGACAGCTATTTCGCGAAGGTGAGCCGGGACCAGGAACCGGACGGGAACGCGCCGCAGCAGACCCGCACCGCACTGGAAAAGGAAAAACGGAAGAGCCGTGAGGAAGAAAAGCGCCTGCGGGAGCAGCGGGACCGGCTGAAAGCGCTGGAACAGGAAATTGCCCGGGCGGAGGAAAAAGCCGCGGCGCTGGAAAAGGAACTGGCGGATCCGGAGACCTGGAAAGACCCGGACGCGGCGGCGGAAACCACCCGGCGCTACAACGCCCTGAAAGCGGAAACGGAACGTCTGTACGAACAGTATGAAGAAGCGGAAGCTTCGCTTTAAGCCGGTGAAACACGGATCTGTGATTGACAGACAGTTTTGATTTGTTATATATTGGTAGTACAAATAAACAGTTTCATACCGACGCCAAAAGAAAGGGGTTCTTTTCCTTGAAAAAACTGATATCTGTCATCCTTGTTCTGGCAATCCTGTCGGTCTGCTGCGCGGCGTTTGCGGAAACGGAGAAGATCAGTTTCTTCCTTCCGTCCACGGTTGCGGAACTGGGGCTGGACGAACTGCCTGTCAACGATTTCCCGACCGTCAAGACCAAGAAGGTCCGGCAGATCACGACCATCACGGTCGACGGGAAAGCGGACAAACTCAGCGCGAACTGGATGGGCTACGGCGAAACTTCGGAGGAGGTCACGCTGACGGACGGTGTGGGCCAGATCTCCAGCGAAGGCCACAAGTATTCCGTAGGCACCCATTGGATAAAAGAGACATCGTACGAATGGCTGGATTCTTATGATTACTATGCAAAGGATGAGACATTCGCAGAAGCCCAGGCTGCGCTGAAAGCGGAACACGAAGCAGCGTTCAAAACCGGTGCCGGCGCAGTCATTGAGGATTCCCCGATGGAAGGATTCAGCATTATTCATTATCGTAATGTTTATTACATCAAAAACGGGGAATACAATTACATCGACAATTCCTATGAGGTCGTCGGCGGGAAATATGCAACCTATGAGGAGGCCAACGCCGTCGCCAGATCAATGTACGGTGACGGAAGCATCTCCTCAGAGTACAGTGCGAAATACGGGGCAACCGTCTACACGGAAATCGGGTATTGGATTGAACGGTTTGGCGGATATGCCGATCTGTACAAGCGCCAGTATTCGAACGGCTGGCCGAACCGGGCTTATACGCTGAATACCGGTGAGTATGCTGTTGATTATACACGTGCCGGTGTGATCAATTATGCGTCGCGGACGATGCAGAATACGGATCTGTTCAGGACCGGGATCGAAGGCGCGACAAGTACGGTCAACTGGCGGGTTGATATGAAAAAGAATCAGTATGTACCGGTTGTTACCGGTGTTTCGGTTGTTTATCCGGAAGGAAGTCCGGTTTCGAGTATCAGCGTCAGCTATCGTGGAAACGGAAAAATCTACCGTTATACCGAGAAATTCTGCGCGGGCGAAGATAAGAGCTACACCGCGACTTATTCGTCAAAGGACAAGCTCTGCGGCGCGACCTATCTGGTGGGGGATGCCGTGATTGCGAAACACTCCGCCAGGGACAAGTGGGTCAACATCAGAACGAAGCTGTTTGAGAACAATCTTGAGTCTGTTGACGGAGAACTGTTCAGGAGCATCGTTCGTGTGACTACTAAGTGACTTCAATCCACAAGATAGAGTGCCCGAATGATACCATAAGAACCAAATATAGTAAGCAGAAACCGGAATGATCAGATTCCGGTTTCTTTTTGCCTGTTTATGGCCCCCGCAATAGATACACATGGAAGCGTGTATATAAAAATATTGGTAATGCGTTGATATGTATGATGAAAACAGACAGAAAAGTGAAAAAAAATATATCGTCACCCGGAATCAGTGGTTAAACATGAAAAGAATAGATACACACGTATCAGTGTATAATGATCATGGATGAAAAGCAAGCAAAATGGACAATTTGCGACGAAGGGAAACCATAAAAATGTCAAAAAAATTTCAAAAAATCGTGATTTGCCTCTTGAAAAAGAAAAACGGGTCATGTATAATTCACCTGTTGTCTGTTTAGGGATGAAGTGGTAAGTTGCCGTCCGGCCAGACGGGTAAT
>CAZUXV010000159.1:0-6741 GCA_964624445.1 uncultured Oscillospiraceae bacterium | reverse complement strand
GGAAAAACAGAATCTGCCCCATGACCATCATTCCGCCATGGAGAAGGACTTTGACCATATGCCCGCCCCGGAAGCCTTCGAAGTGACTGCGGACCTGTTCAAGCTCATGAGCGACCTGACCCGGGTGCGCCTGTTCTGGCTCCTGTGCCACTGCGAGGAGTGCGTGCTGAACCTGTCCGTGATGATGAACATGTCCAGCCCTGCCCTCTCCCATCACCTGAAGCTGCTGAAAGCCTGCGGACTCATCGTCAGCCGCCGGGACGGCAAAGAGGTTTATTACCGCGCCGCGGACAATGTCCAGGCCAATGCCCTGCACCATGTCATCGAGCATGTGGCGGAGATCGCCTGCCCGGAATGATCTCCTTATAACACTAAGAAGGATCAGGCCCTCAAGGCCTGATCCTTTTGCTTTATCCGATCCTCAGATATCATATTTTTTCAGCAGCAGGTCCAGCCCTTCCCTCAGAAGGATCGCCTCGCCCACGCCTTCCCGTTTGGCCAGCTTCGCCAGCCGCTGCAGCTGGTCCTGGGTAAAGTGGCTGGTCTTCGGAACCATTTTCTCCTCCTTGGCCATGGACACCTTGTTTCCCCCTGCGACCTTGGCCCGGAACAGGGCGCCGTCCGCCTTCCGGATCAGTTCCGCGCAGCGGTTCGCGTCCTCAAAGGCAGTCGCCATGCCAACGGTGATCGTCTGCCGCACGCCGTCCGGTGTCTGCACGGCGTAGTTGTTCTTCAGATCGTTCAGCAGCAGGAAGATCTCCTCCCGCTCCAGGGTTCCGCGGAAGAGGATCGCAAATTCGTCCCCGCCGATGCGGTAAACCTTCGCCCCTTCCGGCAGGCTGCCCCGGATATACTTCCCGGCTTCGATCAGGACCCGGTCGCCTTCGTCCGTGCCGAAATCCTTGTTGATGTGGTCAAACTTGTCGCAGTCGAGCAGCGCAATGGCGACGATCTCGCCGTTCGCCTCGGCGTCGGAATTCAGGATCGCGTTCAGGTCTTCCTCGAAAGCCTCGCCGTTCGGAAACTGCAGCGCGTCGTTCACCGCAGATACTTTCCGTTCTGCGTGCCGCCTGGCCAGTTCCTTGTGATCCTCTACTGTAATGGGCCTTCCGTTTTCATTCTTTTTCATATTTCACGTTCTCCTTTCAGTCATATTTGATGATATTATTTCTGATATAATATCTGTGAAATATTATTTATCACATCAGTTTTCAGATGTCAATACCAAAAAACAAAAAATCCGGAAAAACTTTCCGGATTCTGAAGGAGCTTTGCCTATCCTTACTTTGTAAACCGCAGCACGTTCCAGGATTCCTTCTTCAGCCGCGCGGTCACAATACCCTTCTCCGCCTTTGTTTCCGTATTCCTGACGGGGAGGATCCGGTCCGGATGGTCCCAGGTGTTCTGTGCCTCCGGGTCCTCCGCAAACATCTCGATATGCTCCGCGAACTGCCAGCCTTCAAAGCCGCGGGCATCCAGCTTCAGTTCCTGCTCCTCCGCCGCATCGGCGTTGATCACAAACATGGTCATTTCGCCTGCCGCTTCGTTCAGTGCCGCGGCAGCCTGGATCGTCTGCACACCGGTGAACCCGCCGTACTGGTTCATATCGTCGATCGCATAGCCGGGTACGTCATAGGTCTCACAGCTGATCTCGCAACGCAGGGACTCGCCCTTCGCCCACCGAATCATCTGGGTATAGGGATAATAGGTCGCGCCCTTCCACACATGCTCCCGGTCGGTGCAGCACAGGGCCGCCAGTCCGCCGGTCGCGCAGCCGATCTTCACCCGGTCCGCATGATTCAGCATCACTAGCATCGTGCCGGTCAGGCCCAGCGCCTGGCGCATCTCGTGATCCCGGGGCGGATTGCGGCGTGTGGACCAGTCGTCCGGATCGTGGCGGACATACTGCCTGCCCGGCTGGAAGACGTTGAACATCTCCACATTCTGCCGTCCGCCCATGCCCAGGTGCATCTCTCCCCGCGGGCGGATCATGCTGGCGTACTCGTCCAGGGCCAGCATCATCGTCTTTTTTGAGCGCAGTTTAGTCTTCACAAAGTCGCACAGGGCGATTTCCGTGCGGATATAGTCCTCATAGGCCTGGTATCCGGCCATCAGTCCCTGGGGCAGGTCCGGCGGCGCGGAATGATAGTGATGGAGCGAGATATAGTCCACCACGCTGTAGCACTCCTCCAGCACAGACAGGTCCCAGTCCGGATAGTGGTTCAGGAAGGGAGAGCTGGACACGCACGCGATCGTCTCGATGGAAGGATCCACCCACTTCATTGCTTTACTGGTCTCATGCGCCAGCACGCCGTAACCCCGGGGATCCTTTTCCCAGGAAGCGATCTGCCAGGGGCCGTCCATCTCGTTGCCCAGGCACCAGGTCTTCACGCCGTAGGGCTTTTCATGGCCGTTCTTTTTCCGCAGGTCGGACCAGAAGGTGCCGCCCTCAAAATTGGTATATTCCACGCAGTCCGCAGCGTCCTGGAGCGTGCCCGTTCCCAGGTTCACGGTGTAAATTGCTTCCGTTCCCGCCTTCTCCGCCCACTGAAGGTATTCGTCGTGGCCCACGTCGTTGCGAATATACTGAAACCACGCCATGTCCAGGTGGGTCTTCCGCTGGTCCATGGGGCCGATGGAATCCTTCCACTGCCAGCCGGAGACGAAGTTGCCGCCCGGCAGGCGCACCGCAGGCAGGCCGCTTTCCTTCAGCGCTTCATAAAAATCACGGCGCAGGCCTTGTTCATCCGCTGTCGGATGTTTCGGGTTAAACATGCTCCCGTTAACCATGGAGCCGATCGGCTCCAGGAACGCACCGAACAGCCGTCCGGAAATCTCGCCGATCCGAAAATCCGGATGGACGGTCATGGTTGCTTTCTTCATCTTTATATCCTCCCGTCTTACTGAAGCCCAATTGCAGTGATCGTGCCTTTCTTTCCTTCTTCTTTCACGCGAATTTCAAGGACATGCTCCGCCGCTTCCTTGTCATCCAGCACCAACACGACCTCGCTCTGTCCCCATTTTCCCTCGCCGCCTTTGAGGGTCTGTTTCACCTCTCCGTCCACCAGGATCTCCATTGTGCCGAAGGACGTGTCGGCCGACGCCTTCCAGGCCACCAGGCACTTCCGGAATACGCCCGTCACCTTCAGGGGCTCCGCCGAGTCTTTCGTATCATGGAAAAAGTTCTTTCCGCAGACCTGCCCGACCGGCTGGTTGCGGTAGCTTCCGGAATCGGAGCCGGTGAACCCGCCCCGTTCCACGGTGTATTCCTCCGTTTCCGTATCTCCGTAAATCGTCTTCAGGCCCATGAAGCTCGTCCCGTATACCGGTTTGACGCTGATCTCCTGCGGCACGTCTGTTTCCGCTTCGGCCGCATCGCCCACCGCCTGCATCAGGCAGTCCGTTATGATCCGGTGGCCCAGGGACGTGGGATGATATTCGTCCGAAAAGAAACCTTCCGGTTTGATCTTTTTGCCGATATGCCCGTAGAACCCGTCCTTGATGGAAACCATCATCAAGCCGTAGTTGTATCCGATCTTTTTCAGGTCATCCTGCAGGTTAAACCCGTTGCGAAATACCGCAAACAGCAGGATCACTGCCGGTTCGTTCGGTGCTTCCAGGATCTCCTTCACCATAGATTCATAGCACCGGTGATGAGTCGGTTCCTGCCAGTCGTTCACCGAAAACTCGATGACCACCACGTCCGGCAGCCCGTCCGCGTCCTCTTTCGGCACCCGGCCGACAATCTCCCGGTTATACCTCATATAGCCGAAGGGCGACGGTGTGCCGCCCACGCCGGCATTCACCAGATGCACGTTCGCCCCGCCGTTTACGCCGTATGTTTCACCGAACCGGGCGCTGAACCGGACCGCCCAGCACTCCTGATAAACAGCTGCCCCGGCGCCTTCCGTGATGGACCCGCCGATCGTTGCCAGCGTGATCTCTTCCCCGCCGCGTGCCCGGTCGATCACTTTTTTCAGCCGTGCGTTGTTGCCCGCGCTCATGACCGAATCCTTCAGAGCCTGCAGATACCATTCCTTCTCAAACATCGTCTTTTTTCCCTCTCCCCATGCCGTGCCGCTGCAAAGCAGCACCAATGCTGTCAGTGCCGCAGCCAGTTTCCTGATCTTCACGATATCCCGGCTCCTCTTCGTTTTTTCAGTATCTCCGTGATCATAGGATAAACGCGCCCGTCAGGCGCGTCAAGAGCTTTTCTCCTTGTTATTTCGGTGCAGGACCGTTACAATAAAGGAAAAGATTACGCGAAGGACCGCTTATATAAGGAAGGTTTCATCATGAAGGACGAGGAACTGATCTGGGAAGAGATTTCCACCGAGCATATTGTCCAAGACGAGTGGATCGACTTTCGCCGGTCTGCCTACCGTTTTCCGGACGGAAAAATCTGGCAGCCCTATTACAGCTTTACCCGCCGGGACTATGCCGTAGTCGTCGCCACGGATGAACAAGGCTGTGTCATCTGCGTCCGCCAGTTCCGCCAGGGCATCCGGCAGGTCACTACCGAGTTCCCCGCCGGCGCAATCGAGCAGAAGGACGGCGAGGATCCGCAGACCGCCGCTCTCCGTGGTGCCCAGCGGGAACTGCGGGAGGAAACAGGCTATGTGTCCGATCATTGGCGCCCGCTGCTGACCATCCCCTCCAACGCGACCATCTCGGACAACTACGCGTATCTCTTCGCCGCCGAAAACTGCCGCAAGGTCACCGGACAGGAATTGGACGCAATGGAACTCCTCCGCGTGGAAACCCATACCGCCGAAGAAATCGACACGATGCTGGCGGAAGGGAACTTCCAGCAGTCCGTTCATGCGCTGGCCTGGTTGCTGGCCAAAAAAGCGTACGGGAAAGAATAGCTCCCGCCTTCAGGAATACCTATTTTTCTTTTTCGGAGGAATAGCCCGGCTCATTCCGCGCTTTTCCTCCTTTTTCAGCGCAGCAAAACCGGTAGAATAGTGAACGTAAAAAGCAAACCCGGAAAAGAGGGAAGGAAATGGGAATCAAAGCGATCACCGCCGATCATCTAGTCAAGTATTACGGAAAAGCCCGGGGCATCGACGGCTTGAATCTGGAAGTGGAAACCGGCGATTTCTTCGGCTTCATCGGTCCGAACGGTGCCGGAAAATCCACCACGATCCGGACCCTGCTGGGCCTGATCTCGCCAACCTCCGGCAAGGCGCAGGTCCTTGGCATGGATATCGGAAAGAACAACCGCGCAATCCTGCAGCGGGTCGGCTATCTGCCTTCAGACACGGCCTTCTACAACGGCATGAAGGTCCGGGAGATCCTGAAGCTTTCCGCGGACCTGCGGAAAAAGGATTGCAGCAAGGCCGCGGACGAATTGTGCGAACGGCTTCAGCTGGACCGGGACCGGAAGGTGGAGGATCTCTCCTTCGGCAACCGTAAGAAGGTCGGTATCGTCTGCGCCCTGCAGCACGATCCGGAACTGCTGGTCCTGGACGAGCCCACCGGCGGCCTGGATCCCCTGATGCAGCATGAGTTCTTCAGCATCCTGCAGGAACGGAATCAGAAAGGCGCCACCGTATTCCTTTCCAGCCATATCCTGTCTGAGATCCAGCGCCACTGCTCCCGGGCCGCGGTCATCCGCGAAGGAAAAATCATCGCCTGCGACAGCGTGGATAAACTGGCGGAAAGCAGTGCCCGCCGCGTCACCCTGCGTGGAAACATCCAGCGGAAAGACCTGCCGAAGTGCAGGGACTGGAAGGAGCTCGGCGACGCCGTCAGCTTCCTTTACAGCGGTGATATCAACACTCTGATCCGCACCCTGTCGGCAGCGGATATCCAGGACATGACCATTGCGGAACCGGATCTGGAAGAGATCGTTCTGCACTTTTATGAGAAAGGCGGTGAGCAGGCATGACCCTGATCCGTCATGAACTGAAGCGCGGCTGGAAAGCGCTGCTCATCTGGACCCTCGCCATCGGATCGTTCATCGTCATCTGCCTGTTCATGTATCCCGAGATGAAGGGCCAGATGGACAACATCAGTTCCATCTTTTCATCTATGGGCGCGTTCTCTTCCGCCTTCGGGCTGGACACCCTGGATTTCGGCTCCCTGAAAGGCTTCTACGGTATTGAGTGCGGCAACATCCTGGGCATCGGCGGCGCGCTGTTTGCGGCGCTGCTCGGCATCGGCGCCCTGGCGAACGAAGAAAAGAACGGTACGGCCGAGTTTCTCCTGACCCATCCCCGGTCCCGCACGGAAATCATTACCGCAAAGCTTGCCTCGGTCCTGATCCAGATTGTGGCCCTGAACCTGGTCGTTTGGCTGCTGGCAGTCGCCTCCACCGCAGCCATCGGCGAAGCGGTTCCATGGAAGGAATTCACGCTGCTCCACCTCGCTTACTTCCTGCTTCAGGTCGAGCTGGGCTGCGTATGCTTCGGCATCTCCGCCTTCCTGTGGAAGGGCGGCATGGGTATCGGCCTGGGACTGGCCATCGCCCTGTACTTCATGAACATCATCGCGAACCTGACCGATTCCGCGGACTTCCTGAACTATATCACGCCCTTCGGCTACTGCGACGGCTCCGCGATCATGAACAAAGGCGTCCTCGATTCCTGCCGGCTGCTGATCGGCCTGGCCTTCACCCTGGCCGGTATTGCCCTGGCCTATTGGAAATACACCAAAAAAGATATCCGGTAAAACCGGATATCTTTCAGACTGTCAACAAAGCCCCTATTTTCGAAAGGAGATAGGGGCTTTGTCATG
>CAZUXV010000158.1:0-6799 GCA_964624445.1 uncultured Oscillospiraceae bacterium | reverse complement strand
AGCCCTCTTGATTGCTTGATTCGTATTTTGTCTAACTTTTGGGGGTCACTTCAGGGAACGGTTACGGGTTTTATCTCCCGAATTCAGTCAAAAGATCCAGTGCCGTGCGCCAGCAGGTCTCCGCAGCCGGGTTCCCGGTCACCCCGGACGCGCAGATTTCATCCTGCAGCGTGTCCATTCTTTCCCTGATATAAACCCCTGCGGCTTCATCCTCCCGGGCGATGTGTTCCAGCATGGAAAACACCCAGTACCACGAATCCCTCCAGCCTTCCGGATAGAGGCCCCAGGTTCCGTTTTTCATCCGGTAACACAGGCCTTTCGCGGGTCTTTCCTCCGTATGCTCCGGCATGGCGGTTTCCGCATGGAAGCTGCCGAACACTTCGGTTGTCGCCATCGGCTCATAAGGCACAAATACGCTGGTCCGGTTATCCGCCATCGATACCCATTCCACCGTGCCGTGATCCCCAGCGCCGCTGATCTGGAAGATATGCGTCTCCAGGCTCCTGTGATTGCTGATCGGCTCCTGCTGATACAGCGCCATCACATCCCTGATCCCCTGCTTCCCTTTCAGCCGGATATTGGTATACGGGGGAACGGTCTTCCCTTCCGGATCCACGTTGGAAATCCTGAATGCGCTGCCTTCAATCCCGGACGCCGTCAGATCCTCAGGATACACCGGCTCCCCCGCCAGCGCGTTCAGTCCCGCGGCCAGCCGGAGATAGGTCGAATCGGGAGAGTCGTCATAGGAAGCCGCGTAGTCAATCAGCCCCGCTTCCGCGTCCCCGGCAAATGTCCCTGCCCGGACAGCGGTTCCGATCAGTCCGGCGGACGCGGCCACGTTTTCCGTATCCTTCAGGTCGACAAGCCCGATCACGGAAATGTTCGGGCAGAGGAATGCCAGGTCTGCGTTCAGCCTGACCGCTATATACTGGCTGCCGCTCTCATTCTCAATGTACCAGGCTTCCTCGCTGTCGGCCACGATCACGCTCCCCGCTCCGTATGCTCCCGTGGTCTCATAGATGGAAGCCAGGAGCCGCATCGCTTCCCGTGCGGAGGATGCTTCGCCCAGCAAAACGGTCGGAATTTCGGCTTCTTCAATCCCCGATTCCCTGTTGAACGGATCGACGGTTTCGACGGCCGCCTTCCCCACGAGCGTTTCCGTTGCCGTCACGCTGACGCCCCTGCTGTTCGTCCCACCCGCCTGGTAGGGCGTATGGGCGTGCGTCCCTCCGCAGTCCGGGCAGACGCCCGTGGAATTGTTGTCGCAGAACGCCGTGTAGCCGTAGCTGTCATGGGTGAAGGTCCAGGTGAATCCGTAACAGCCCGTATATACTTCCCCGGCCCTGTGGGTGCCTTCCGGAACCGCGTCAAAGAGCTTCGGCCATCCTTCGTCAGAGTAATACTCCTCCAGGCGCGCAAAGACCGTGCTTCCGTCCGCGGTCAGGTTCGACCCGACATAGACCGCCGTACAGGCAAAGGCCCCTGCAGGCAGGATTGCGAGGACAAGAAGAACAGCGGCTACCTTTTTCAGCATATGCGATACCACCTTTTCACCGGCGTGTTTGAAGGAGTGATTTGTCGTCAGCCCGTTTCCATGAAAGTGATGATTATATATTTCGGCATCCGGCGGAGGATTCCTTTGAGTAAAAGCCCTGTTCATCGGTTTTGCGCCGCTGATTGTCAGGCTGTTCGGCATCAGAAGCGGGGACCTGTTTGACCGCAGCGTTTCCGCGGTCCGGGTGGTCGGATCCACGATGGTTTTCCAGGGCGTGTGCTGCTTTTTCTTCATCTACTATCTGCTGATCGGAAAAAAGGGAATATCCTTCCTTGCCTGTTTCCTCAAGGACTTTGCGGCGCCCGTCGGAGCAGGGATCCTCTGCTCCCTGCTTTTTGCCGGGGAACACGCCGTCTGGTGGGGAGTCGCCGCGGCGCCGCCTGCCGCGCTGGCCGTTCTCGGGTTGACCGTCCGCCGGCGGTACGGAAAAGCACAGTTCCCTTTCCTGATGGCGGAACCGAAAGGAAAGACCTCCGTTTTTGATCTGGAAATTACACCGGACCGGACCGTGCGGTTATCCGAAACAGTCATGGAGATGCTGAAAGCAGCCGGTTTCAGCACCCGTGCCCAAACGCTTTCAGGCGTGCTGACGGAAGAAATGCTGATGCTGATCTCCGAAAGGAACAGGGAAAGCAGAAAACGGAACCGGGCCGCGGTGACCGTAATTCTGGAAGACCGGCTGGCAAGGCTGATTTTCCGGTATGAAGGAAAGGCTGTTGACTTTTCAGCCAGGGATGAGCGTGTTGATTCGCTGAGGCAGTATTTTGTTGAAACGGTTTCCGCTGTGGCTGACGGCAGAATCTATATGCTGACGACCGGCTACAACAGAAATGAACTGGATATCCGTGATATCACCCCCGCAGAAAAAACCGGCAATCCATGACGGACTGCCGGTAAAAACGGTGCTTTAAAGTTCCCTTCTTTTTTACATTCGTTTTGTTTGCCCTGTTCTGCTTATTGGTACACGGCGGATTGCCTGCCGGCAGGGTTCTGTGAAGTATTTTTTCATTGCCTGAAACAGGAGCGAAACCGGCAGGCGGCGCAGATGCCTTCCCATAGCAGGAACCGGAAAGAGATGGTTATATATTTCGGCATGGGGCAAAGGTCTCCTGTCAGCAGGATCTTTATGTGAAAGACAGGCGTCCTAACCATAATACTTGTCGATTCCGCCATAGCCCATGATCAGTTTGTTTCGCCTGGTTTTATCAATAAAGCTGTTCAGGCGCTTCTGAAACTCATCCGGGCGATTTCGGGCTGCTTCAATATATGCGACCCTGATGCGCTTATACGGGTCAGAGAATTGTTCGTAGTTCTCCCACACGGTCTGATCCTGCCGCAGGGTGTCTATAATGTCCGGCGGGAAAACAAACCGGGCGCGGATGACAGGCCGGATGCTTTCCTCCACCTTGGGATGAATCAATCCGTGAGCGTGCAGCCAGATCAGTCTCTCGATGTTTGGTTGGGAGTATGGACTCCCTGCCTTCCGCGGAGAAAAGCGACGGATACAATGCTGTTCATCCAGGCGCCTGTTTGTGCTGTCAATCCATCCGAAACAAAGCGCTTCTTCCACTGCGTCGTTATAGGAAAGGCCCGGTTCACCGGAATCTTTTGTCGGAAACACAAACCATATTTCCGGCATTGTTTCAAAATGGTCCGCGAGAAATTGCCGCCATTCACTTCTCTCGCAGGTATAAAACATTTCCATATCCGTTTTCACTTCCGATTTTGGTTTCCGCCATCCATTCTGTTTTATTTCCATGTAAACTCCGGATAATCTCCGGAACCGCTTAAAGTGAAATCGGTCGCATAGTCCGTATTTGCCCATGGCACATTCATATAGTCATTATCCCAGCCAAAGAACCAGATCTGATAACCCACCCTGGTGATTTCATAGCGATCTGTGTCTATGGAGAGCGCCGTCTTCTGGCCTTTAGCCCTGCTGTCGGAATAGATCCATTTGTAATCCTGTGCCGATTTATCCCAGACCTGTACTTCCATTCTTGCTACATACCATCCGTCCTGATGAAATGTAAGCGTCTCAGCATTACTGACGTCCGAATTCCCGTTATCCGAATCAGAAGGCATTGCGGAAACCGATGCAGGGACATCGGATTGGGTGACGCCGTCCCATCGTCCGTTTGCGTCAACAAAATATTTTTTGTCTATATAAGCATTGGTATACATCCTTCCGGAAGCATCAAAATAATGCCATACTCCGTCTATCTTCTGCCACCCGGTCGCCATGGCACCCGATTGATCCAGATAGTACCAGATCCCGCTGTCTTTGAGCCAGCCGGTAACCATTTCACCGCTGCCGTTGAAATAATACCAGCTGCCGATCTTTCGCCACCCGGTCACCATATAGCTAGCCGTCGTTGCCGAAGTAATACCACTTGTTGTTTTCCTGAAGCCAGGTGTTCTTCGCATAGCCGCCGTTTTCATAAGAATACCACCATCCGGTCCCGTCTTTCTGCCATCCGGCCAGTGCGCTGCTTCCCAGCAGGATTGAAAACAGCAATGCCAGGGAAACTGCTTTGGCGAACCATTTTCCGGTTTTCATAAAATCAAGGCTCCTTTCAGTCATATGCCGATTCTTGATGATGACGTCATTCCGCCCGGAAGGCGATGCCGTTCTGCTCACAGTATCTCTTCGCGCAGCTGTCCGGACCGCAGATGATCACCAGCTCCTCCGAACAGAAATCGAAAGCGTGTTCACCGATGGATTGCACGCTGTCCGGAATCGCCGCTTCCTTCAGCGAACTGCAGTGCTCGAAGGCATATTCCCCGATCTTCATTACCGCGGCGGGAATCTGAATGTCGGCGAGGGCGGAGCAGTTCCCGAAGGCGAAGGGGCCGATTTCGGTCACATTGTCCGGAATCACGACGGATTCGAGGGAATAGCATCCCTCAAAGGCAGCGGTTTCAATCACCGTAACGCCGTCCGGGATCCGGACCTGTTGCAGGAGGCCGCAGAAATCAAAAGCGGAAGACCCGATCTCCGTGACCGTTTCCGGGATATCGGCCTCGTACAGGTTTTCGCATTGATAGAACAGCATGGAAGGAATCCGCTTCAGACCCGCCGGGAGCACAACCCGGCTCAGGTATTTGCAGGTATCAAAGGCGGCTTCCCCGATTTCCGTGACGCTGTCCGGAATGGTGATGCTGTCCAGGCCCCAGCAGAAACCGAAGGCCTGGGCGCCGATGACCCGGAGGGAATCCGGAAGCAGGATTTCCGACAGGCATTCCACGCCGCCGAAAGCGTCGCCGCGGATGATCTCCGTTCCTGCCGGAACCGTATATATCACAGGCTCATATTCGTCTTCATCTTCATCTTCGTTTTCGTCTTCGTTTTCATACGGATCCGCTGCCAGGTTGGGAAAGCACACCAGGGAATGATCCTCCAGGCAGAACAGGACGCCGTCCTCCACATAAAACACGGGGTTCCCCTCCGCGACCGTGATGGTTTTCAGGGCTTCGCAGTAGCCGAACGGATTGTCCCCCATACTGATCACGCCCGCCGGGATTTCGATTTTCTCCAGGTCGGTCAGGGCAAAGGCGTCGGAACCGATATGCGTGACCGAAGCCGGAATGACTGTGTCCTCCAGGCTGTACCTATAGTTATAGAAAGCTTCATCGCCGATCGATGTGACAGGGTGACCGTCCAGGGTTTCCGGAATCACCAGGCTCAGCTCCTTGCCGATGTATGCCAGAATCTCGGCCGTTCCGTCCTCAAGAAGGCGGTAGCGGAAACCTTCGGATTCCAGGGCGGGTTCTTCCGCGCCTTCCTCCGCCGACGCGGGAATCATCAGGCACAACCCGAGGCACAGTACCGCGATCAGGAATAAAGCGGTCTTTTTCATGGCTGGCTCCTCCTTGCTGCAGGTGCGGTTCTATGATCATACGAAAGCTGACCGTTTTAGATGAAATGCAGAAAGTGTGTTCCGGACTGGATGCTTTTGCTCTGGATTGTTTTCATTGATAATATTTTATCAGAAACAGGCTGATCCGGTCAACAAAAGCCGGAGAAGAGACCCGTCAGATGACACAAACGCACACGGCATATCGCCGTGTGCGCTGTTTTGATTTTCCGGTGTCCTGCTCAGGCACCCTGGACAAACTGAATAAATGCCTGTGCTTCCTCAAAGGTCTTCAGCCGGGCGGTATACATATACCGGCGCATCTGCGGCCAGTTCATAGGCGGCATCTCTTCCTGCATCATCATGAAGCTGCCGTACTTCGCCATGATTTCCTCATGGGTACGGGCGTAGGTATGGCCGTCCTTGCGGCTGGCATAGACGCAGTAGAAATGCTCCGCGCTTTCCGGAACCCGCCGGGCGTCAAAGGCCACCATGTCCGCATAGATCTGGTAGACGTCCGTGGAATGGGCGAAGTCCATCATATCCGGCGTATAGCCGCCGGCCGGCCGCATATTGACTTCCAGCGCCGCGAAGTCCCCGACCTTTCCCAGGCCCTTGCGGGCTTTGGTCAGCCGGAAGAACTCCAGGTGCACGAACCGCCGGTCCACGCCGAAGGCCTTCACGGTCTTCCGGCCCAGTTTCCGGAGCTTTTCGGGTACTTCGGGGCAGGTGTAATACATCAGGTCCAGGTCCTTGTTCACGATATCCATCACCGGCGGCCATACGGTCATGCTCTCAAACAGCGGCTCGCACTTCGAATCCAGGATCGCGTCATAGGAACAGATCTCGCCCTGGATGAACTCCTCCATCACATAGGGCACGGCGGGCAGGTTATCGTAGAAGGCGTCCAGGTCGGCGTCGTTCTCCAGTTTCCAGGTATGCGTCGCGCCGACGCCCACGTCCGGCTTGACGATCACCGGATAGCCGACTTCCCCGACAAAGGCCTTTCCAGCTTCCCGTCCGGAAACCACATGCTGCCGGGCTGTCGGGATCCCCGCTTCCAGATACAGCTGCTTCATCAGGCGCTTTTCCTTGATGAAGCTGATCCGGTCGGACCGGATGCCGGTGGTGATGTTGAAATCCGTCCGCAGCCGGGCGTCCTGCTCCAGCCAGTACTCGTTCATGGATTCGATCCAGTCAATTTTCCCGTACTTCCAGCTGAAAAACGCGACCGCCCGATACACCTGGTCATAGTCCTCCAGGCTGTCCACCCGGTAATACTCGGTCAGCGCGACCTTCAGCGGGCTCTCCATGCTGTCATACGGCGCGTCGCCGATGCCCAGCACGTTGATCCCGTTCCGGTGCAGCCGGTCGCAGAACTGCCAGT
>CAZUXV010000157.1:0-6871 GCA_964624445.1 uncultured Oscillospiraceae bacterium | reverse complement strand
TTGAGCCCTTTATTGTTGAATCAGTATACCACGAACCGGACTTTTTGTCTAATTCAGAATTCAGAATTCATCAATATGAATTCTTCTGCAACTGTATCCCTTTGTCTGCATAATGGTTTTGTTCTTTTTTATGCAGTCGGGGAAAGCATGCAGGATAACCAAAGCAATTATGAATTGTGAATTATGAATTGTAAATATTGAATTGACAAAGGCGGAAGCAAGCGATATAAAAGGATTGCCGCCGGTTTTCGCGGCGGCGCAGCGTAAAGAAAGAAGGATACTGAAAAATGGTAAAAGTCAATGTAATCTCCGGCTTCCTGGGTGCGGGCAAGACCACGCTCATCCGGAAACTGCTGACCGGCCGCCTCCGGAACGAAAAGGTCGTGCTACTGGAGAATGAATACGGCGAGATCGGCATCGACGGCGGCTTCATGAAGGACGCCGGCATCACCGTGACCGAGCTGAACGCGGGCTGCATCTGCTGCACCCTGGCCGGAGACTTCCAAGCCGCGGTGGACCAGCTGATCGACACCTATCACCCGGACCGGATTCTGGTGGAGCCCACCGGCGTGGGCAAGCTCAGCGAGATCCTGGCCGCCGTGGAAAAGGCGAAGGCCCGCCATCCCGAGATCGAGACCGGCGGCAGCGCCACCGTGGTGGACGCCGGCAAATGCCGCATGTATATGAAGAACTTCGGCGAATTCTTCCTGGATCAGGTGAAGAGCGCCTCCACCGTCATCTTCAGCCGCACCCAGCTGCTGGATCCGGAACGGGTGGAAAAAAGCCGCCTGCTGATCGCCGAGGCCCATCCGGACGCCCGGATCATCACCACGCCCTGGGACGACATGGAGCCGGACTTCATGCTGGACGTCATCGAGAACGGCAAGCCGATCTGGTTCGCGCCGCTGGAAGACGAGGACGATGACGACGAGGAAGACGAACACGAACATCACCATCACCACCATCACGATGACGATGATGACGATGATGAGGATGAGCATGAGCATCATCACCATCATGATGACGATGATGACGACGACGAAGAAGATGAGCATGAACACCATCATCATGAGCATCATCATGACCATGAGCATCATCATCACCATCACCACCACGGGGCGGACGGGCACGACGCGGACGAAGTCTTCGGCACCATCGGCCTGGAGACCGCGCAGCGGTATGAGATTGACGAAATCCGCGCGATCCTGGTAAAACTCTCCGACGAGGAGGAATACGGCCGGGTGCTGCGTTCCAAGGGCATCCTGCAGACCGCCGCGGGCGACTGGTTCCAGTTTGACTATGTGCCCGGCGAAACCGATATCCGCGAAGGCAGCGCCGACTATACCGGCCGCCTGTGCGTGATCGGCGCCGACCTGAACGAAAAAGCACTGACGGAGTTGTTTCATCTATGATCCGAAGATTTGTACCGGTCTACCTGATCACCGGCTTCATTGAATCCGGCAAGACCACCCTCGGCCTGACGGTGCTGGCCAACGACCGCTTCACCAACGGCGGGAAGGTGCTGGTGCTGTGCTGCGAGGAAGGCGAAACCGAGTGGGACGACAAGAGCCTGGAAAAGAATAAGGGCGTGCTGGTCACCCTGGACAGCGCGGAGGAGCTGACCACGGCGAAGCTCGCGCAGCTGGACAAGGAGATCGAGCCCACCTGCGTCATCATGGAATACAACACCATGTGGGGCATGGAAAAGCTGGACGAGATCAGCCTTCCGAAGCTGTGGGACTGGGCTCAGGTGGTCACCACGGCGGACGCCACCACCTTCGACAACTATATGACCAACATGCGGAAGATTCTGACGGACCCGATGAAGGCCGCGGACATGATCTATGTCAACCGCTGCGGGGAAAATTTCAGCAAAAGCTCCTGGCGCAAGCAGCTGCGCGCCATGAACAGCGCCGCCACAATCCTCTTTGAAAACCTGGACGGCACCGTGGACGACGGCATCCGGGACGAGGACCTGCCCTACGACATGAAGGCGGATGTCATCCGGATCTCCGACGAACAGTTCGGCCTGTTCTATGTGGACAGCATGGACCATCCGGAGCGCTACGACGGCAAGGTCGTTTCCCTCACGGGCCAGGCCTGGAAGCGCCGGGAATTCCCGAAGGGCTTCTACTATTTCGCCCGGGAGGCCATGACCTGCTGCGCCAACGACATCGCCCCCTGCGGCTGGGTCTGCAAGGGCGAACGCACCCCGGACAACAAGACCTATTTCAACCTGACGGCCCGGTGCAAGCTGGTGCAGGGTCCGGACGGCCAGACCGCGCTGATGCTCAACGAGCTGAAGTGCGAACGGGGCAAGGCGCCCCGGGAAACCCTGGTCAACTTTGTCAATCTGTAAGATAGAGGAGATGATCCCCCTGATGTGGCACCTGGTTGCTGACACAGCCTGCGATCTCTATACGCTCGACGGCGGAGAAGGCACGTTTGACTTCACCACCATCCCCTTCTCGATCCGTATCGGCGGGAAGGAGTATATCGACGACGAGCGGATGCCCATCGACGAGATGCTCGAGGCGAACGAGACCCACGCGGAGATCGCCCAGACCGCCTGCCCTTCTCCGGAAGACTGGCGGCAGAAGTTCTCGGCCTCCGGCCCCGTAATCGCCTTCACAATCTCCAGCGCCCTGTCCGGCAGCTATAACAGCGCCTGCACCGGACGGGACATGGTCCTGGAAGAGGAACCGGACAAGCAGATCGCCGTCATCGACAGCAAGGCCACCGGCCCCGAGGAAGCGATGCTGATCTGGCGCGCCCGGGACCTGATCCTGGCGGGCAAAACCATTGAAGAAATCGAAAAGGACCTGAACGAGACCGCCGAAAAGATCCATACCAGTTTCGCCCTGTCCTCCTACCGCAACCTGATCAAAAACGGCCGGGTCAGCCGCCTGATCGGCTTCATCGCCGGCCACCTGGGATTCTGGGGCATCGGCATCGGGGACGAAAAAGGCGAGATTGCTATCCGCGGCAAGGCCCGGGGCAGCAAGAGCATGATCCGCTTCCTGGTGGAGGAAATCACCCGGGTCGGCGTGGCCGGCAAGCAGATCCTGATCAGCCACTGCCGGAACCTGAAGGACGCCGAAGCGCTGAAAGCCGCGCTGGAGGCCGCCTTTGCCGGGATCGAGGTCCTGATCCAGGAAGCCCGCGGGCTCGACAGCTTCTACGCCGAGCGCAACGGGCTGATTATCGGCTACTGAGCCCCTTCGGATCCAAAAGAAAAGACTGCGTTCCAAACGGAACGCAGTCTTTGTTTGGCTTCGGATTATTTGTTTTCAACCCAGGCGAATGCTTCCACCGTGGTGGGTTCAATCCCGTTGGCTTCGCAATATTCAGCGATCTTGCTGTCCACGGTCGTGACCATGGTGATGGTGCTGTTCGCGCCCAGTTCATGACGGTAGAGCGCTTCGGTGCTCAGCTGCAGCAGGTTCCCGTCAGCATCTTCCAGGATGAATACGACGTTGAGGCCGGCCAGCGGGGCGTCCGTATCGTTGATGACCGTCACGCGCATGGTATCGCCTTCGTATCCTTCGGACTTCATCAGGACCGGATTTTCAACGGTAACGGCCCTGTCAGAGTTGTGATAGGATTCCGTCTTGGTCTCAATGGCCGCCTCATAGCTGTACTGGCTGTTGTTTTCTTCCATGTCCGCCTGCATGGAGACAAAGGAGGTTTCGCCGGGCTCCAGGTATTTGGAACCGCAGGTATAGAGATATTCGGCCTTGCCGACTTCGTTGCCGGCATCGTCCGTAACCTCCAGGTTTCCGCCGGTCAGCCACAGCGGAACGTCGTTATTGTTCTGCACCTTGGCGATATATGTGCCCCGGAAGCCGCTGTAGCTTTCAGTCACCTTGAAGGTGCTGCCCAGGATGGTGACGGTGGGCGCTTCGGATGCGGCGGGCTCAGCCGCCGGTTCAGCGGAGGTTTCTCCACTGTCGGTGCTTCCGCTCAGCGTCTGAATTTCCGCCGCGAAAGTCATCGCGAGCGAGAGCAGTTCCATATCGGTCATGCCTTCGGGCAGTTCATATTCTTCCCCGTTCATGTATTTCTGGACCAGGTCCAGGGATACCCTGCCCGCTTCCCGGATCACCGGAATGGGGAGCTGGTCGCTGAAGAGCTTCTCTCCGTCCCAGGCGAAGGGAAGCGGTTCGTCGTTGATCGTAATGGTCACGGAGGCGTCGTCCGCCGTCCAGGTGCCGGTGAGCGTTTCTTCCTGTCCGGGAATATCAGCGGTCGCGGTACCGTCCGCGTTCAGTTCAAATTTGCCGGCGGTCACTTCCGCCAGAACCAGATACCAGGTTCCGGAAAAATCCTCGCCCAGTGCAGGAACAACCGCCAGCAGCATGCACAGCGCCAGCAGCAATGCAGTCAGTTTCTTCATCATTCTTTTCTCCTTTCGGTTTGCTGGATTAAACCATCAAAGCAAAGTATACCATACATTTCCGGTTTGTTCATCCTTTTTGCGCTTCTTTCATGTTCTTTGTTTCCCGGCGGGTCAGAAGGTTTTTGCAGTTTGCCGTAATCTGTGATAAGATAGTAAAAGCTTTTTACGCATCCGTTATGCGATAAAAACAATGAAATGACAAAGGAGCGATGAACCCATGAAAAAACTGTTCTCTCTGATTCTGGCTCTGTGCATGGTATGCATGCTGATCCCCGCCGTTGCGGAAGAAGACGTGACAGGTGAGTGGTACCTCAAAACCATGAAGCAGGGTGAAACCGAGTACGATGCAGGGGCTATCAGTTACAACATCACCATGACACTGAATGCCGACGGCACCGGCACAATGCTTTCACCCGCTTCCGAAGAGCCCACGCCCGGTAGCTGGACCCTGGAAGGTGACAAGATCACTGTAACATTCGAAGACAGCCCTATCGGCGGCACTGTCGCGGACGGCAAGATCACCCTGAGCGAAGGAGAAATAAGCATGGTCTTCACGCGCGAAAAGCCGGAAGGGATCAAAGTCGCGGACGTCAACCCCGCCGCCGCCGCGGAAGATTTTGAAGGCACATGGGCCATTGCCTATGTCGGCTACAACGGGATGGTTATCGATCCTTCCGCCTCGGGACAGGAAATGCCCGGCCTGGTCGTTGAGAACGGCGCCATGCGGTTTACGGGCGACAGCAGCATGTCCCAGGCCTTCGGAACCAACTCCATCCCGCTGGCCTATGCCGACGGAGCACTCAGCATGTCCGTTGCCGTGGGCGAAACTTCCTACAGCCTCAAGCTGGAAATGCTGCAGGACGGCATGCTGGCGCTGACAGCCACCATGGGCACCACAGATGTTTATATGTATTTTGTGAAGGCCGCCGCGGAAGAACCCGCCGCCTGACCGGTAACAGGAAACCTGCGCCGGGCTGTTTCAGCCCGGCTTTTTTTGTTGATTTTGACTTGCACCCCTTACCCTGCTTTGTTATAATATCGGAAGTGTTCCAAATTAACCAGTGATGAATGGAGAGATTCCCAATGCGTAAAAAAGCTTTCCTGGCCGCCATGATGGCCCTGGTCCTGCTGCTGAGCGGCTGCGCCCTGATCGTGAAGGACGAAGCAGTGGATAACGCCACCGAGATTATCCGGATGGGTGACAAAGTGATCACCAAGAAGGAAGTCAAGGACCAGATTGATAACGTACTGTATCAGAACTATCAGCTGTATTCCATGTACGGCTATTCCTACGACATGACCGATCCGGATATCGTCGCCCAGGCGCAGGAATCCGCGATCACCTCCCTGAAAGAAGACCTGGCCCTGACCGCCAAGATCGAAGAACTGGGCATTACCCTGACCGACGAGGAACTGGAAGAAGTCAAAAACGCAGCCCAGGAAGATTACGACAGCATCGTCAACAGCGCGAAAGGCTATGTGGAAGGCGCGGACGAGATGGACGAGGAAGCCATTGCCGAAGCTGCCAAAAAGATGGCGGATGAAGCCGGCTACACCCTCGAAAGCTACATCGAAAGCGAAACCAAGTCCAAGCTGGACAGCAAGTTGCGGGACTACGCCGTCAAGGATGTCGCCGTAACGGACGAAGAGATCCAGGCTGATTACGACAGCAAGGTCGAGGCCGACAAGGAGAAATATACGGACAACGCCGGCTCCTGGGCCACCGCCGCCAACAACGGCACCACCCTGTATTACACCCCCGCCGGCGTCCGCCGCGTGAAGCAGATCCTGACCAAGTTCAAGGATGAAGACCAGACCGCCATCGACGACGCAAAGCAGAAGCTGAATGACGCCACCACCGCCCGCAGCACCGCCCAGGCGAAGGTCGACTCCGCCAACGAGACACTGGCGCTGGAAGGCGACACCGACGAGATCAAAGAAGCCAAAGAAGCCGCCCAGGCCGACCTGGAAGCCGCCCAGAAAGAACTGGACGAAGCTGACAAGGCCCTGACCGACGCCAACCAGGCAGTGACCGACGCGACCGACAAAGCCTTCGCCAACCTGGACGAAGAGGTCGATGCGATCCTGGCCTCCCTGGACGCCGAAGGCGCCGACTGGCAGGCCATCATGGACGAGAAAAACCAGGATCCCGGCATGACGGGTAACGAAAAAGGCTACGCCGTCGCAACGGGCATGACCAATTTCGACTCCGCCTTTGTGGAAGCCGCCATGGCCCTTGAAAAGCCCGGCGATCATTCCGGCAAGGTAAAGGGAAACAGCTACGGCTACTACATCATCCGCTATGAAAGCGACGAAGCCGAAGGCCCCGTCGCCCTGGACGAAGTGAAGGAGAAGATCTCCTCCAGCCTGCTCTCCACCAAGCAGACCGAAGCCTACAACGCCGCCAAGGCGCAGTGGCCATCAGCTGGCCAAACCAGGGCGTGTCCACGGGATCGAGCGCGCTTTGAGCCA
>CAZUXV010000156.1:0-6903 GCA_964624445.1 uncultured Oscillospiraceae bacterium | reverse complement strand
AGCAACAAGACTAGCTCAGCATCACCTGCTGTTACCTTTTTATCATGCCTCCTTTGTTCGGGGTGGACCGGGGGGATGGTCCACTTATTCTGTTTGTTCTTCCGTCCGGTAGATCCTGACGCCCTTGCGGAAGATCAGGCCCAGCTGTCCGGTCGTGATCTGGAGGTAGTTGCCGGGGTTGGCGCTGTCCGGTTTGGCCCGGTAGTTGTAATTGCCCACGATTTCCACCTGATACCCGGTGGCCTTCGCGTAGATCGCCGCCAGGGTGTTGAACATCACCTGTCCCCACCGCTGGTGGTAGTCCGAGGTGACCACGGTGATCTTCTCGATCCCCTGCTCCTGCAGGATCCGGAAGGAATACTCCGCGTTCTCCAGCGTGGTCAGGGATTCCTTTTCGGCAAAGATCCGGTCCGCGTCGATCCCGCACCGCTTGGACAGGTAGCTCCGCATCAGGCCCCCTTCGGATTTGCCCTCCGGGTTGTTGCTGCCCGTCACGCCGCCGGTGGTGACGATATACGAATCCGGGAAGGCCCGGGCCGCCGCGGCCGCCGCGTCGCACCGGCCGATCAGTTCAGGCTTCATATGCCCGTCGTCCAGCTGGTACCCCAGCACCACAAAGGCGTGCTTCCCGCTGAAGTCCAGGCGGCTCCACTGCAGCTCGTGAGCCTTGAGTTCATCCCAGTACAGATACATCTGGTAGTCCGGGTCCAGCATGACCGCGTACCAGTGGTCCGTCACCGCCCGGGCAATGTCGTAGTCGTCCCCGCTGGTCTTCTTGATTTCCCCCAGCAGCTTGTCAATGGCTTCCGTGTCCGCGGTGCCCTCCCGCACGGCATCCCCCAGCAGGTCGACCAGCTTCTGGAACCGCAGGGCGTTCTTTTCCGCCGGCAGCCATTTCTCCGCCTGCGCGGCAGTATACAGCATAAGCAGCGCAAGGATCAGCGCTGTGATTTGCTTTACAGTTTTCATATAATAAGCCTCCAGGGGCCATTATAACCGATTTAGCATCCAAAAGACAAGGGAGGGAAGCATCTGCTTCTCTCCCGGGAAAAGGGTCCTTTGCTTTTCCGGCAGCCTTACTTGACCGAGCCGGTAATGCCTTCCGCAAACTGCTTCTGCAGGACAAAGAATACGATAATGGTCGGCAGGGAGCAGAACAGAACGCCCAGCATCAGCATGCCGTAGTCCACGGCATAACCGTTGGACATGTTGGCGATCAGCATCGGCATCGTCTGCACCGTGTTGCCTTTCATGACCGTCCGGGGCCACATGTAGGCGTTCCAGCTGTTCATGAAAACGATAACCGCCGACGCGGCATAGGTGGACTTCATCATCGGGAAATACATCCTGAAGAAGATCCCGATCTCGCTCAGGCCGTCGATCCGGGCCGCTTCCATGGTATCAATCGGGAAGTTCCGGGAATTCTGGCGGAACATCATGATCATAAACGGCGTCGCCAGGCCGGGGATGATGAACGCCCAGACGGTGTTCAGCATCTTCATCTTCGAAACCATCGTGAACAGGGGAATCAGCGTCGCGACCTGCGGCACCATCATGGCCAGCAGCAGCACCGCAAACAGCTTGTCCTTCCCCTTGTCGTGATACAGTTCAAAGCCGTATCCGGCCAGCGAACAGATCAGCAGGGTCGACAGGGTCTGGACGAACGCGTAGAAGAAAGAGTTGCCCATAGCCTGCCAGAGGTTCTGTCCTTCAATCAGGTTCCTGTAGTTCTCCGCCAGGTTTGAACCGAACCAGATCTTGCCCTGCGCCACCTCCAGGGAGGTGTTGGTGGCCGCGGTGAACATCCAGTACAGCGGGAAGACGGAAATCAGCGACATGATCGTGAGGAAAATGTAGCTCGGGATCAGTTTCCGCTGGATATGGGAAACCGCCGGTTTCCTGCTCGTTCTCTCAGTCACGCGTATCACCTACTTTCAGGTTGATAAACGCCAGGATGGCCACCATGATGAACACGATGAAAGACAGGGCGGACGCGTAGCCGAAGTTGGCAACGCCCTGTCCCAGCGCGTTGTTGTAGATGTAGTGCGACATGGTGATCGTCGCGTTCGCCGGGCCGCCGTTGGTCAGGTTGACCGATTCATCGAACAGCTGCAGCGTACCGTTGATGGACATGATGCCCGTCATCACGATGACAGGCCGCAGCAGCGGCACCGTGATATGCCAGAAGGTTTTCCAGCCGCTGGCGCCGTCGATGTTGGCCGCTTCATACACCGAATACTCGATGTTCTGCAGGCCGGCCAGGAAGAAGACCATATTGTAGCCGGTCCAGCGCCAGAGCAGGGCGATGATGATGACCGCCTTCGCCGTATCGGACTGGCCGAGCCAGTTGACGTTCTCCTGGATGATCCCCAGGCCCTTGAGGAAGCTGTTGATCAGGCCCTCGTTGGCAAACAGCGTTTTGAAGATCAGGGAGTAGGAAACCAGCGCTGTCGCGCAGGGCAGGAAGATCAGCGTCCTGAAAAGGCCGCGGAACTTCAGGTCCTTGTTGTTCAGCAGCTGGGCCAGCAGAATGGCCAGGATCAGCATGATCGGCACCTGGATCAGCAGATACAGGAAGGTGTTGCCCATGGCGGTCAGGAACACCTTGTCGTTGACCATGCGGGTGTAGTTCTTGAAGATCGGTTCCGCCCAGGCCAGCTTGGCCGCGGGGCCGGTCTGAAGGGACGTGATGAACGCCTTCACCATGGGATAGAAGCTCATGATGAAGATCAGCAGGCTGGCCGGAGCCAGGAATCCCCAGCCGGCCGCCTTCTGTTTCGTCAGAAGCCCGAAGCCTTGTTTCTTTTTCATCGGGGCTTGTCCTCCCATTGTCGGATATCGGAATCAGAAGCAGGGAACCGGATGGTTCCGGTTCCCTGCCGGGTTTTCAGGACATTGTCAGAGGCTCACGCGGGATCAGTATCCCATGCCTTCCATGTAGAAGACCGTGGCGTCTTCAGCTTCTTTCAGCGCCGTGTCAATGTCCGCGCCGTCCTTGATCTGCTGCATGGCTACACCCAGGTATCCGCGCAGCACGTAGTGGAAGGGGCTCTCCTCGACCGGGATGATCTTGGCGCCCATTGCAACGATATCCGTATAAACGGGCTGGTTGTTGAAGAACGGAACGCCTTCGCCGTAGACTTCAGACTGGCCGGCGCTGATGCAGCAGGTGACCACGCCGCCCTTGCGGAGCGCTTCGTCATAGGTCTGCTTGGAACCGCCGAAGGTGTAGGCCAGGAACTTCTTGGCCAGGTCCACATTCTTGCAGTTGCCGGTGATGTACAGGGAGGATCCGCCGTTGGTGGCAAAGCCTTCGCCGCCGTCCAGGGTGGGCATGGAAGTGATCTGCCACTTGCCGGCATTGGCTTCCACCTGCGTCATGGTGGGGATGATCCAGTTGCCGTTCAGCACGCCGGCCACCTGGTCCTGCATGATCGTCTCATTGGTATAGCCGGTCCAGTCGTTGGCCAGGATCAGCACATGCTCTTTCTCCATTTCGATCAGCAGTTCAACCACTCTCTTGAGCTTCTCATTGCCGACGATGAAGGGCCTGCCGTCCTTCCAGAGGCTGACGCCTTCCGCCTGCAGCATCATGTAGGGCAGGTCGTTGCCGCTGCCGTCCATGGAGAGCAGGGCCTTGCCGGTCTTCTCATACACGGCTTTGCCGACTTCCAGGAATTTCTCCCAGGTGATGCCCTTCATGTCGTCGATGGTGTAGCCGGCTTCTTCCAGCAGGTCCACACGGTAGGCCATGATGGCGGTGCCATTGTCCACCGGCACGCCGTAATGCACGCCGTCAATCGTGGAATAGCTCTGCTTGACAGCGGTGATATCGTCCCAGTTGATCTCCGCGCCGTCCAGGTTCACCCAGGCGTCCGGATAGTTCTCAACGAAGTTCTTGATGTAACGGTCCTGGAAGAGCACGATATCGCTCAGCAGGCTGTAGTCGCCGGAGGAACCGGCATTGGTGATGTCGTTCTCGACGTCGCTGGAACCGCTGACGATATTGATCTCCAGCTCAAAATCGGGATCCACGTTGGCTTTGTAGTCATCCGCGGCCGCTTGCAGCGCGTTTCCGTTGAAGTTGGCGTCCCACGCGGTCACGGTCAGCTTCTCGCCCATAGCGGAAGCCACGCCGAGCAGCAGGCACAGCGAAATAAACAGGGCAACGAGTTTCTTGGTCATAGGATATCATTCTCCTTTCATATCTATCTCTCCAGCCGTCTTTCAGGCTGTTGAAACCGCAGTGAACAAAAGGGATACTGATTATTCAGGCTTGTACTCTATGACCATTGTAACAGAGAATTTGTCCGCTTGTCAACGAATGTCCATTAATTGTTTGTAACATTTGGTGAAAGTTTTTCCCAGCCTGTACCTGTCAGCCGGACCGCGTCCGGCTTCCGGCGGCGGATCATGCGGATCGCTTCCGGGGTCAGGTCCAGCAGCAGTTTCAGCGGTTTCGGTTCGTCCCGGACGATCACGGTATAGTAAGGAACATCCTCCCGGTATGAGGTATAGTCCTCCTTCACCACCTGCACCGTGCCGCCCTTTTTGTAGGGCATGGCCTCCGGCGCGTCCGGTTCGCACAGCAGGATGATCCGGTCAAACGGAATTTCATACAGGCGGTTCCGCCCCCGGTCGCTGACGCGGTCGATCTTCAGCGTATCATCCTCCAGGGTATACTCATATTCCCGCTTGGAGGCGTGACGGTACCAGTAATAGCACAGGACCGTCAGGAAGCACGGCAGCATAAACGCGGTGGAGAGCATAATGCCGGCCAAAAGGAAAAGAACGCCCAGCGCCGCCATCAGGCGGCGCAGGAGCGTCTCACTCGGTCTTGTCTTTCTGCTTACGGAGATTACCAAAGAATCATTCATTGCGTTATTTTCCCAGCCGGATTACGTTCCAGGAGAGCGCCGGCAGCTTCACGGTCATCTTTCCGCCGTCCACCTTGCCGTTGCGGCCCTTCACCGGGGCCACCTTCTCCGGCTCCGCTTCCGTGTTCACGGCCTTCACGTCGTCGTTGTGCAGCACGATGTGCTCCACGGGCTTCAGCTCCCCGAAGGCCCGCAGGTCGCATTCCAGCTGGATGTCGCTGTCCATGCTCCGGTTCACCGCGAAGATGGTCAGGCTGCCGTCGTCCCCCAGGGTCGCCGCGGCATCCACCAGCGGCACCTTCTCGAAGTCCTTGCAGTCATACACGGGGGAGGTCACGATGGGCTTGAGCGACGTGCCCCGGCCGTACTTCGACGCGTGCATCATCGGGTAGAAGATCGTCTGGGCCCACACGCCGCCCCCGTTCCGGGTCATGATCGGCGCGATGACGTTCACCAGCTGGGCCAGGCAGGCCACCTTCACCCGGTCCGCGTTCTTGAGGAAGGTGATCAGGATGGCGCCGGCCAGCAGCGCGTCCTCAAAGTTATACACGTCCTCCAGCAGCGGCAGGGCCCGGCCCCACTTGTCCGCCTTCCAGACTTCCTTGTCCTGCTCGTTGGAATGGTACCAGACGTTCCACTCGTCAAAGGACAGGTTCAGCTTTTTCTTCGCGTGCTTCTTCGCGCCCACGGCGTCGCACAGGGCCACGACCTCCCGGATGAAGTCGTCCAGGTCCATGCTCCGGGCCAGGAAGCCGGGAGTGTCCCCGGTGGGGTTGCCGTAATACCGGTGCAGGGACACATAGTCCACGTTATCGTAGCACTCGCTCAGCACCTCGTATTCCCAGGCGCCGTAGGTGGGCATGTCATGGCCGCAGCTGCCGCAGGCCACCAGCTCGATGGTGGGGTCCACCCACTTCATCATCTTGGCGGCTTCGTTGGCGGTCCGGCCGTATTCATAGGCGGTCTTGGCGCCCATCTGCCAGGGGCCGTCCATCTCGTTGCCCAGGCACCAGAGCTTGATGCCCAGCGGGTTCTTCGCCCCGTTTTTGATGCGCAGGTCGCTCCAGTAGCTGCCGCCCTTGTGGTTGGCGTATTCCACCACGTTCCGCGCCGCGTCCGCGCCCCGGGTGCCCAGGTTCACCGCGTACATGACCTCGGTGTCGGCCTTCTTCGCCCATTCGCAGAACTCATGCAGGCCCACCTCGTTGGTCTCCGTGGTCATCCAGGCCAGGTCCAGCCGCTTCGGCCGCTGGTCCCGGGGGCCCACGGAATCTTCCCAGTTGAAACCGGAAACGAAGTTGCCGCCGGGATACCGCACCACCGGCACGCCCAGTTTCCGGACCATGTCGATCACGTCCTGCCGGAAGCCGTTTTTGTCCGCCGTGGGATGGCCGGGCTCATAGATGCCGCCGTATACCGCGCGGCCCAGGTGCTCGATAAAGGAACCGTAGATCCGCGGGTCGATCTTCCCCACGGCAAAGTCTTTATCCAGGATCATGGTTGCTTTTTTCATAATATGATTCACCTTTCTTCTCAGGCTTTTCTGATGCTGATCTGACTATATCATGGACCGTACCGCTTTGCAATAAAATTCATCGTTTGAATCCTTCCGGTTTTATGCTATAGTATCTTCAGACGCCGGGAAGCATCCCGGAAAAAACGGAGGAAGAGAAAAATGAAAAAGATCCTTGCCCTGTTTCTGGCCCTGACCATGATCCTGACTGCCGGTCTGGCTTTCGCGAGCACCCTCGAGCTCACGCCCGGCACGCCCACCGGCTGCTCCTATGAATTGTTCAAATCCTACTTCACCCTGATGACCCAGGCTGCCGGCTATACCTTCAACTGGAACGACGCCCCCGAAAGCGGGAACGGCTTTGACATCTACTCCGCCGTTTCTGAAGACGGCGCCATGACGACGTATATCTACTGCGTCGACGGAAACGTCTCCTATGTGCAGGGAGCCGGCCAGCTCTCCGTCGACATGAGCGACCAGGCTTCCGCCAAGAAGTTCGGTGAATGGCTCGGC
>CAZUXV010000155.1:0-7059 GCA_964624445.1 uncultured Oscillospiraceae bacterium | reverse complement strand
TCCATCACGCGCAGTTCCCGCTGGATAAACGGCTCGCCGAACCGTTCAAAAGCCCTGCGATTCCGATGGACCGGAATTGCCAGCGATTCGACCCAGACCGGTTCCGCCCCGTCCTGAATCTCGTGCTCGTCCGGTTTTCTCGGAACGCATTCATCGGTAACATCGCAGAAAAAATAGTAATTCTCCTGTTCGAATATACCGTCCGGATCCATGCTGTCCTGCTGCCTTCTGATCACGATTCCGAATTCCCTGACGGATTCCGGAACCACAATCCGCCCTGTCTCCTCGGTCACTTCCCGCTGCAGTGCACATTCCGGCGTCTCCCCCGCTTCGATCCCTCCACCCGGAAACTCATAGCAATTATACTTTGACACATAATTGAGCAGCACTTTCCCGTCCTTCAGGATAACAGTCCTTGCCGACGGTCTTCTGTACACTTTGCCTTCGGGATTGTAGTTTTGCCGGTCCAAACGAAACAGCTCTCTCATTGCCGGTATCGCCTCTTTCGACATTCTGTTTACGGCCTGTTGTCATTCTGATGTTCCGATAACTCAAAGTTTATCGTATGCAAAATCCAAAGTCAACGTTCTGGCAGATCTGGTAAACTGCTGATGCCTCCGGCGGGTGTTTTTTATTTTTCTTCCGAAGGGATAATAACCGGCCATATCCGTCGGAGATGATCCTGTATTCCGTTTTCAGCTGATGATAAGCTTTTATTACGATGAGGGATCATCGTAACGCCGCTTCACTGTCATCCAGCCGGTACCGGCGTATAAAAGAGTGAAGCGGAATCAGAACCGCGATTTGAAAGGAGGGAACCAACCATGCGTAGGAATAACAAAGGAGGCAGGCTGCTTGCAGCACTGCTGGTTCTGATCATGCTGCTGTGTTCGTTCCCGATGGTCTATGCGGCGGACACAGCTGCAGTGAACACTGTGGCGGACCGGGAATATAATCCTGAAACCGGGATGGAATCCGTAATGATTGCAGCCGAACCCGCAGCGACGCCTGAAACGGATCCTGCGGACGTTCCGGAAGAAGAATCAGCCGAGACGTCCGAACCGGCGGACATTCCGGAAGAGGATCCCGCAGCCGAGCCCGCCCCCGCGGAAGTTCCGGAAGAAGAACCTGCGGCGGAAGTTGATCCCGCAGAGATTTCGGAAGAAGAAACGGAAAAAGATTCCGAACCGGAAGCTGAACCGGAAACCGAAGAGGAACCTGAAGCGGATACCGACGAAAAGACGTCTGAAGATGCACTTTACGAATTTGACGACGATGAGGTCGGTTCGGTATCCGGGGAACTGCTGGAGATATTCAAAAGCCCTGACACTTACGAAAGAATCGAGTTCACCGGCACCGTGGATATTGAGCTGAAGAACAGCGAAATCTGCTACGACCGGGATGTGACTCTGGTTGCCCGGGTATCCGGCACGGACATGGACTACCGCCTGGTATGGGAAGCCAACGACGGCAGCGGCTGGTTCGCCGTCGCCAGCGGAGATGAATATACCTTCCTGCTCACCCCCGACATCGTGAACCGGGAGTACCGCGTAGTCCTCTTCAGGGTTTGCTGACCCGCAGAATCAATCAAAAGGCGCTGTGTTGTTTTCAACACAGCGTTTTCTCTTTTCTCCGGCTCTTTTGTATGGTATGATGCAACAGCACAAGGGCAGTCAAAAACAGCGCAAGCGGATGCAACGGCATTTCCCGCCATGTGTGATAGAATCAGCCTGAAGAGGGGAAATTCAATACACACGGAGGGTTTGAAATGAAAAAACTTCTTTGCGTACTCCTGACTGCCGCCCTGGTTTTCACTTTTTTCCTGAGTGCTGCCTTTGCTGAATCGCGGAAGGAGGAGCCCGGTGTGACGGTCTATTTCCCCAACTGGAACATCTATTCCGACAGCCGCTGCGATGTGAACGGCCTGCCGTGGGACCGGCTGGACTGCGTCAACCATGCCTTCTGGGAAGTCGTCCCGCAGGACGGCGGCCTTGCCGTCGTCTCCACCGATCCCTGGGCGGACACGGATCCGGACAACCCCGTAGCCCATTTTCCCCAATACGCGGAATGCGCGGAAAAGTATCCCGACACAAAGATCCTGCTCTCCATCGGCGGCTGGACGGATTCCGGCCATTTCTCCGAGATGGCGCTGACCACAGAAAGCCGCGGCTCCTTTATCCAAAGCTGCCTGGAAACCCTGGACGCTTATCCTTTCCTCTCCGGCCTGGATATCGACTGGGAATACCCCGGTGTGGCCCGGGATCCCGAGGATGAAAGCGACGAGGGAAATCCGGTCATGGGCGACGACCGGACCAACTATACCCTGCTGCTGAAGGAGCTACGCGAAGCGCTGGATGAACACTTCGGAGCCGGAAACAAGATCCTGACCGTCTGCGCCGGCGCCTCCGTCGGCTATTCCCTCTCCATGCAGGACTATGCTTCCCTGCACCCCTATGTGGACCGGATCAACCTGATGACCTACGACATGGCAGGTCCCTGGGAAGAAGTCACCGGCCACCATACGGCGCTGCTCGGAGAAAACTCAGCAGAAACGGCCGTCAATTATCTGCTGGACCAGGGCGTGCCGGCGGAGAAGATCGCCATCGGGTCTCCGCTTTACTGCCACGGCTGGAAGATGAGCGAGCCTGCGCAGGATACGGTCGGCGCCGCCGCGACACCCATCGACGACCTGACCTGGCATGATCTGCTCCCCCTGGAGCAGGCCGCCGTACCGGAAGGAACCCCCGGCTGGCATATGGGCTACGATGAGCAGAAGGAAGCCGGCTGGCTGTGGAACGACGATCCCGCCAGTTCAGATTATCTGGCCTTCTATACCTATGACAGCGCCGCCTCCCTGCAGGCGAAACTGGATTATATCAACGAACACGGCCTGGGCGGCCTGATCGTCTGGGAAGTGCACGGCGACAGCATCGATAACGACTGGCCCATGATCACCCGGATGCACGATACGCTTCATCCCTGACCGGAAAACCGACAGCCTCAGCGTCATGCTGAGGCTGCTTTTCTGTCCGTGTTCTTCGGGTATTTGTTTTTCGGGATATTGATATACGGTACCACTGTATGTTCCGGCAGGGCGGAAGCCAGGTCGGAGATTGCTTCCAGCAGTGCCCCGCAGATCCGCGCCCGCTCTTCGTCCTCCGGCGCCTCCGGATTATACCGGACCGGCTTTCCAAAATGGATGCCGCTCAGCCGCGGCGCGGCATACGTCGGCACGAAGCAGACGACCTTCCCGGTCCTGCGGTGATACAGCTTTGCCAGGTCGACGAAGTGCTCCTGAAGCTGCCATAGGATCCCGTTATATGCTTCCGCCTTTTCCGGAAAGATCACGATATCCGCGCCCGCGTTCAGTTTTTCGATGGACGCGCGGAACGTCGTCATCACCCGCGCGTCATGCCTGACCGGGATTGTGTGGGCGTTGGTAAAAACATATTCCGCCAGCGGGGCGATCACATAGCTCAGTAGTTTGTAGAACCAGCGGACCGCTTTGGGTTTCATGGACCAGAAATCCTGAAACGCGTAGGCCGGCACTTCCTTCCGGTTCATCATCTCGCCGATGCACCAGATGTAATGGGGCCGCTCCAGATACAGTTCCGAGGCGATGGGCCCGTACATCTGGCAGTGGTTCCCGACGAGCACACAGGGCTCATCCGGCAGGTTTTCCGTACCGTGCAGCGTGTATTTCGGGGAGACCGCCCAGATAATCCGGTAGATCAGGCGGTAAAACTTCGGGCTGTCCTTGCCCATGTTTGCTTTGACAGTCGGTTGCATCAGTCACTCTTGTCCTTTCGCCCGGGCCCGCTCGTTCGTATCGATGGATTTTCCGAAAACGAAGATCCGCTGATACAGGTATTCCGTCACAAAATTAAGCACCATGTTCAGGATCGTCACGACCATCCCGTCCCAGCCGCAGATTCCCTCCAGGTATTTCCCCAGGAGCGTCGTAACCGGGGTAAAGACCGCGTAATAGGCCGCCACCTTCAGCATGGCGATGGGTACGTTGGTTGCGGAACGGAAGGTAAACTCCCGGTTCAGCGTAAAGTTCCACACCACGGAAAGCACCAGCGCGATCAGGTACGCCACCCAGTATTCCCAGTGCAGCACCTCATACATAACCGTGAACGAACCGAGCTCGATCGCTCCCGCGGATATGGAAAACAGCACGAACTTCACCGTCCGGATCAGCTCGCTGCGGTCTTTGGTTTTCTTTTCATTCTCCATACGTCTTCATCCCCTGATTTTGAATTCATTAATCACCGTCTGATACCGTTCCATCACCATCGGTACCAGCTTCTCCCATGACAGCGGGATCGTCTCCCGTGCGCACTGTCCGATTTTTTGAATATCTTCTTCCGAAAAGATCCTTTGGATCTCCTCACTCATATCCTTCGGAGTGTCAACCGCCGTAAACCCGTTCACATTCTTCCGGATCGCGCCGGCCGCGTTCGATCCCGCCGTTGCCAGCGTCGGAATGCCCAGCACCGCCGCTTCCCGCAGCACCAGCGGCGCGTTGTCAAATACCGACGGGAAGAACAGCAGGTCCGCGTTCAGGTAAACGCCTCGGAGCAGATCCCGGTCCCGGATCAGCCCGGTAAACAGCACCTTGTCCGCCAGGTTCAGGTTCGCCGCGTACTGTTCGATCTCCTTCTCGTCCTTCCCGCTCCCGGCCATGACCAGGAACCAGTCCTCTCCCCGGTCGCACAGCAGCCGGAGGGAATCCAGGATCAGCTTCTGGTTCTTGTACCAGATCTGCTGGCCCACGAACAGCAGCACATGCTTCCCCTGCGGAATCCGGAAAGTTTCAGCCGCGAGTTCTTTCAGTTCCTGCAGATTATCCGGAACGGAGACGTCCGTTCCGTTCGGCATCACGTGATAGGGTTTCGTGTATCCGTAGGACCGGAGCGTTTCCCCGGTCTCTTCCGAACAGGCCCATACCTCGTCGCAGCTCTCATACAGTTTCACAATCTGCCCGGTGACCATCTTCGAGATGGCTTTGCTTTTCGTGAATTCATAGATTGCGTCGTAGTATTTGGAATGGAAGGTTGCCACCACCGGGACCTTCATCTTCTTTCCAAGGCTCACCGCGTATTTCCCCAGCAGCGAGGGACTGTGAAGGTGGAAGATATCCGGCTTCGCCTGCGCGATCTCCGTTTCCAGCTTCCGGTCCATCTGCGGCACCGCGCTGGTGTACCGGGAAAAAGGCACCCGGGCCGTCATGGACGTCAGCACCGGATACGGGAAATCGTGCTTCTGCAGGTAATGGCTTTCCATCGCAGGGCAGACCACCGTGGCGTTTTTCATATGCCGGGCATATTCATGCACGGTTTCCGTCACGCCGTCGATCACCGGAAAATAGTTGTCGATGAACTCGATCGGGTGAAGGGCAAGCGGTTCACTCATCCTGCTTCCCTCCCCGGCGTCTTCCGCACAGCGCGTTTACGCCGTAGATCACAGCGCCGATGATGATGAAGGAATAATGGCAGAAGATCCGCCAGATCAGCATCGCCCAGAACACGCCGTCCGACCGCATCGCGGAGAACACGAGATAGAACGCGCCTTCCGCCGCACCGGCGTTTCCCGGCGTCGGCACCAGGCAGATCGTCGCGTAGATATAGATCGTACTGGCGAAAATATGGAAGAAATTCACCGACGCTCCGAACATTTTCAGCACAAAAAACGGCATGCTGCACAGCGCGATCCGGTAGATCAGCGACAGAACCATCAGGCAGGCCATCGTCAGCTTGTCCTTCGCGATCACGGCCAGGCTGCTGTGATAGCTGTCCAGCATTTCCATCACCCTGGCCGTGCTCTCCTCCGGATCCTTGACCAGGCGGATCCGGCCGCACAGGCGGATCACGGCGGAAACGATCTTCTTCACCGTCTTCGGCATCACGGAAAACAGAACCAGCAGGCACGGGATCAGCGAAAAGAGCAGCAGGCCGAAATAGGCGGTAAACCGGATCGCCTCCAGTTCCACCGAGCGCCAGGCGACGAATACATACAGCGCCAGCAGGATGAACCCCGCCTGCATCGTGACGTATCCGGTGATCGTCATCGCCGAGGACGCGCCGTCGGAATACCCGTGCTTATGCAGCCACATGATCTGGAAAGGCTGTCCGCCCGCGCCGGAGGGTGTGATGCAGTCGTAATACTTCCCCAGCGCGGCTGTCTCGAAGGCGACGCGCAGCGAAACCTTCTCCTTCAGGGAGCGCATCATCAGCATGTATTTCAGCGTTTCCGCGCAGAGCAAAACCACCAGGCACAGCCCGGTGCAGCCCAGGTAAAACAGCGCCCGTTTCGTAAAGCGCAGTCCGATGGCTCCCGCCGGCTTTCCTGAAAACTCGTTGATCGCCGTCGCCGCGATCACCGCGATGTTGATCAGCACAAACAGCGCTGTCCAGATATGCTTTTTCTTTTTGTCCTGTTTATTGATGTCCACGGTTAATCTATCATTCCTATGTTATCGGATTAATTCTTCTTGATTTTCGGTACATGATATTCGACGCCCTGCTCAAACCGTACCTTCTCCGGCGGGGTCTCCAATTCTTCCGGATGCTCCAGCAGCCGCAGCACGTCGAAGAAGAACGCGGCGTAATGCGCCCCGGAGCAGACCCGCTCGTCCGCCGTCATGCCCAGCGGCAGCCACCGCTTCATCCGGGCTTTGCCGTCCTCCACGGTCGCTTCCTTCAGGATGCTGCCCATACCGATGAACAGGCTCACGTCGCCGAAGTTATAGATATGATGGAAGGGATGATGCAGGCCGATGGACCCGTTGTTGGTGATGAACATGCCGCTGTAAAAAGGCAGTTCCCGGATCAGCACCTTGGGAGCGATTCCGTAGCGGTCCAGCAGTTTCACCACCGCTACGATCAGCGTGGCCAGACCGGGGATAGACAGCACCGCCCGGGCCAGACGGATCACAAAGTCCCCGTCTTCCGTAGCCCGGCTCTGTTCCACCGCGGCGTTCATCCGGTCCCGCACGTCAAAAATCGTGTCCGTCAGGTCAAACAGGATCCGGACCGTGGTCTCGTTGCTGTCCGT
>CAZUXV010000154.1:0-7115 GCA_964624445.1 uncultured Oscillospiraceae bacterium | reverse complement strand
TCAGCCAATTTTTTATCATTTGTGACAACGGCACCGGCATCCCCTAATGCGCCAAGGTTTTTGCCCGGATAAAAACTGAAACCGGCAGCATCACCGAATGTACCCACCTTTCTCCCCTTGTATGTTGCTCCATGGGCTTGGGCACAGTCCTCAATTACGTAAAGGTTATGCTTCCTGGCTATTGCTATGATTGGATCCATATCACATGCTTGGCCATACAGGTGCACCGGCATAATGGCCTTCGTATTGGATGTAATCTTTTCTTCAATTCGTTTGGGATCAATATTGAAAGTTTGGATATCAGGTTCCACAAATACAGGAGTTGCGCCTGTATAGGTTACCGCGAGTGCTGTAGCAATATATGTATTGGAAGGCACAATTACTTCATCACCTTTTCCTATGCCTTTTGCTTTTATGGCAAGCATAAGGGCATCCAGACCGTTTCCAACGCCAACACAATATTTTGTTCCACAGTATTCAGCAAAAGCCTTTTCAAATGCTGCGTCCTCAGGTCCGCCAATATACCAGCTTCGGGAAAGCACACGAGTAAAAGCTTCTTGCAGTTCATCACCGATTTCACGTTCCATCGGCAGGAATGATGCAAAGGGGATTTTCATCATCTTTTTCCCTGGTTACTGAGAATATCATTCAGATAACGTTCAGCAACTTCCCTTTCTGAATAATGAATAGCAGTATCAATGGCAGCTTGACCGATTTTGTTTCTCTCTTCAATAGACATTTTCTGGATTCGTTTATATATTTGAGCAAGCATTTTTTCATTGCCGGGTTCACAGATAAAACCGTTTACACCGTCTATGATGATACCATCAAAGCCTTCACCCTTTGAGGCTATTACAAGGCATCCCTGGAGCATAGCTTCGATATAAACCATGCCAAACACTTCATGATGGCTTATCAGTGTAAAAATCTGAGCGTTTTTCATATGGGCCAGCACTTCATTACGAGGAAGGCGTCCCGAAAAATGAATTTGGTGTTTAGCGTTCAGTTGTTCAGCAGTTTCTCGAAAAGAGCTCTCTTCCGGACCGCTTCCGATAATTTCGAGCGTATCTTCTGTATCAGCCGCTTCAGAGAATGCTTTCATCACTTCATTCAGATTTTTACGTCTGATCATGCTTCCAGCCCAAATGTAATGCGTCCCTTTACTATAGTCATGTTTCTTACATATGGTTTCGGCAGATGATACTGCATCATTCGGAGCACCGGAGCAGCAAACGAAAGGAGTTGTATTCATTGACAATAGCCTTTTTATTTGCTCTGACTCAGGCTTGGATCTTGCGCCAATGGCTCCGATTTTTTTTGTTAATTCTGCTAATTTATATCGTTCCAAGTTCCTTTCATTACAGTCTCCATGAAAAACAATCGATGATTTTGCGTTATAATATTGAGCTAATATAGCTACCAGTTCTGTGCTTGGATTCGCAAAGTGTCCGGCAATAAGATCAGGAGTAAAATGCTTTTTTTCCAGATCCTTGATAATCTGGTCCGCTTGGTTATGCATAGTTCTGTCAGAATACCCATATCCAGGCATCATCTTCAGCATCGGATATCGATAAATATCAATCCCATACTCTGTCCTGATCAGTTTCCTTCGGGATTTCAGACCAGGAAAAATATTAGATGTTTTAACTGCTAGTTTGTTTTTGATTGTAGATGGAATAAAATAGAATACAATTGGAAATTTACTGGAGCAATGAGCAACAACAACCTTGTGTCCGATCTTGACCCATTCTTTTGCGAAGTATTCGACGGTATGAGTGGGTTTGTTTGCCCCTTCATCATCCGGCTGTGGATACAGTTGTGTGATAATGAGAATGTTCATTATTTTACCTCAGTACATAATCAATCACTTGTTCAAGTTTATCAACTAAGATTGGTTGATCATACATTTCTGCGACCATCCTGCTGTTTTTCCCCATTATTTCAAGTTCTTCCGGAGATAGTGAAAGAAGACAGTTAACAGCTTTACTAAACGAGTCTGCAGTCTGATCATCAGTCACAATACCGCAGTGATATCTCTCAATCAGATTATATCCGATTCTGGCGTTGCAAATAATGGGTTTTCCACTGGCAAAATAGTCAAACATCTTTTGATAGCTTCCGCCGTATTTCATTAAATCCACCTGTTTGTATGTAAGAATATTTGCTGTTGAATGAGAAAGAATAAACGGTATCTTGCTTTTTTCAATTCTCCCATAGAAGTGAACATTTGTTATGGCCTTTTCTTTTACAAATGCTTCCAGCTCTTCCTGTTCGTCACCATTGCCATATATATGTAGCATAACGTTCTGTGGGAGTTTCTGCGCTGCTTCACAAAGTGTCCTGACTTGATTTGCTTTACGAACAGATCCACAATAGACAATATTCGTTTTGCTCATATCCCATGGCAAGTTGTCCCAGCTGTTTTTTAGGTTTTTATCGCATTGTTCTATATCGCAACCCATATTGATATGAAAAACCTTTTTCATATCGATTTGACTATATTATTTTTGTTCTTTCAGATAGTCTGTTCCACCCTCAATAGAAAAAATTAAAGCGTTGCTTTTGAGATATGCTTGTTTTTCAAGATGATAAAGAGTCCGTACAATTGGATTTCTCTTTGAAAAACCTGCATATTCAATGATGCTCTCAGGCCACAGATCTACTGTATCGGTAATAATGGGCGTTTTTTTGAAACCGTGCTTCACAAAGGGATACAGGTAAGCTTCACATGTTATTACTACATCCGGTTTTTTGCACAAACGAGCATATTGGGGTATTCCAAAGCAAAACGCCAACATGTTCTTGATTCTTGCCAAACCGTTTCCAGTATATCTCGGAGTTTTAATATATACATATCGAATCCCGCAGCATTCAGTCTCTGTCTTTCCCGTTTCTTCCGCAACATCTATATTCGTATTGTGCAAAGTGCTTGCCGCTATAATTGTAACATCATGACCGCGCTTAACCAGTTCTTTTCCCCAATTGTGATAGCGCAACATTGTGTTGTACGGAGGCTCCTGTGCATAATGGCAAACAATACATATTCTGCGTTTCATTTTCAACCCTTCTGCTCATCATTGTAGTAGCGGTATTCGTTCATTTTTCGTCCTTCTGCCGTAATATACTCACACTCTTTCCGGAATCCGTTTTTAATATAAAAACAATTTACTTTCTCATTATCCTCCGCATCTGTTTCCAGGCTGATATATATATACTTATCGAAATCCACCATCGATTTCAGATGATTGATCAATGCTGTACCGATTCCCTGCCCTTCCGCATCAGGATCTGTGCAGATGGAAGCAAGTTCAACATACCGCTCTCTTTTTTCAACGGATTCGCTTTTCTTAAATGCGCCAAACAAACGTTTTGCAAATGAAGGATGACGGATTGCAGCCAGAAATGAACACCAGGCGAATTGAATGATCTTTGTTTTGATCAGTCCCTTGTAAAACCGTGGATAATCATTGGAATAAGCAATAAAGCCCTTTATAGTTCCTTGATCTTCTGCAATAATGATCCCCGAGTCTGCGTCATCCAGATATCCTTTGTACAGCGTTTTAAGAAACTGCCGCCCGAGTTGTGTCAGAAAGAATTCAGGGAAGGCTCGCTGATGAAGATTTGCAATTATATCTATCAGGTTTTCATCTTCAGGTTTTAATTCCCGTATGTTCATCAGTTATAATCCTTTCCCAAAACTGCAAGAACCGTCCGAACCATTGTTAACAATTCTCGGGTAAAAGAGAACCTTTCTATTGAATTCAGGTTCCATTTCATTTTGTCAGGTAAAACCTGTTCAATGTACACTTTGTCCACATCTTCTGCTTTATCCAGCAGTTCATACTCATCCTTATAACGAATGCTGGCTTCACTGGTTATACCTGCAGGAAGCAGGAGCGTGGCATAAAACTCCGGCCTATATGCGTTTACATATTTGACAACTTCCGGCCTTGTCCCAACAAAGCTCATGTCACCTGTCAGAATGTTGATGATCTGGGGCAGTTCATCCAGCCGGACGCCACGCAGAAATTTACCCACTTTTGTGATTCTTTGATCATTGCTGACTGTAACTTGGGTACCGATTTTGTCGGCATTCGCAACCATGGTCCGGAATTTCCAGATCCTAAATCGTTTGCCATAGGTTGTGACCCGTTCCTGCTTAAAAAAAGCAGGGCCGGAAGAATCCAGTTTAACAGCCAGGGCCAGGATAAGCAGGATCGGCCAGATAATCAGCAGAAGGATCAAGGAAACCGTAAAGTCAAAGATCCTTTTCAGAATCAGGGATACAGTATGCTTCTTCAGCGCATCATAATATGGCCTGACTTCTTCGGTTTTCATGAAATCGGGCAGGTCTTCCCAGGATTTCAGTAACATGATGTATTTCCTTTTCTTCAAAATGATATGTAAGTTGATTTACGCAGATAGTTCTGACATCACGTTCTTCATTGCTTCACATACAGTATCAATATCCTCATCCGTCAGCAGGGTATGCAGCGGAAGGGAAACCAGATTTTCATAATAATCGAATGTGTTTGGGAAATCTTTTATATCCCATCCCATCGATCTGTAAGCGGTCATCATCGGAAGCGGCTTGTAATGAACGTTGGTAGCCACGCCTTTGGCAGACATTTTCTCAATGAACAGATTCCTTACCTCTGTACTGATATTGGGAATACGGATCAGGTATAGATGATTTGAACTGTCCATTCCTTCGGTATGATGGATCATATGGCTGATACCCAGCTCATCGCAAACGGCATCGTATTTTTTTATGATCTCTTTTCTTCTTTCCAGCAGTTTCGGATATCGATCCAGCTGACGGATACCGATGGCAGCCATGATATCGGTCATGTTGCACTTGTACCACGGGCCGATAACATCATATTCCCATGAACCCGCTTTTGTTTTGGAAAGGGCGTCCTTGCTCTGGCCGTGAAGCGAGAGCAGCTGGTAGAACTTGTAGATTTCCTTGTTTTCAATGCCATAGATCGGTTTCCAGGTGCTGGCTCCGCCTTCAGCTGTCGTAAAGTTTTTAACGGCATGGAAAGAGAAGGAAGAGAAGTCTGCGATTGCGCCACAGTATGTTTTGACGCCTTGAAATATGCGGGAAGCGCCAAGGCTATGGGCGCAATCCGCAACCACTGCAATTCTGCCCATGCGTTGCTGGATCCTGGCTGAAAGGTCTCCGAGTGGCGTACCGTCGGATTCCAGAGGCGTAAAGATTTCTTTCTTTGCCTTGACAATCTCAAAAACCCTGTCATAGTCGCATACAATACCGCCGAGATCAACTGTAATAATCGCTTTTGTTTTGGGAGTAATCGCTGCCTCCAGCTGATCATAGTCCATTTCAGGCATATGGGTGTTCTGATCGCCATCCTTCTGGATATCTACAAACTTAACTGTCGCTCCGCAGTGAATGGCAGCAGAAGCGCTAGCTGTGTAAGTGTAAGCCGGTATGATGACTTCGTCCCCTTCCCGGATACCCAGGATTCTCAGGTTCAGTTCTTCGGCGGCGGTAGCAGAATTCAGGCAGGCAACTCGGTTCTTCCAGCGGTCCGGATTCAGTTCAGTATCCATCTTTGCGTCGCCGGTATCAATATAGGCAGCCAGGCGCCGTTCAAGCTGTTTCGTTCTCGGCCCGGTCGTGATCCATCCGGAACGTAGGGTCATGGCAACTTCGCTGATCTCGCTGTCAGTAATATCCGGCGGACTGAAGGAGATGAAGTGTTCCCCTTCCGGCCCCTGGATCAACTCCCTGGCGTCATAGAAAGAATCGTTTTCTTCGGTGTATGTAAAGAAATTGGTGTAATCCCGGACTGTAACATTCTGTTTCTCGCAGATTTGATGGATCTCTTCTTTTTCCTCATTGCTGAGCGTTGTACTGGCTATAAAAACACAATCCGCCTTATGGCTGTCCAGAGCAGCATTGATCGTATGATATACAGGCAGGCCGTCAACCATCCTACCCGTATTTTCCTTGTCCACAATACATACCGGCCGGTAGATTAATCCACTGTTCAATAGGCGGATGATGTAATGGGCTTCATCTCCTCCCCCTACAATCAGCGCGTCTGCTTTCTTTTTTGAATTTTTACGCTGTTCAACAACAATGATTCGGTAAGCAAAGCGGATCAGACAGATCATAATAAACTGAAACAATGCACCGATTGCGTAATAAGTAATCGGCATGCGCTTGACAAAAATCAGTGTCCCTACTACATAAACAACACACGTAATGATATTAGCCAGCGCAATTCGGTTCATATCACTGATGCCTGCATATCGCCATACACCGCCATACAGACGGAACAGTGCAAACACAGCAATACAGATCACCGTATAATAGGGTGCGAACGCTAAGTATGCGCCCAAATAGAAATTGATGAATTCATAGAATGTGCTGTGCACATAGAACCTTACGATTAGCGCCAGAAAGTATGCGGCGTTGACAGCGAGAATATCCAGCAGAACAATCCAAAGATCTCCCTTACTGAATTGAATCGTCCTGCTGTTCTTTTTTGTGTTTTCCAAACTCATACGCCTCCAGATCAATTGTTGGATGCACTATGGTCTCTTACAATAATTTCATACCCTACCCAAACCGTTCTTCTGATTGTATTGAATTCATATTCCACACAACAACGTTTCCTGCCGTGATCCATTTTGATCACTTTACCCTGAATATCTTCCCATGCAGGATCATTAATCCTGCACAGTTCTCCCTCTCTGATTAAAGGAATAATACCAATAATGCCATCTCTTTTGTACATCATTTCAGCAAATGCTCGATCCTGCCCTTTCAGCGGTCCGTTTCCAAGATATCGAATGATCCCATCGATTCGAAAATTCGGTATTTGGGGATTCTCTGTATACAGGAAAACATATCCGGGCAGCAAATCGTGATATTCTTCTTGAATAACGCCTTTAAGCCATTTCCTTTGTATGATCTTAGGAGAAAAACATATGTAACCATAATTTTTTATAATATATTCAGAAATTTTTTTACAACGCTGTGTTTCACAGAACAAACAGAACGCAAACACTACATTTCCCCTTTCAGGGTTGAAATATGAACGATTTAAAAAAATCAAAAGATACGCCGTCACGAATGATAA
>CAZUXV010000153.1:0-7116 GCA_964624445.1 uncultured Oscillospiraceae bacterium | reverse complement strand
CTCCGCGATACGCTTAAGATGAAAGACAAAAGCTTCGGCATCAGCCGAAGCTTTTGTTATTCCGTAAGCAGAGGAGGAACAGCATGCCTGCCGAACCCACCGAACTGACCGGCCTGCGCCGGAAACTGACAAAGGAACTGTTTGAGGAACTGGGGGCGCTGCAGTGCGCCACGGAGGAGATTCTCGGTTACGTCGGCACCACGGAGCGGAAGCTGGAAGCCTGGTGCCGGAAAAACTACAGCCGCCGTTCCCTGAAGGAGATGCTCTCCATGATCCGGCAGGACGGGCTCATCGCCATCCGCCGGGCCAGCTTCGACCAGCTGAAGAAGAGCGCCACGATTATCTCCCAGCAGTATAACCGCTTCCTGCCGGATGCGGGAAAGGATCCCGGGGAGAATGCCGAGGCAGCCATCCGGGCGCTGAGCGCCGCCATGGCGCCCACGCGGGAGGAACTGCGGGAGCTGTATCCCGAGGCGGAGCAGGAAGGCGGCGGGGTATGAGATTCCGGTTTCAGCCTTTCTCCCGCAAACAACGTCAGCTGCTGAACTGGTGGCGGCCCGGCTCGGGGGTGGCGGACAGGCGCATCGTCCTGGCGGACGGCGCCATCCGCAGCGGCAAGACCGTGGCGATGATCCTGTCCTTCCTGCTCTGGAGCCTGGACAGTTTCCGGGGGCAGGATTTCATCCTGGCCGGGGTCACCTCCGGCGCGCTGGCGCGCAATGTGCTGGGTCCCATGCTGGCGATGCTCGAAACGCTGGGCATCCCGGCGGAATGGAAACGGGGCGAGGCGCGCCTGCTGGTGGGCGGGAACAGCTATTACCTGTTCGGCGCGGACAAGGACAACGCGCAGGACAAGCTCCAGGGCATGACCGCCGCCGGCGCCTATGCCGACGAGGCGGCCCTGTTCCCCCGCTCCTTTATCGACCAGATGATCGGCCGCTGCTCCGTGGAGGGCAGCCGGATCTTCCTCAACTGCAACCCGAACGGGGCTTACCATTATCTCAAGACGGATTTCATCGACCGGGCGGAGGAGATCGGCCTGTACCGGCTTCACTTCACCATGGACGACAACCTGACCCTCTCCCCGCAGATCCGGGAGAGTTACGCCCGAAGTTTTTCGGGCGTTTTTTACCGCCAGTATATCCTGGGCGAATGGGTCAGCGCCGAAGGCGCCGTCTATCCCATGTGGGACGACCGGGCGAACACCTTCCTGGCGGAGGAACGGGGGGAGGAAGAGATTCCCTTCCGGGATATGCGCCGGTTCTGCGCCGTGGACTACGGCACGGTGAATCCCTGCGTCTTCCTGGACGTGCGGGACGACGGAAAGACCTTCTGGATCATGAAGGAGTATTACTGGGATTCCGCTGTCCGGCGCCGCCAGAAGACCGACGCGGAATACGCCGCCGACCTGGAGCGCTTCCTGGAAGGGGATCGGAACATCCAGATCATCGTGGATCCCAGCGCCGCCAGTTTCAAGGCGGAACTGCGGAGCCGCGGCTTCCGGGTGCTGGACGCGAAAAACGACGTCCGGGAGGGCGTCGCCACCACGGCGGTGCTCATCGGAAACCGCCTGGTCCGGGCGGAACGGAATCGCTGCCCCGCGCTCCTGCGGGAAATCCACAGCTATGTCTGGGACGACAAGGCCCGCCGGAAAGGGGAGGAACGCCCGGTCAAGGACCATGACCACGCCATGGACGCCCTCCGCTATCTCTGCCATACCCGCGCGACAAGGTTCAGGAGATAATTCATAATGAAATATACATAACTCAGAATGAAAAAGCAGTTGATGAGAAAGAATCAAATGGATAAAAATACCCGGATCAGGGAGCGGACGGAAAGCCCGCCGTTTATGAACGACGGCTATGCCAACGCGGCGGCGTTTCTGGGAGACGACTCCCCGCTGTTCACCGCGGGCACCTTTGTTCGCTCGGGCCTGACCTCCGACCCGGACCTGCTCACGGCCATGTACCGGGAATCCTGGCTGACCATGCGGATCATCGATATGCCTTCCGAGGATATGACCCGGGCCTGGTACAAGCTCTCCGCCGCCCTGCCGGATGCCGATCTCCACGCCCTGCGCCGCCTGGAAGCCCGTCACAGCGTGAAGCAGGAAATTACCAACGCCCTGCGCTGGGCCCGGCTTTACGGCGGATCCCTGGCCCTGATGGTAATCCGGGGCGAGGAGGACCGGCTGGATCAGCCCCTGAGCCCGGACCTGCTTCTGCCGGACTGTTTCCAGGGCCTGCTGGTGCTGGACCGGGCCCAGGGGATCGAACCTTCCCCGGAGCTGGTCTCCGATCTGGACGATCCGGATTTCGGCCTGCCGGCCAGCTATACCGTAAACCTGGATACGGAGGACTGCCGCTCCGTGATCCTGCACCATTCCCGGGTGCTGCGCTTTGTGGGCCGGGAACTGCCGCACACGGAGACCGTCCGCGAAAACTTCTGGGGCGCCAGCGAGATGGAGCATATCCAGGAGGAACTGATGAAGCGCAGCGCCGCCTCGGCCAATATCGCCCAGCTGCTTTTCCAGGCCAACATAACCACCCTGAAGATATCGGATTTCGGAGACCTGCTGGCTTCCGGCACGGAGCAGCAGAAGCGGGACGTGATCAGCGCCATGCAGATGGAGAACCGCTTCCGGACCTCCTTCGGCGTCCAGCTGCTGTCAAAGGACGACGCCTGGGAGAATCACGTCTATTCCTTCGCGGGGCTGAGCGAGGTCTACGAGCAGTTCATGATGGATATGGCCGGCGCGGCGGAGATCCCCGCGACGAAGCTCTTCGGCCGCTCTCCCCAGGGCATGAACGCCACCGGCGAATCGGACCTGCGCAATTACTACGACATGATCGCCTCCCTCCAGGAACGCCAGCTCCGCCCGGCGCTGGAAAAGCTCCTGCCGGTGATGGCGGTCTCCTGCTGGGGATATGTGCCGGAGGATCTGGAATTTGTTTTTGAGCCGGTCATGACAAACAGCCCCGCCGAACGGGCGGAGCTGGTGCAGAAACTTTCTTCAGATGTGATTCAGGCGTTCCAGGCGGGCCTGCTGACCCGGGAGGAGGCGCTGGCTGAGCTGAAATCCCGGGGAGAGGAGCTGGGCGTGTATACGAAGATCGGAATCCCGTCTCCTCAGTCGGCCACCCATTCCCAGCGGCAGTCTTCACACAGGCAGGCTTCGCATTCTTTGGAAACGTCGTTGGGATCGTCGTTCATATAGACGGTCTTCGTGTAGTTTTTGACATGCCCGCCGCAGACCGGGCATACGCCGCTCCTGGCCATGGCCAGCATTGCGGCGGCCTTGGCGAAGCACTCTTCCTCCGAATGGGCGAGGGCTTCGAGGAGTTCTTTTTCCTCCGGCCAGGGCAGCCGGCTGACGGCGAAAGCCCGGGATATTTCATGGGCGCAGGACGTGGCGGCTTTGATCAGCGTTTCCCGGCATTCCGGATAAGGCAGCTTTTCGATGGCGGCCCGGCGGTCCAGCAGGGGATCGTCCGACAGGATATACTGCTCCAGTGCGTCCCTGCTCCGGGGATATTCCAGGAGCGCCGCGGCGGCCTGCCGCGCCTCCCGGTCGAAGGCGTTCAGCGCGATCCCTTCCGGGACGGCCGGATCGACGGTGCTGTCCAGCTTCTTTACGGCGAACACCGGATAGTTATTCGCCTGGGCAAGTTTCAGCAGTTCTTCCTTTTCTTCCGGCCAGGGCAGCATTTCCACGGCGCGTTTGACCAGCCGGTAGTTGGGTTCGTTTTCCGCCAGGGCAATCAGCACGTCCCGGTCGTCGGGATACCGCAGCATCTCGATCGCGTAGTCCCGGATGAAGTCGTCCCGGTCTTCCTTCGCGATCCGGATGATCCGCTCCCGTTCCTCCGGGTACGGCAGCAGGGTGACCGCCTTTACGCGGGCCCTGAAATCGTCTCCGCTGTCCAGCAGCTGGAGGATCTGTTCCCGGTCCTCCGGCCAGGTGTACTGGTCCGGGGTCTTGGACTGGGGAGCTTCTTCAGATTTTTTGCCGAAAAGCAGGTTTTTGATCTGATCGAGGATCTTCATGGTCAGCCTTCTTTCTCAAAGTCGATCCGCTGTACGCCCAGGATCTTTCCGTTCCGCAGGGTCATCTTCGCCATGGTCACATCCCCGCCGAAGCGGGCGCGGCCGCAGCTTCCGGGATTCAGCCAGAGCCTGCCGCCGGACCAGACCTCGCTGTAGCGGTGGGAGTGGCCGAAAATCACAACCTGGACGCCTTCCAGGTTCCGGGGCACGTCGTACCGGTCGTGGGTCATGACAAAGGAAACGCCTGCGATCCGAAACCACAGGACGCCTGCCAGGTCGCTGAGACCGTTCTGCCACAGGTCGTTGTTGCCGCGGACGGCATAGATCGAGCCGTAAAGCCTGAGCTCGTCCAGGTCCGATTCCCGGACAATATCGCCCGCATGGATGATGTGGGTGCAGTCCCGGAGCTCCGCCACGACCTCCCTGCGCAGGAGCCCGTGGGTATCCGAGATCACAGCGACCTTCACTGTACCGGTCTGATCCATATCCGGCCTCTTTTCCCGCTGATTCCGAGCGGTTTCATTGCTGCTTTTATCATACTGAAAAAGAGGCGCTTTTGTCAAAGAAAGAAGGGATGGTCAGACCGACCATCGCACCTTGCCGCAGTATTCGCACTGATACTCAAATTCCTTCCGGGTCCGGGGAAAGAAAAACCGGCCTTCCCGCTGTTTCCCGGTGGAAACGAAGTGATGGAAGCATACATTGGCCCAAAGGGATCTTTTTCCGCCCCGGGTGATCCGGATGATCTCGTCGGGGGTCAGTTCCAGTTCGTCGATCGTCATCGCTATCCTTGCTCCTTCTTTTGCGGTTTGCGCCTGAAATGGGGGTCCATCTGTTTATACGCACCGGCGGAAGGGGCTGGCACCGGGAATATCTGAAAAATAAGGAGGTAAAAAGATTGCAGTATTACGGAACTCGTCTTTCAGAGAATATATCCCGCAGGGAACCTGAAGGGTACCTTTTATGCCTGAACGTGCCGGTGGCACGCACGGGCATACAGGAGTATCTGCCGGCTGAGCTCGGGCTGACCGGGAACAGCCTGGTTCCGGTCAGCAGGCCGGAAGAGGAAGTATTTTCACCCGAGACCGTCGCATCCTTTGAGGGGATGCCGGTCACCAACGATCATCCGCCCGACGGGGTGGATGTTTTCAATATCCGCGCCCTGCAGAAAGGCCACGCCCACAACGTGCGCCGAGGCAGCGGGGAGGAGTCCGACCTGCTCCTGGCGGACCTGATCATCACCGATCCGGGGCTGATCACCGCCATCCTGGAGGAGGGCAAGCGGGAGATCTCCTGCGGCTACACCTATGAGCTGTGCGAGGAGAACGGACAGTATATCCAGCGAAAGATCCGCGGGAACCACGTGGCGGTAGTCGACGCCGGCCGCGCGGGCGCCCGCGTTTCGATACGCGATCACAAAGCGATTGAAAAGAAAGGAGACACACACATGAAGAAATCACTGTCCAAAGTCCTGGCCCGGATGGCCAAAGACGGCGATATCGAAACCGTCGCCGAATTCATCGAGGAGATGATCGAACCGGAAACGGAACCGGTTGTAGCCGCTGCCGAGGCTGTGGCCGAAGCCGTTGCCGAAGCAGCCGAACCGGAAGAAACGCCTGCCGTCGAAAACGCGGAGACCGTGATTGCCATCGACGAGGCGTCCCTGACCGACATCCTGTCCCGCCTGGACCAGATCATTGCCCTGCTGACGCCTTCCGCCGCGGACGATATCCCCGAGGAGATCGCCGAAGCGGTCGAAGAAGCCATGGAGGCTTCGGAAGCCGCGGATCCCATGGCGGAGGAAGTGTCCGCCGCCATGGAGGAGATCCTGGAACCCGTGGCCTCGGTGATCCTGGAGGAAGAGGGAGACGGGGAGGAAGACCCGCTGCCGGAAACCCTCCGGACGGACGACGCGCTGCGGGCGGCCCTGGCGGCTGTGCGGCCGGTGCTCATCCGGATGCCGAAGAAGGCGCGCCGGAAGATGGCCGGCGATATCGCCGCCCGTCTCCGCCGTACCCGCGCCTCCGGCCGCGGAACCACCGGAACGGACGCTTACGCTGCCCTGGCTTCCGCCTGCAGGCGGACGGCGCCCGCCTCCGCGGACCTGGGCCGGAGAATCATGGAAAAGCGCAACGTAAATTACAAAAAGAATTGATCGGAAAGGAGAGAAACAACGATGGGCAAAGTATTGAACGCCTTCGGATACGGATACCCGGGTGCCGTCACCCGGTCCGTGGACGATATCGTAATCTCTGTCCGGAACGCTTCGGAAACGGATATTCCCTTCGGCGCGCCGGTCTTCATGACCGAGAACGGCGCCGTGCCGTTCGACCTGGAATCGCCCCAGGAGTTTGCGGGCTTCCTGGGCTTTGCCGTCCGGGTGGCGGACAAGACCCCGGACGCCTATCCGACCGGTCAGTTTAATGACGCGGGTAACAACGGGGAGACCGGCGCCTGGAAGGCCGGGGACCTTATGGAGGTCCTGGTCCGGGGCACGATCGCGCTGGCTTCCACCGTATCCGGCACCCGGGGCGGCAAACTGTATATCCGCAAGTCCGACGGCAAGCTGACGGCCACCGCCGGCGCTTCCGGCTCCACGGTCCTGCTGGAGAACGTCCGCATCCGCAACCCGCGGGCCGGCTGGTCCGGCTGCTGCGAAGCCGTCGTCAACAGGCGGAACATATTATAAACAGAGTGAAAGGAGATCATAATCCATGCTCAAAACACCTCCCATCCGGACCCGCCGCCTGGCGGTGAACGATTCCTACACCTTCCTCATGAAGGAACTGGAGAAGGTGGACGACGTGATCCTGGAACCCCTTTCCGGCACGGACTGGCCCCGGGATATGCCGGTCATCACCGGCGGCGGGCTGCTGGAGTCCATCGCCTCCGTGGACGTCACCTACGCCTCTTCCGGCGGGGATGACGACAACCTCTTCTTTGAGGCGGCCAACGACATTCCCGTCATCCAGGCGGACATGTCCAAGCAGGTGGCCCGGACCTTCAATTTTGCCGAATACATGTCCTTCCTAAACATGGAGAAATTGATACAATGCAAAAACGGCCCGG
>CAZUXV010000152.1:0-7144 GCA_964624445.1 uncultured Oscillospiraceae bacterium | reverse complement strand
TTACGCTTTCGCGGCTTAATGCCGCGCGTCGGCCCTGACCGCCTGCAGATCAGGTTCCCGGCGTCATTAATGCAGGGAACGAGTTTCGCCTAACCTTTGCAGCGAAATCCGTAATGATGAAGCTACTTTGCATTTCGTTTTTCCGCGGACGTTCTGCAAAGGAAATTTAAACACGGAATGCGCTCGGAGAAAGTCCTTCTGAAGGGTTTTCGGACAGGGGTTCAACTCCCCTCATCTCCACTGTAATACCGCCGGTCCGAAAAAGGCCGGCGGTATTTATTTGCAAAAAAACGGTTCTGAACCGAAGTCAGAACCGTTGTGTGCGGTCGACGGGACTTGAACCCGTACCCGTTGCCGGACACGCCCCTCAAACGTGCGCGTATGCCGATTCCGCCACGACCGCGAACAAACATCGAAAATTATAAAGCGGAGCGTTTCCTTTGTCAAGCTGAAAAGGAAAAACTTGCGGTTGATATCGTTAAGAAGTAATATAGTCAGGAATAAGTAAAAAGGAGTTCTGTCATGATGATCCCGAAAGCAAAAAGGATTCCGGTACTGCTGATCATTGCCATGATCTTTTTTGTATGTGCCGTTCACATTGCATTCGGGGATGAAAACTTCGAAATCAAAAGGATCGGAAATATCCATCCTTATGCGGACAATGCATTCAGGATCAGGACATCGGAAGCCGGTTCGCTTGAAATCAGAATTCATGACAATATCTGCGTATACAGAAGGCTCATCCAGAAGATCCCGGCAGGCGAGACTACGATCCATTGGGACGGATGCGGTTATAACAGGGAAAAGTTATATGAAAAGACATATACCGTCACAGCAGAGCTGACGGCTGACTCGGGAGAGATCCGGACAATCTCCTTTGATTCACCGGTCGAATATCCTGCGCAATGTCTTCAATACGCTCTTCCTTCTTCTGAAAACCTGTTCCTTGACCATGCTGAAAACTGGTTTCTTGAATTCAGAACCGTCACAAAAGGTACCGTTGCAATCGAAATCAGATCAGCGGAAAACGCTGAAAAGATATATTCCTACCTTTACGCCGCAACAGGCGGAAAGATCGCAAGACTTGATTTCCCTTCCATTGCAGGCCGGAAAGAAATACCGGAATCGGGCGAATATATCCTGTCCGTATATGAAATCTCAAAACAGGAAGAAAAATATGAATTTGATCTCCGTGTTCTTGAATCAACTCCGGATCCTGAACCGGTTGCCGTCACGGGTGAAATCATGCCGGACCGGTCAATGTCAGATTCGGAAATCTGGGACATGATGATGAAACCGTCGGTAGTGGTCGATATCGACAGTTTTAAGCATCAGGAAGTCTATGAAAAGCCGGATGCCGGTGCCCGATTCCTCGGTACGCTTCACGGACAGTCACAGGGGCTGAACGTGATCAGGATTGAAAACGAATGGGCGCTGGTTGGCGCGTGGAATCATGAGGATGCCTCATATGTCGAGGGCTGGGTACCGCTTTCAAGGCTGAAAACAGTATATCCACACGGAGAATACGGAATTCTGATTGACAAACAAAAACAGACAATGACCGTATTCAGAAACGGAAAAGTCATTGATACATTGCTTGTTTCCACCGGAAGAGCCGAAAAAAACAGTCTTTATCAGGAAACTTCCGCAGGATGTTTTTTAACCGGTTATCACAGAGTCAATTTTTCCATGAACGGGAAAAAATATGATTATGTCATCCAGTACGACGGAGGGAATCTGCTTCATCAGACGCCTTACGACTGGGGTCAGCAGAAAAAGGATTTTACTCTCGGAAGGGCCTATCTCGGCACGAAAGCATCCCACGCATGCGTACGTATCCAGCCGGAACCGGGTGAAGGCGGCCTGAATGCTTACTGGCTGTTTACACACATTCCGTACCACACGCGCGTCATTATTCTTGACGATCCGGATGAACGGACGGCAACGGCAAATAAACTGAAAAGAACAGATAAAGACGAAATCGATGCGCAGGCACTTCAGTTTACGGAAAACCTTTCAGAAACAGGCGGGAACAAGGTTGTCATTACATTCGGCGGATGCATGATTCCCGGCGGAATCAGATCATTCAACTCCAGAAACGAAAGTTTTGCTTCTTTTGTCAGACAGAACGGATATGATATTATCCTGAAAAACATGACGGATATTTTCTCCGGCGACGATCTGACCTGTGTAGATATCGGATGTATATTTCAGAAAGAAACGGATATATATCCGGAGAAAAAAGAAACAGTATTTGCTCCTGCCGGCATGGAAAAGATTTTTGAAAATGCTTCAGTTGAACTGATGCTGATACAGAACGAACGCATTCCGGCAGCTGATTCGGACAAAATCGAGGACACTTTGAAAGTGCTTTCACCATATGCCGGAATCATGACAAGCCAGGAACAGTCAGTATATACGATCAAAGGGCATAAATTCGGATTTGCCGGATGTACGCAAAATGAATATCTGAAAGATCCGGAAACAATTGACAGGAAGATCAGCGAATTAAAAAATATCGGATGTGAAAAAAAAATTATGCTCTTCAGCTGGACTTCCGGACAGGAACAGGAGCATTCGATCGTACAGGAGGCAATGGCACACAGAAGCGTCCGTGCCGGTGCGGATCTTGTAGTGGGAAACAGTCAGGGTATTGTCCAGGGCATAGATATCATCGAAGGAGTTCCCGTTATTTACAGCACCGGCGACCTTCTGAACGGAAGTACTTCCAAAAAACCAAAGAACCAGCAGGGTATACTTTGCCGTATTGTATTTGATTTTGATAACGATCAGGAAAGCATCAGCGTCTCCGTTATTCCCGTTATGCCTTACGGCGGAGAGATATCAAAGGAAAACGAATACATTCCGATGATTTTTCTGAATGACGGTCAGCAGATCAGAACAATTCAGAACATCTGGCGGGATTCAACAGACACAGCGATTGGGCAAATTCAGTTTTACAGAAAATAAATGTTCAGTTGTAAATATAATAGACGCATTCAAGCCGGCCGTTATACAGCCGGCGTTTTTTGTCCGCTTTTTTTCCGAAACTTCTTTCAAAAGCAGGATCGGAAGAAATTGCGCACAGTTTCCACGAAGGATGCCTCTGCCTCAGGAGAAAAAGATCATGATACAGCTTTCTGCATTGACGCTGATCACCCAGACGCTCTCCGTAAGGAGGATTGCAGATAAAAAAACCGTTTTCAGTATTCAGATTCAGATTCTGAAGCGGAATGTTTTCAAGATTGATTTTTCCGGAAGGAATCCCTGCCTGGCTGATATGGCGGCGTGCGAGATCAAGGGCACCTGCGTCAATATCCGATCCGCTGATCAGCTTAACTGCGTTCATGTCCGTAGAGGACGCTTCCAGATTCCTGATCTGCCGGAAATTGACTGATTGAAAGCAGGCGAATTCTTCCATTGCAAAATGTCTGTCTATACCCGGCATTTTTCCGGCGGCGATTAAAGCGGCTTCCGTAAGAATAGTTCCGGTACCGCAGCAAGGATCATGAAGAGGCTGTCCCGGCCGCCATCCGCTCAGTTCAACAAGCGCGGCAGCGAGTGTTTCACGAAGGGGAGCTTCACCGTTCCATGTTCTGTATCCGCGTCTGGAAAGCGCAGTTCCCGAAGTGTTCAGACCAATCATCAGATGATCATTGCGAATTGTAAGATGGACAGGAAGGGAAGACCCGGTTTCGGGGAAAACTGTTTGCCCTGTGGTGTGCCGGATTTTTTCAATAACCGCTTTCTTGGCAACCGACTGACAATCCCTGGGACTCATCAGTGTACTTCTGGTGCATTTGCAGGAAATATCAATGGATTCATCATGAGAAAAAAACGGCCGCCAGTCTGTCTGATAAACCAATTGATACAGCTGCTCGAAAGACTTGCAGGTTTCTGAACAAAGGATAATAAAAATCCGGTCACAGAAGTGTAACATCAGGTTCAGGCGAAACAGACTTTCGGCGGAAGACGTAAAGAAAACCCCGCCGTTTTCCGTTCGGACGTTGTTTGCGCCATACTTTCTTATCTTCGGCGACTAACCCTTCCATGCCGAAAGCCGATCCGGCATAGCAATCATATTCATTGTACACAGCCTTTATCCTCCCTTTTCAGTTTACATGCTTTTATTCCCTGTGTAAAGGCTGGCAGACCCCCTGCAGCAGACCTGATAACTTGATTTTATATATGATGTAACGTATAATTTTATTGAATTGGTTAGAAAGGAGATGATCCGTCGGTGAAGCTTATCATCGCCGTGGTTCAGGACGAAGATTCTTCACGCCTTCTTTCAGCATTAATGCAGGATGGATTCGGCGTTACAAAACTGGCAACAACCGGAGGTTTTCTGAAAGCCGGAAACACAACGCTTCTTTTGGGCGTTGATGACAGCAGACTTGATGAAGCGATTAAAGTAATCGAATCAGTCTGTAAAAGCCGCAAACAGATATCTGCTGCATCTTCATCAATGGTTGGCGGAATGACTCACGGAGAATATACATCATTTCCGATCGAAGTTACAGTCGGCGGCGCCACGCTGTTTGTACTGAGCGTCGATCAGTTCATGAAAGTATAATCTGAACAATATGATCAGTTTTAACGATTATCTTCAGCAGGGAGAGGAAATCAGTACCATTCGCGAACAGATCAGGGAAAAGCGGCTGGTCCATGCGCTTCTGATCCAGGGTGAACCGGGTACCGGAAAAAAAACGCTTGCCAGGCTTATCTCATCTGCTTTGATGTGTATATCAGACCATGAAGTACCCTGCGGCGTCTGTTCCGGATGCAGGCTTGCCTTGTCAGGAGAGCATCCTGATATCATAAACATAGAAAAGGGGAAGCCTTTAACAACTGAGACAGCGAAAGGACGCTCCACGATTCCGGTTGATGATATCCGCGAAATGATAAGAATCTGCAGTCAATATCCATTTGAAGGCGGAAACAGGGCGGTTATCATTTCCGAAGCTGAAAACATGACGGTTCAGGCACAGAACTGTCTGCTGAAAATCCTGGAAGAACCGCCCGGAGATACGTTTTTTTTGCTCACCTCTGCCCATCCTGATCAGCTGCTGACAACGGTCAGAAGCAGATGCAGGCCGGTAAAGCTTATTCCATGGGATACATCATACATTGTCAGGATTCTAACACAGGCGGGTGCGGATGATGAAAAAGCACGGAAAACCGCTTCCGTTTCTTCCGGATCCATCGGTAATGCCTTGCGCCTGTTATCGGACGACGAATACTGGAAAATGCGGGATATGGTGATGGATGCTTTTTTCCGCAACAAAAAGAGAAGCGAAATCCTCCGAATATCAACCGGATGGAAAGAAAAGAAGAACGATTCAGATTTGCTGTTCGGCATCCTGGAAGATTATGTTCACGGTCTGGCTTCTCATCGGTTTGGCGATCCGGATCAGAACGATATCTCCGAGTTTCCGGTGCCATGGCAGCGTTTCGCCAACGAAGCGGCTGCGGAACATTTTACAGGGTTAAGCGACAGAATAACCGAAGCCAGAAAGCAGACATCTTTCAATGTGAATTATCAGGCTGTAATTGAACAGCTGCTGCTGGCATTCATAGGAGAACAAGAGTTATGGGTAAAATAATCGGAGTCCAGTTTCAGAAGAACGGAAAACTGTACTATTTTGACGCTAACGGATTTGATGTGAAACCGGGCGAATACGTTATTGTTGACACTGCGCGCGGACATGATCTTGGTGAAGTTGCCATGGGCCCCCGCGATATCGACGAGGAAACATGGAAAAATCCGCTGAAAAAAACGATTCGTCTGGCTTCCGAGCAGGATATACAGCATGGTATTGATAACCGTGAAAAAGAAAAAGAGGCTTTCTCCATCTGCCAGAAAAAGATCGCAGAACACAAGCTCGAAATGAAACTCGTTTCTGTTGAATATGCCTTTGACAACAGCAAGATCCTTTTCTTTTTTACTGCAAACGGTCGGGTGGATTTCCGTTCGCTTGTAAAAGATCTTGCTTCCATTTTCAAAATGCGTATTGAATTAAGACAGATCGGCGTCAGGGATGAAGCAAAAATGCTTGGCGGGCTTGGCCCGTGCGGGCGTCCTATCTGCTGCGGCACATTTCTTGACCAGTTCCAGCCTGTATCAATCAAGATGGCAAAGGAACAGAATCTTTCACTGAATCCGACGAAAATCAGCGGTGTTTGCGGAAGATTGATGTGCTGCCTGAAATATGAACAGGAACATTATGAAATGACAAGAAAAAAGATGCCGAAGGTCGGCAGGGAAGTGATTACACCTGACGGTACGGGTCCGGTTTCAGATCTGAACATCGTAAAAGAAACCGTGTTCGTTCGGCTGATGAACGGAGACACAAGTGAAATAAAAGAATATCCTTTGGATGAAATTACCAGACTTCAGGAAAACCATCCGCATCAGGATACAAACAGAAAAAGTGTGCCCAAAGAAGCCCAATCTGAAGAAAACGCAGAAAATATCCGGGAGAAAACAGCGGATTATGAAGAACCTGATCGTTCTGAAAAAACCGGTTTTTCTGCTTTATCACCCGATACAGCCGACGAGAATCAGACAATCAAGACAAAAGAAAGCAACAGAAACAAAAACAAAAAAGCCGTGCTGGGTAAACCTGTCAGACGGGAAAATCCGAACCGAAGGGATATTCCGTCCGCCACTTCAGAAGGCGAAACACAAAAGGGAAATCAAAAACAGGAAGAGACAGGTGCTTCATCACACGTTTCAAAGACCAACTGGGCAGATGCACTTGAAAAAGCGATCCAGGCAATCGAACAGGATAAATGAGAACTTGCTTTTGCTTTTTTTCGATGCTATAATTTTAATACAATCTCACGTGTATCACGTGATCATTACAAGGAGGTTAATCCAATGGCTTACAAAATTTCCGAAGAATGCATCAGCTGTGGCGCCTGTGCCGCTGAATGTCCCGTTTCCGCGATCAGCGAAGGTGACGGAAAGTATGAAATCAATCCCGAAACCTGTATTGAATGCGGTGCCTGCGCTGAAACCTGCCCGGTTGGCGCTCCCGCTCAGGCCTGATTAACCTGACAAAAAAGCAGTCTCTCCTCGAGAGACTCAGACTGTCAACAAAGCCCCTATTTTCGAAAGGAGATAGGGGCTTTGTCATGC
>CAZUXV010000151.1:0-7224 GCA_964624445.1 uncultured Oscillospiraceae bacterium | reverse complement strand
TCCGCCGCCTCAGCCTGCTCGTTTCCGGCCCGGATGATCAGCCTGCAGCCGGTCTGCGCCTGCTGCGGCGCCAGGGACGCCAGGAAACGGCCGTCCCTGCTTTCACATACTGTTTCCGCCAGGGTCGCACCGTTTTTGTCAGACAGGATGACCGCAACAGTCCGTTGATCCGTTTCTCCGAAAACGCGGATCTCCTTGTTCCTGCACAGTACCGCCCCGTCCGTAAACAGCGCCGCCGGTTTCAGCATGATTTACCTTCTTTCACTCATGTATTCCAGGTTCTTCCGGATCAGTTCCGCCCGCTGCCGCACACAGTCCGGGCTGCGGAGCGGGTCTTCCGGCGTATTGAACACATAGTCCTTCAGCCGCTCAATGTCCGTCTCCGCCACATGCATCCGGGTATCGGAAGAAGCATAGTAGATGTAGACCTTTCCGTCGTCATCCGCGATGGCGCCGTTGGTAAACACCACGTTGCTGACATCCCCGGTCCGTTCCCGGCCCAGGGGGCCCAGCAGCATACCGGAAGGTTCCGCAATGATCTTTGACGGATCCTTCAGGTCCGTGGCAAAGGCGTAAAGCACATAGCGCAAGCCTGCCGCCGTATTCCGCACGCCGTGGGCAATATGGATCCAGCCCTTATCCGTTTTGATCGGCACCGCTCCGGCGCCGTTCTTGGCTTCGGTCAGGGTATGGTATTTCCGGCGGGAGACGATTGTTTCCTCTCCGATGACCGCGTGGGTGATATCCTCGCACAGGCCGAAACCGATGCCGCCGCCGGATCCCGTTTCAATAAAATCGTCCATCGGGCGCGTATAGAAAGCGTATTTCCCGTCCACAAATTCCGGATGCAGCACCACGTTCCGCTGCTGGGGTGAATTCAGCGTAATCAGGTTCGGCAGCCGTTCCCAGGTTTCCAGGTCCTTCGTCCGTACGATGCCCGCCGCGGCGACCGCCGCGGAAAGATCCGCGTTGTCAGGATCCTTGCTCTCGGAGCAGAACACGCCGTAGATCCATCCGTCCTCATGGGCGGTCAGGCGCATGTCATATACATTGGTCTCCTGCTTCTCCGTATCCGGCAGGATCACCGGATAATTCCGGAAACGGAAACCCTCCGTCGGCCGGTCGCTCTCCGCCACGGCAAAGAAACTCTTCCGGTCCATCCCCTCCACCCGGGCTACCAGGCAGTATTTCCCGTTCAGCTTGATGGCGCCGCTGTTCATCGTCGCGTTGACGCCCAGCCGCTGCATCATGAAAGGATTGGTTTTCGGATTCGCGTCGTACATCCAGAAGGGCGGAATATGCTCCCGGGTCAGCACCGGATTCCGGTACCGGATGAACAGCCCGTTGTAAAAATGCTCATCCGCCGGGTTCGGCCTGGCCAGCAGCCGCTCATACTGCTCCATCAGGCTCTCAAAACTTCTGCTTCTCATGTTTTTCCTTTACTGCACATCATCGTGCATTGTACACATCCTGTAATTCTGAATTATGAATTATGAATTAATAATTATGAACCGCCTCATCATCGCCATAGTGAAGCACACTATGCGACTTGATGTAATTCACCACTTCATCCACCGTCGTAAACGCCAGCCCGACATTGGTATCGGCCGCGCCATAGTAAATGGCAATCCGTCCGGTATCACCGTCCTGCAGCGTCGCGCAGGGGAAAATCACGTTCGGCACATAGCCGCTGACCTCATAGGGTTCCTCCGGCGTCAGCAGATGGTTCGCGCAGCGGTACAGCACCTTGCTGGGCTCGTTGATATCCAGGATCGCGCCGCCCATGGAATAAACAAAGCCGTTGCAGGTCGTCGCTACGCCGTGATAGAACATCAGCCAGCCCTCGCTGGTCTCAATGGGCGCCGCGCCGGCGCCGATCTTCACGCTCTGCCACCATTCCCCGCCGCTGCCCATCACATGGCGGTGTTTGCCCCAGAAGGTCATGTCCGGGCTCTCGCTGATAAAGATATCGCCGAAAGGCGTATGCCCGCTGTCCGATGGACGGGAAAGCAGCCGGTAGGTTCCGCCGATCTTCCGGGGAAACAGCACCGCGTTCCGGTTAAAAGGAATAAAGGGATTTTCGATCCGGGTAAAGGTCTTGAAATCCTTCGTCTTCGCCATGCCGATGGAGGCGCCGTAGAAGTCGCCGCACCAGATGATATAGTAGGTATCCTCCACCTTCACCAGCCGGGGGTCATAGGCGTAATGCGGCATCTTCGGGTTCCCTGCCTCATCGGTAAAGGGCACTTTCTGCCGCTCCACATCCCAGTGGATGCCGTCCTTTGAATGGCCCAGATAGACATAGGGAACGCCGTTGATCTGTTCACCGCGCAGCACCGCGATAAATCCGTCCTCCCACGGCACCACCGCACTGTTGAAGATCCGGGCGATCTCCGGCGTGGGATTCCGGCCCATGACCGGATTGTCGGAATACCGCCATACCGGAGACTCTGTAATCAGGTCCGCCGGCCGCTCCTGCCAGGGAATATTCGGCAGCGCGTTTACGTTGATCATATTCACTTTACTCATCTGTTTGTACCCCTGTCTGTTGAATTAATTATGAATTATGAATTATTCTGAATCTCAGATTCCCGGTATACCGGCTGTCCGCCGACCACCATCCTGCCGAACGGCTTGCTGCTCCCGGCGCAGCGCTCCAGCAGCGTCTTCACCGCCAGCTCGATCATGCCGTCCGTATCGATCCGGAATGTGCTCAGCGGAACATCTCCGTCGTTCCCCGCCGGATAATCGTCAAATCCGGTGACGGAGATATCCTCCGGAACACGGTACCCGTTTTCTCTCAGCAGGTCGATCATCATCCGGGCCGTCATGTCGCAGTTGCAGACAAAGGCCGTCGGAAGCGCTTCCGGCAGCTTCGGTTTGACGATTCCGCCGGTCAGGCCCCGGTCCGGCAGGATCCAGGCTTCCCGCACCTGCAGATCGTTGACCAGCATCGCCCGGTAATAGCCGAGGAACCGGTCCATAATGCTGCTTGTCGCCTTGATGTTTCCCACAAAGCCAATCTCCCGGTGGCCGCGCCGGATCAGGTGGCTGGTCAGACGGTAGGTACCGTAGCTGTTATCCCCCGCCACCGCGTCGGCGTTGGCCTGCTCGTCGTAGAAGTCCAGGAATACGGTAGGCGTTCCGGCCTGGGCGATCTTCCGGTAATAGGCCTTGGAGGGTTCGCCCAGCATCACCAGCCCGTCCACATGCTTGGTGGTCAGCAGGCTGGGCAGGAGCAGTTCCTGTTCGTTTTCCGGATCAAGGATTTCCAGCAGCCCGAAATGCCCGAGATCCGCCAGTTTTTTCACCAGCCGCTTATAGATCTCCGCATAAAACGAATCCGCCTCAAAATACTTGTCCGGAATCAGGATTCCGATCTCCATGTGTTCCTTTGGCAGAAGCCGGCTGCTGTGGGGATACTCATATCCCATCTCCGAGGCTTTCTTCAGGATCTTCATCCGCAGCTCGTCGCTCATGCCCGTTTTTCCGGCCATGGCCTTGGAAACCGTCACCGCGCTGGTCCCGACCTCGCGGGCGATTTCCCTCATGGTTGGTTTCTTTGCCGCCATTGTTCCCTGTCCCTTCTCTGATTATCGGTCAGAACGCCGTGAAGCTTTTTATTCTCCCAATTCCGCGTTCATCAGCCGCAGGCACATCCGGCCGTTATGGTAAGGACACTTCCATTCCTCCACCATCGGCTTTTCTTCAATCAGCGTCCCGTCTTCCCGCAGTTCATTGAACCACTCGCTCCCTTCCCGGGAGTCCACGGTGTGCCCGCAGATATAGGCCCATTGCGTCCGCATCCGGCTGATCCATGCCGGATCCTTTGTCATGCGCCAGCCGAACTCAAATCCGAGCATCGCTTCCGCCTGCGGCCACCAGGCCCGGGTGGTGTTGACCTCGCCGTTCACAATCTCATAGTGCAGGCCGTGATCGGTAAACGCCCGTTCCGTCGCGCTTTCCAGCAGGTCCAGGCACATCTTCCGCCAGGGTTCCCGGCCGTCCGGCCGGATGAACGTTTCCACGGCGTCCCAGATCAGCCAGCTGCCCTCGATATCGTGTCCGTAGCTCTGCATGTCCAGCAGCGGCCGGAAATCATTGTCGAAAAACACTTCCATCCGGCGCTTGTCCGGATTGTAGATCTGCGCCAGGAACTGGTTCAGGCCTTCCACAGCCGCCACCATCACCTGACTGTCCCGATAAACCCGGTACAGCTCCGCGTACGCTTCCACTACATGCAGCAGCGTGTTCATCGTCCGGGAAGCCATCACGCCGTTCTCGCTCAGCTTTTCATTGCTCTCCGGCAGGAAATCCGCTTTCAGCGCTTCCAGGTAGCCGCCTTCATCCTTGCACCGGCCCTCAATGGTTCTGAACAGGTCCATCGCCCGGTCCAGCGCTTCCTGTTCGCCGGTCAGCCGGTAATAAGCCGCCAGCCCGTAGATGGCAAACGCCTGGCAGTAGGTATGCTTGGTGGTGTCCGCCGGTTTTCCGTCGTATGTTACGGACCAGTACACACCGCCGTTGTACGGATCCGTGAACTGTTCCAGGAAACGGTAGGCCTGCTTCGCGAACGGCGTATATTTCTCTCCGTCCAGCAGCCGCGCGGCTTCCGAAAAAGTCCACAGGATCCGGCTGTTCAGGATGCACCCCTTGTCCGCCGTGCGGTTCAGGATCAGATGATTGTCCATGAAACCGTAGAACCCGCCGTATTCCGCGTCTTTCAGATTCATCCAGAAAGGCAGGATCTTCTGCTCCAGCTGTGCCCGGATTTCCTTGTTCAGCATAACGGACTCCTTTTGTTAACCTTTTTGTTAACCTGTCTGTATTGTACTATACTCCCATACAATGTCAATCTGTTTTTCAGCCTTTGACCGATCCGCTGGCCAGCCCCGCGTAAACCTGCTTCTGAAACAGCAGGAACACCACCAGGCTGGGGATCAGCGTCAGCAGCACGCCGGCGCAGATGATGTTATAAGAGCTTTTGAACGGTCCGGAAAAAGAATACAGCGCGGTGGAAATCGTCCGCCAGGAATTCGACTGGAGATACAGGTTGGCGCTGTAGTATTCGTTATAGACGCCCACGCCCTTCAGAACCGCTACCGTAATGATTGCCGGCTTGGTCAGCGGCAGCAGGATTCGGAAAAAGACCCCGAAGTACGTGCAGCCCTCCAGGACCGCCGATTCGTCCAGCGCGCCGTCCAGGTTTTCAAAATACTGCAGGAAGATATAGATGGAAATCACATCCGTGCCGCTCATCAGGATCATGTAGCCCGCGATGGAGTTCAGCAGGCCCAGGTTTTTCATAATCTGGTAGGTTGTCACCTGCATCGCAATGCCGGGAATCAGCGTGGCGATCATAAACAGATTCCGGATCAGCCCGTTTCCCGGGAAACGGAACCGGTTCAGCACATAAGCCAGCATCGAGCCCATCATCACCGAGACCGTCACCACAACCACCACAACGGAGGCGGAGGTCAGGAAGGCGCGCAGCATTTCCCCCTCTGTCCAGACCTGCGCGTAGTTACTGAAGTTCAGCCAGTTCTGCGGCAGGGTCATCGCATTGGTTGTGGCATACTCCTCGGCGCTCTTGAAAGAAGTCGTAAAGGAGGACCAGATGGGAAGCAGCGCGATAAAGCAGGCCAGCAGTAATGCGAAGTATTCCAGGCCCTTGATCAGCGTCCTTTTCATCTTCGCATTCCGGTTGATATCCCTCACAGCCGTCGTCACATTCGACATGTTCCGTTCCCTCCCCTCTCACCACAACGCCTTGGCTTTGTTTGCCTTTGCGTTGAACGTGTTTTCCGAATCCTTCATTACATACCGGAAGAACAGCCGCTGCGCAACCGTGAACAGCAGGATCAGCGCCATCAGGACCATGGCCATCGCGCAGGCCTGGCCGACCTTCTGGGACACATGCGCCATCTGGTGGATCTTGATAAAGAACGTGGCCGTGCCGTTGGCGCCCATGCTGCCGACCACATAGGCCGGTTCAAATGCGGACAGGGATCCGGTGATGGACAGAATCAGGTTCAGCATAAACACCGTCTTGATGCCCGGCAGGATAATCGCCTTGAACTGCTGCCAGCGGTTGGCGCCGTCGATCGTCGCGGCTTCATACAGCGTCGGGTCGATGGACGCGATTGCGCCGATAAACAGCACCATGTTCTGGCCGCAGTATTTCCATACGGAGGTGAACACCAGGGACCAGTTGTTCACGCTCTGGTCCCGCAGCCAGTACGGCAGGGATTCCAGCGGGATGCCGATGGCCTGGAGCACGCTGTCCAGCACAAAGCCCCGCGTATAGAAGTATTTGAAGATATACCCGATGGCAATCCCGTTGACCAGGAACGGGAAGAAAAGGATCGCCTTGTATATCCCGGATCCGCGGATCTTCTCCAGGCTCAGGATGGAGGCAAAAAGCAGCGCCAGCGCCAGCTGGACCACCGCGCCGGCCATGTAGTACAGGCTCAGCAGCATGGCTCCGACGTATTCGGACTTGGTAAAGATCTTCAGGTAGTTATCAAACCCTACGAACCCCTTGTCCTTCGTATAGCTCATATTGTGAAAACTGAACTGAACCATCTTGGCAAAAGGCACATAGGTAAACAGCATCAGCAGGAACAGGGGAACGATCGCGAACAGCACGATCACCAGCACTTTCTGCCAGTTGATCCTTTTCCTTCTCAGATCCGGCTGAACCGTACTGACAATACTCATCGGGAAGCACCTCCATGCATCTTGTCCCGTGTAAACGGAAGGCGGGGCCAGGAGCAGATCTCATGGCCCCGCCTGAGGGTTGTTCGTTTGTTTCTTACTTTACTTCCACGTTCAGGGCAGCCTGCGCTTCGCTCCAGGCAGCGTTCCAGTCGGCCATGATGTCGTCGAATTCCTTGTCATGGTTGAAACCGTGCTCGATAATCTCCTGCACCTTGGTGTTGCCGCCGTTGTTGAAGTTCAGTTCAGACTCGGCGTTCAGTTCGCTCAGCAGGGTCTCCTCGCCTTCCAGCGCGTCCGCGTCGGACAGCATATCGATGCCGTCAAAGGCCGCGTACAGGTCCGGATACTCGCCGTTCTTGTCGATCGGCACGCCGCCTTCGCTGTAGGCGAATCCGCTCTCATGGGTCAGCCACTTCAGGTAGTACATGGAAGCCAGTTTCTCTTCATAGGAAGCCTGGACGTTGATCGCGAAGTTGTAGTCGCCGCCGGCGGGAGCATACTGTT
>CAZUXV010000150.1:0-7239 GCA_964624445.1 uncultured Oscillospiraceae bacterium | reverse complement strand
CCTCCTCACTTCAGAATTAAAGAATGTTCCGTTTGTTGACGACGACTTCCGCGCAGCCGGACCAGCCGGCCCGCGGGTTACGGATGCGGACGTTCTCCAGCAGGACCGTGGAGCCGGAAGCACCGGCAGTAGCGGTCAGCTTACCGTCAGACTTGCGGATGTACAGCTTGCCGCCCCGGGTGCCGGAAACGGTCGTAGCCAGCGCGATGCTGCCGCGGACCAGGACTTCCATGAGGTCATTGGCGTGCCAGACGCCGGTCTCCCCGTCGCTGCCCGCGTCATTAAACTGACCGGTTGGATAGGCATCCGGGGTCTTGTCCGCCACCCGGACGGCAAAGCCCAGGAAACTGGTGAAATCCTGCGGCGTCTCCAGGTTGAACGGCACGGCGCCGTTCTCGGTCATGAAGACCGGCGCACCGAAAGGAATATCCGTCTCGGAAGCATTCCGGACGGAGATTACGATATCGTCCACGGACCGGGTGACGGCACCCGGGTATCCGTATCCGAAAGCGTTCAGAACTTTACCCATATCAGTTTTCTCCTTTCACTCATTTCCGCACGCGGTTGGCACTGCGCTTCTCCATAATGCGCCTGCCCAGATCCTTCGGATCGGCAGCAGGCTTCCTGCGGGCAGCAGCCAGGGCGGCATAAATACCGGCGTCGGCTCCTTTGCGGCCACCCTTTCCGTTCAGGCGGGCCGCAATATCCGCACAGACGCGCTGGCGCTGCTTCCGGGGCATCTTCGCCAGGGCGGGACCGACAGCGCGCAGGGCCGCGCGGAGGGCGTCGCCGGTGGAGAGCACTTCGGGTTCGGGCTCTTCGCATTCGTCGCCGGAAATGACCTCCGCCAGCTCCTCGCCTTCCGGCTCCAGGATTTCCTCGACGATGGCCGCCACCTCTTCGGCAGCCTCGGGCAATTCCGCGACCGCCTCCGCTTCGGCAGCAGCTTCCACGGCTTCCTCGACCGCTTCGACGATCTCCTCCACGGGATCTTCATCCCGGGCAGCAGGCGTCAGCAGGGAAATGATCTGGTCCAGGCGGGAAATGACATCCGCCAGGGAGGCTTCGTCCACGACGACAGTCGTGCCTTCCGCCGTCTCGAACACGGCAGCGGGCTCTTCGGCAACCTCGGCGACAGCCTCAGCGACTACCGCAGCCTCAATCGGCGCAGCTCCACTCTGTGGAGCCTGCTTGTTTCGGCTGACCTCAGCTTTGACGAGATTTCCGCCACCGGCGGTCGTCAAAGCTTCGCCCTCCACGGTTTCCTCCGCGGCGGCCTCGGGCTCGATCATCTCCTCGATGATCTCAGCAACGGTCTCGATGTCGCCGTCCTTCGCCATCCGGGCCAGAATCTTCGACAGGGATTTCTTCATGTTGGGTTTTCTCCTTTCAGAAATAGATGCTTTATGGTCTGCGATCGTCACGGCCGCTCTGTCTTCGCCTGCGGCTCGCCAATCGCGGGTTCCTGTAGCACGGCACCTGTTACCCAAATCAGAGATTTGGACAGGCTGCTCGTCTTTTATGCTGACGCGTGGCGCAGGCTCCAGTGGAGCCTGCGTTGTAGCCGATAGACTGCAACCCTTATGATCTCGGATTGCTACTCGCTTGCCTGCGCGGCCGGCATCCACGACGGCCACGTGGTTCCCGCGGATCTTCCGCTGGATATATTGCCCGTTCTCCTCGCACAGCTCATACGTGTAGCCGCAGGAGATTTCCCGCTTGCCGTCCAGAATCAGGTCGATCAGGTGCGGGTCGGTGATGATCAGATCCGCCAGGAGCAGATCCGATTCGTCCCCGCCGCCCCGGCGCACGTTATGGGCGTGGCCCTTCTGCAGGGCCCGGATATTGGAAACATCCACCCCTTCCGGCGGATGATCATTCGTGACGGGCATGCCTTCAAAAGAGGCCATGGTCTCCGGGGAAAAGACTTCCTCCTCCGGCCGAAAGACAGACATAAAAGAAGAACCCGGCAGGCCGAGCTCTTCAGGCAGGTAATCCTGAGTGCCGGTCCGGGCGACCGGAACATTCAGACAGAGCAGATATCCTTCAGGTTCTCTGCGAGATATATTCTCTGATAGACGAGTTCCGTAATAATGCACAAGATCACCTCTGTTACAGGCAATAAGAAAAAGCCGGCTCTTTCGAGTCAGCTTCGCAGGATAATTATCTCATATCTTTCTCCGGCAGGCAATGTGCAGAACCGCGCAGAACAGCGCACCCATGACATCAATTTTCCGAAGTTGTGGTGTAAACCGGCTTTTACAGAATGCTGTCTCCTGTTCGATAAACTGATCCTGTCAAACGGGAAACCGAATACAGGAAGGAGAAATTCGAAATAAAAAACGCAAATAAACACAAAACAGCAAAACTGATCAGCCTGCTGCTGATGCTTGTACAGATGATCAGCATAACATCCTCTGTGACAGCAGAGACAGCGGAGGAAGTTCCCCCGGATATCACGCTCATCCCAGGCGACACCATTGTGGTCACCCTGGAAGAAGGCACGGAAAACATCCTCTGGGAAAGCGATCATCCCGCAGTCGCCACCATTACAAACGAAGGCGTGGTCGAAGCTGTCGCTGTCGGCGACGCGGTGATCACCGCCACGTACGATGGTACGGTTTTCCACGGGTACGTCCATGTGATCCCCAGGGAGGACATTTCCCTGAACAGAACGCACACGATTATCAACGCAGGCGATACCTTCCAGCTGAAACTGGAAGGCGTGAAAGGGAAAACTATCTGGTACGCATCACATCCCGATATCGTCTCCGTAAATGCGAACGGCAAAGTCACGGCCAAGGCCGCCGGTCTGGCCGTCGTTGTCGCGGAACAGAACGGCGTTCAGTACACCTGCCTGTTTAATGTCCGGCCCGCTGTAACAACCACCGCGGAGGCCGTTACCGTAGACGTGGGCGGCGCGGAAACGATCCATGCCCTGGCGGCGGATAAAGGCACAAAAATCACCTGCGGCATTGACAACAAGGGAATCGCGAATGTTCAGATCAAGAGAATCGATAACAATACCGCCGTCATTACTGTTACCGGCAAGAAGCCCGGCAATGCGATCATCACCGTCAGCAACAGCAAAACAAAGGAGAAAGTCAAAATCGCCGTAACTGTCAATCCGGATGTGACCGGCTCCGCAATGCAGCCGGACAGAAAGCCACAGTATAATGCAAACGCCAATCCGCCGGTCAATGAACAGCCCGCAGCTGAGAAACCGGAGGCGGCCGGAGATCCTGTTATTGAAACCAACCCTGAGGAGCCTGCAAGAACAGAAGAACAGAATCCTGCTCCCGAAGCAGCCCATGAGGAGAACCCTGTTGAGACCAAAGCGGAAGCTGAACCCCAGGAGCCTGCAAAAAGCGAAGAAACAACAAAACAGGAAGAGCCGAAACAGGACCATGAGGAAGAATCGGCTGAAACACAGCCTGAAAGCGAACTGCAGAAGCCGGTCGAGATCCAGGCCGAAGCCGAGCCTGCAAAGCCTGCTGAAGAAACGCCCAAAGCAGATCAGAATACAGAGGCGGAAAAGCCTGCTTCCAGTGAAACAGAAAACACGCAGCCTGTAACAGCACAGGAATCCATTACATACAGCGAAGAGACCGTAGATATCCCATACGAAAGAGATACAAGATATTTGCCCACAGAATACAAAGGCAATGAATATGTAGCAAGGAACGGCCAAAACGGACAGAAGACAGTCAGGTATGAAATCAAAACAGACAGCAGCGGAAAACAGGTGTCGAAAACAGTGGTTTCCGAGACGGTTATCAAGAGCCCTGTTTCGGAGGTTTATGTGATCGGAACCTTCGAGCCTGAGGTATCCCTCGAGGTTGTCAGCGCGGATCCGACCGGCATGACCGGAGAACGGAACAGCGATATCGACAAGCGTTGCGAAGACCATGCGCTTTGGATGGCAAAAAATGGTGTGCAACATTCTGCAGACTCTGGAATGTCTGCAGATGCACCTAATGGCGGATATACGGAATCGGTTGGCGGATGGGGATCTCTTGATGAAGCCATCGCCGGAACAGAACACCATGGCGGAGATGCTGTTAATCACCGTGATGAGTATGGTTTCGGAGTGGTTAAAAAGACGGAAACCCTTCCGGACGGTACTATCAAAGAAACCTACTATGCGGTCTCCCAGGGTGAAGATGTGGCTCCGTAACAGTTAACAAACATCAATTAGCGGCGTGGCGAAAGTCACGCCGTTTTCTCTCAGAAAAACAATACAGAAAAGCCGCATCCGGCAGGGATACGGCTTACATGATCAATCAAAGAAGGAGATCTGTTCTTCCATTGCGTCCGGCGCTTTCTTCGCCGGTTCTTTCTTTTTGGCCGGAGCCTTCTTCTGTGCCGGGGCTTTCTTCGGCGCTGCTTTCTTCACGGCCGGGGCTTTCTTCAGCTTCGGCGCTTCGGGCGCTTTCGGCTTCTCCGTTTCCGGGGCGTCGATCTCGATCTGCTCCCCGTCCGGATAAACGAACATCAGCTTGCCGCCGGTAAAGCCGGCAATCTGAACCAGTTCATCCCCGGTCCAGCGCCTGAGCCGCATCTTGTTGTTGATGACCTGCGGCGTTGTGCCCCAGAGCTCGCCCAGGGCGGTCTGACTCTTTTTCGACTTCTTCAGCGCGCGGCGGACCGCATCGGCAATGGCCATGAAAAATACCCCCTTCTGAACACAAACATGATACCACGGACGGGCCGGCTTCGTCAATCGTTTTTACACTGTTTCGGTGTAATTTTCTTGTCTTTTACACCATTTTGATGTAAAATCATAGGTGACAAGAGGGCATGCCGGACCCCTTCCGGCGCAGACAGACACGACCGCCCCGCAGGGGCAGAAAGGAGCACGACCATGAGCGTATATGTCGGTACGCACCCGGTATTCGTATCCCATACAAAGGAGATTGAACTGCTGCTGTATTTCGTCTCGGATCTGCAGCACCGGCTGCAGGTCAGCGGAAAGGACCAGGGCAAAAAGTATCCCTCAGACTCGCTTTTTCTTTTCAGGTCACTTGTCATCCGGAAAAGAATATGATAATATACGTGTGTACAAAATGTGTGTACGAATGGGAGGTGCTTGGAAATGACTGCAACAAAAGTATTCCAGAATGGAAACAGCCAGGCGCTGCGCATACCGCAGGAGATGCGGACAACAGACAAGGAGTTTTTCATCGCTAAAGTCGGAAATGTATATATCGCCTATCCGACGGATGACCCATGGTTGCCGACAAGACAGGCGATCGGCACATTTTCAGATGATTTCATGGAAGACAGGCAGCAGCCGGCCTGGAATACGATGCCGCAAAGGGAGGAACTGTGATGCTCCTCCTGGACACAAACATCTGCGTCTTTTTGATGAAAAACAGGTTCCCCGCCGCCACACAAAAACTGCTGGACAGCAATCCGTCAGAGATTGCGGTATCCTCCGTTACGCTGTTCGAACTGGAGTACGGCGCGGCAAAAAGCCAGTGGCCCGAGAAGAACCGGAATAATGTGAAGCTGTTCCTGGCCCCGTTTACGATTGTTCCGTTTGACGGCAATGACGCGATTGCGGCCGGAGAAATCAGGCAGTTCCTGGAGAAGGCGGGAACTCCCATCGGCCCCTATGATCTGCAGATTGCGGCACAGGGCCTGGCCAGGGGCTACACTGTTGTAACACACAACACCGGAGAGTTTTCCCGGGTCCCCACCCTTCAGGTTATCGATTGGATAGAATAAGGCAAATACCGGAAAATAATGCTCTCCTTTCTGACTGATTTGCCGCTTCTTTCAGCAGCGTTTACCGGCAATCGGCCATGGATTGCCGGTTTTCATATGCAGATCCTGCTGACAGGAATCCTCCGCCTTATGACGAAATATATACCACAGAATAAAAAGGCCGGAGGCACATATGAACGCGGAACATTACAATGAGCTGATCGAAATCTCCCAGAAGATCTACGACGGCGCTACGGAAAAGCTGACCAACTACCTTTCCGTCAAATACTGCGCCATCGGGAACGACACCATGGAGCAGCAGTGGAGGGCGAACCTCTGACGACCGCCAGTGGCGGGAATTTCGTCAGAGGTGAGGTCAACCGAGACAGAGCGGATGCGGACGAACCTCTTTCGACCGCCGGTGGCGGAAGTATCGAAAGAGGTGAGATCATTCGAAAGGGAGCCGTTTCCACAATGTGGAACGGCGACCATTGAGAATGCGGTAAGTTAACGCAGCCGCGACAATCGAGGTTGCGGTACCTGTTCATCACCGTGGAAACGTCGGCATATTTCCTGGGTAATGCTTTAGCATTATTGGATGCGGATTCCCAGGAAAAGGAGATCCGGACCTTCACGGAGAACCTGAGAAGGGTCATCAAATACGCGCAGCAAAAAGCGAATATCGGGGACAAACCCAGCTGACAACCCCCACTCTTCAACCGTATAAACCTACGGGAAGCTATTCCCCAAATCCGACAGAAAGAAAGGAGTTCAAACCATGGACAATCAGAAGAAAACCATCACCGAACTCACCCCGGAACAGATGGACAAGGTAAGCGGAGGAACAGGATCCAATCAGGCTGCCATTTTCTGCTGCCCGATATGCTTAGCAAAGTTCACCATCTTTCTCGATTACATCAATCATTTGGAAACATGTCTCCCTAACAAGCACGTTGATCCCAAACCCCAGCCTGCCCCGTTGCCCAAACCGGATGATGAAAAGATAGCACCGGCCGGGTAATCAATCAGATTTTCGCGTACACCCCCAGTTCCTCCCCTCTTGATTTGAGCTCCGCGATGGCCTGCTCCCGGGTGAGCAGGCCTGCTTTATACCCTTCTATCACATCGCTCGACATCTTCTGCACCAGCTCCGCCCGTTCGGCGGGGCTGGTTGTCATGACGGGCTCAAAGACGATCTCCAGGTCCTCCGGCACATAACCCCAGCAGGAGATGGCCATCACCGGCAGGCCCTGGAAACAGTCCGGCAGGAGGGTATCATAATCAAGGGGCTCTTCCAGCCGGTCCTCTTCCCCCTGGATCACCATCACCGCCAGGGATCCGCCGTAAAGCCTGCCCCACCGGATCGCGTTGGTGATCTCCTGCTTCACGGAATGCCGGGCCTCCAGCCTCCGCAATACGTCGATCTCCCCTTCCGGCAGCGACGTGGAAAGCTTATACCCGTTCACATCGAAACCGGCAAGCTGTTCACATCGATGCCGGGCACTCGTTCACATCGACTCGCGTGAACGG
>CAZUXV010000149.1:0-7275 GCA_964624445.1 uncultured Oscillospiraceae bacterium | reverse complement strand
CATCGCCACGACCCACCTGCTGGACCGGATCGCGGCGGCCTACGGGCAGGAATGCATTGAGGTACCGGTCGGCTTCAAGCATATTTCCGCCGGCATGGAAGCCCATGACGCGCTGATCGGCGGCGAGTCCTCCGGCGGCCTGACGGTCCGCGGGCATATCTCCGGCAAGGACGGCCTGTATGCCGCGAGCCTGCTGGTAGAAATGCTCAGCGTCAGTGGGAAAAAGCTCAGCGAACTGCTGCAGGACCTGTACGACAAGTACGGCGAACTGCATACCGCGGAATACGACTGGGCACTGACACCGGAAAACAAGGAGCGGATCGCGAAGCTGATCCTGACGGAGAAGCAGCTGCCGGTTTTCGAACGGAAGGTGGAAAAGATCAGCTACATGGACGGCTGCAAGGTTTATCTGGAAGACGGCTGGGTGATCGTCCGCTTCTCAGGCACGGAACCCAGGGTCCGGATCTTCGCCGAAGGCAGGACCGAGGAGGAAGCCAGGCAGACTGTCAAACAGATGGCGGCATTCGCCGGGCTGGACTGGAACGACTGAAACGGACCGGAAGGGAAGAAAGCGTATGGGAAAGGACAGGGAAAAGGAACCGAAGATCCGCTTTTTCGGGCGGATCCGGCAGTCTCTGCGCGCGCAGCTGAGCCTGATCGTGCTGCTCAGTTATCTGCTCCCTGTGCTGCTCCTGGGCGTGTTTACCGGCAGCCTCCTGCTGCGCAGGCTGGAGGACCAGACCCGGGCGGCGGTCACCTCCGGCGCCGAGCAGGCCTGGACGCTGACGGAACAGAATGTGGAACGAACGCTGGAACTGGCCAGGGACGCTACCTATGACGGAGAACTGACGGACACCTGGCAGAAATGGAACGACGGCGCCATCGGAGACGCGGAATACATGCGGCTGTGCCGGAACTATCTGGAACGGAAGTACAGCCGGGAGCAGCTGATCTCCTTTGCCGCCTGCTTCCCGGTCAAAAATCCGGAGATCTTTATGTATCCCCGGGGTGGAACGGCCTACAGCGCCGCAGAACTGCAGGACCTGCGCGAAGCCGTGCTGGCGGAGGGGGAAACGCTGGATACCCGGTGCCGGTTCATCTGCATCGGGGAACGGATGTACCTGGTGCGGAACCTGCTGAGCCTGCGGATGGAACGCTACGGCATGCTGGTCCTGGAGATCGACAGCGAACGCCTGTTCGGGCCGGTGAGCGAACTGAAAGCAACCTGGAACGCGGAGGCGGAGATCCGCCTGGACGCGTACGGAAACGACGGAACGGACTGGAATGTACCGGAGCCCGGCCTGGCGGACGACGGAAAGGAAAAACTGTATTACACCCGGCTGTCCGGCGAGGAAGAGAACGCGCTGGACCTGCGGCTGACCATGGACCGGCGGGAACAGTACAAGGAGATCTATCTGTTCCGGCAGCGGCTGATGATCATGAGCCTGCTGCTGATCCCCATCCTGATCCTGATCGGCATCTATCTGAGCAAACGGATCGTGAAACCCATCACGCTTCTGTCTGACGCCAGCCGGCGGATCGAGGAAGGGGAGCTGGGCGTGACGGTTCCGCTGAACGGCGGGGACGAGCTGGGGCGCCTGGGGCAGTCTTTCTCCCATATGTCCCTGCGGATGAAAGAACTGATCGACAGGACCTATAAGGAAGAAATTGAACTGAAGAACGCGCAGATCCTGGCGCTGCAAAGCCGGATCAATCCGCATTTCATCAACAACGCGCTGGAGGATATCAACTGGCAGGCGCGGATCGAGGGCTCGGAGAGCATCTCCTCCATGGTGACCTCCCTGTCCGTGCTGCTGAACGCCTCCATGGCGAAACAGGACCGGCGGCTGGTCACCCTGCGGGAAGAGATGGAAGTGGCCGAAGCCTATATCTACTTTATCGAGCAGCGCTTCGGCAGCGATCTGACGATCAACCGGGAGATCGAAGAAAAAGCGATGGACGGCGTCCTGCCGCTGCTGACGATCCAGCCGCTGCTGGAAAACGCCGTGGAGCACGGGATCGCCCCGGCGGGCGGCGGAACGATCACCATCCGGTGCGGGCTGAACGACGCCTGCATGCGGATCGAGATTGTCAATACCGGCCGGGGAACGGAAAAGGAAGACCGGGAACGGATCGAAGCGGCGCTGAACGGGCAGCCCACCGGGAACCATCTCGGCCTGGCTAATATCGTCAACCGGCTGCGGCTGATCTACGGCGAAGCCGTGGTTATCCGTGTGGATACGGACCAGCCCGGGCAGACCTCGGTATCGATTGTGCTGCCCCGGCAGATCCAGTAGGAGGAAAACAATCATGCGCATGATCAGAAGATGGATCGCGGCAGTGATCCTGCTGACGCTGGCGCTCTCCGCCACAGGCCTGGCGGAGGGCGGCGTGACGCTGCATACGATCAGCTGCTTCGCGGGCCAGGACGGGTCGGCGGGAGAGTATGTCGAGATCCTTCAGCGGTATGAGTCCAAAACAGGGAATACGGTCAGCGACCGTTCCTCCACCAGCGATGAAGCATGGAAGACCGCTGTGCTGAAGGATTTCGCGGCGGGCAATGAGCCGGACGTCCTGTTTTTCTTTGCCGCGGGCGCCGATTCCGCGCCGCTCCTGTCCCGGGTGGTTTCCCTGGAAGAGATCAACAGCGCTTATCCGGAGCTGCAGCTGCCGGAGACAGACGCGCTGCGGGAGGAGGACGGCCGGGTTTACGCCGTTCCGGTCCGGGGATTCTGGGAAGGACTGTATGTCCACACGGATCTGTTTGAACAGTACGGCGCGCCGCTGCCGACAGACTGGGATTCCCTGCTGGAGGCCATCCGGATCTTCCGGAAGAACGGGATCATCCCGATCGCGGTGTCCCTGTCCGATATTCCGCATTACCTGGCGGAGATGGCCCTGCTTGCCTGCGCGTCCCGGGAAGACCTGCAGGCCCGGCCGAAGACCTTTGAGGAAGTGCCTGCCACCTGGTTCACGGCCATGGGCGTGATCCGGGAACTGTCGGAAGCCGGCGCTTTTGCCGATAACGCCGGAAGCACCTATGAAAGCGAGTCCACGGACCTGTTCCTGCGCAAAAAGGCCGCCATGCAGATGGACGGCAGCTGGCTGGATTCGGCTTTTTCCGCTTCCATGATGGACACCCTGGCGGTGCTGCCCATGCCCCGGCGCGACGGGAGCGGGACTGCCGACTGTTATCTCGGCGGCGTTTCCATGGGCTTTTATCTGACGCGCCGGGCCTGGGAGTCCGGCCACAGGGACGCGGCCGTGGCCCTGTTTGCGGAGCTGACCAGCGAAGAGAGCATCCGGGAACTGGGCAGTTCGACCCTTTCCGGACGCCTGCTGGATTCCGCGGAAGATATGAGGGCAGGCAGGAATATGGTCAGCCCGCTGCAGGACGCGATGAACAACAACGCCCGGGAAGTCTGGCTGCTGGAGTGCATTCCCGCCCTGGCGGCGGGAACGATGACGCCCGGGGAATGCTGGAAGCGGGTTCTGGAAATGAATCCCTTCGGGAAATGAGGTGTAGGAATGTACCGTGTGGTCCTGGTGGACGATGAGCGGCTGATTCTCCGCGGCCTGTCCACGGTGGTCCCGTGGGCGGAGCTGGGCTGTGAGGTCGCCGGTACGGCGCACGACGGGGCGGACGGCCTGGAACAGATCCGGAAGCTCCGGCCGGATATCGTGCTGACGGACATCCGGATGCCGAATATGGACGGGCTGACTATGCTTGCCGCGATCCGCAGCGAGTTTCCGGAGATCCAGATGAGCGTACTGACAGCCTACCGCGATTTCGATTACGCCCGGCAGGCGATCACGCTGGGCGTATGCCGCTACCTGCTCAAACCCAGCGACCTGGAAGAACTGAAGGACGCGGTCCGGCAGATGGTCTCCCGGCTGGACGCTATGCCCCGCCTGCGGGAGGAAACGGTCGACGACGAATCCGTCCGGGAGGCGGGCAACCACCTGGTCAAGGCCGCCCTGGCCTATATGAAGGAACACTGCACGGAACAGCATCTTTCCCTGGGCGACGTGGCGGACCACGTCTATGTGAGCCAGTGGCACCTGTCCAAGCTGCTGAACCGGAAAACGGATCAGAGTTTCTTTGACCTGCTTGCCGGTATGCGGATCGCGCGGGCCAAGGAACTGCTGAAAGATCCCGCGCTCCGGATCCATGAGATCGCGGAGGAAACGGGTTTTTCCGACGTGGCGCATTTTTCCAGAAGCTTCAAAAAAATCACCGGCTGCACGCCCGGAGAATACAGGAATCAGCAGGCCTGAACCGGTTCATGTTAAAAATGGTCTGAAAATCTCGGAAAAAATACAAAGCCAGGAAGGATTTTTCCGAGATGTGTAGAAATACATAAATACAAGGGAAAATGAAAGGGTGTGGTGCCGATGGCACACGATCTTTCACAGAACGGCTGACAGGAATGAAGGCCCTTCTGTGAGAAATTCCGGTCCACTAATTTGAAAGGAGCCCATCGGATATATGAGACTATCAATTCAGGCACGCAACATGTCGGTCAGCCCGGCAATCACCCAGAGGATTGAAAAGAAAACGGAAACCATGGGCAAGTATCTCTGGCCGGAAACTGAGATGCTGGTCAAGATGAGAAAGGAGAAGGATGACCGGCGGGTGGTGGAGATCACCGTTCCCATGGGAAAGAACGTGATCCTGCGCAGCGAATCTTCCGCGGACGACAACCTGTTCCTTGCGATCGACAAGGCGCTGGCCAAGATGGAGCGGCAGATCCGCAAGCACCGGACCAAGCTGGGCAAGAACCTGAGAGAAGAAATCCCGGATGTGCCGGAATACATTGAAGAAGGAACGGAAGGAGAAGAGAAGGAGAGAAAGGTCGTCAAACAGAAGACCTTCCCCGTCAGGCCTATGAGCGTCGAAGACGCCGCCATCGAAATGGAACTGCTGGGCCACAACTTCTTCGCCTTTGTGAATATAGATACAGACCGGACCAACGTCCTGTATCTGAGAAAGGACGGAGACCTGGGTCTCCTGGAGCCGGAAGCATAACCAGACTTCAACGTTCGGACAGGCAAATCAGGAAACGGCAGCATGCGAAAACAGCATGAAGCATCCGGAAACCGGAGCCATGCACATCTGACGCGATTAGCGGATTCAAAGCATCAGGCCGGGACAGTATCCCCTGAGATCCGAACGAACAACCTGCCCCCGGGGCCGCACGGTGCGGCCCCACTTTTTTATGTCCTATTTGCAAATGTTTCTCATAGTATCCCGATTTTTATTGTGTCCGAAGGGACTTGGGGGCGACCGGAAAGCCCCCAAACAGCTTGAATCACATACAGGGAAATGTTATAATTTTCCTGTTATGGATAAGAGGGGAGGCGCGGACATGAGGTGCAGCTGCAAGGAATGCGGAACCTACATGATCCAGGCGGAAAGCGACCATCTGGGCTGCGTCTGCCCGGAGTGCGGCTACCGCTGCAACGACTGCCTCGGCACGGACACGGTGGTCAGCCGCGACCGGCTGAAAGACCTGGCCTTTGATCCCCGGTTCGCCCCGGAGAACCTGGCGGCTTCCTTTGAAAAAACGGAAGACAATGCATGGTACGACGACAGTACGACAGGGCAGTTCTGAACGGCTTTACATGGTTTTGCGGCTATGCTATAATGCGCACGTTTGATTGTTCGGCACTGATTCAACGGAGGGGTATATGCTGAAGCATTATGTGATTACTTTCCTGATTTCCATGGTTCCCCTGATCGAGCTCAGGGGAGCTTTACCTTACGCGCTGGCCAACGGCATTCCCACCCTGCCGGCCTATATCGTATGCATGGTGGCGAATATGCTGCCGGTGCCGATCATCTTTTTTTTCGCCCGCAAAGTGCTTGAATGGGGCGCGGATAAAAAGTATATCGGCCGCTTCTTTACCTGGTGCCTGGAGAAAGGCCACAAAGCGGGCAAAAAGCTCCAGGAGAAAGCCGGCACCAAGGGACTGTTCATCGCGCTGCTGCTGTTTGTCGGCATCCCGCTTCCCGGTACCGGCGCATGGACGGGAACCCTGGCCGCGAGCATCCTGGATATGGATTTCAAATCCAGCGTCATTGCGGTGCTGCTGGGCGTCCTGCTGGCCGCCATCATCATGGGTGTGGGAAGCCTGATTGTCATCAACGGCGTACATCTGTTTGCCTGAAAGGAAGGTTTGATCAATGCTGCACTGGATTCTTGACATTCTGCGCGGTGCTGTGATGGGCGTCTCCAATATCATTCCCGGCGTATCGGGCGGAACCATGGCGGTGTCCATGGGCATTTATGACCGGATCATTTATGCGGTCAACAATATATTCAAACAGTTCAAAAAAAGTTTCCGGGAGATTCTGCCGATCCTCATCGGCATCCTGATCGGCCTGTTTGCGTTTGCCGCGCTGATCGGAACCCTGCTGGGGACGAAGTCCGCAGAGATCCCGGTCACCCGCCTGCCTACCAATTTTGCCTTCATCGGCCTGATTCTCGGCGGGCTTCCCGCGATTTACAAGCGGGTCAACATGAAGGAAGCCAAACTGCCCGGTGTGATCCTGTTCCTGCTTTTCCTGGCACTGGTGGTGGTACTGCCCCTGCTGAATCCGCCTGAAGCACGGACGGTGGATCATTCCATCGGCACCATTCTGCTGATGATCCCGCTGGGCGCGATCGCTTCTTCCACCATGGTCATTCCCGGGGTTTCGGGCTCCATGATCATGATGCTGCTGGGCTACTACAACCCGGTCATCAACGCCATGAACGACCTGCGGGGCGGGGACTGGGGCAGCCTGGCAATCCTGCTGCCTTACACAATCGGTCTGATCGTGGGTATCGTGGTCATCGCGAAGCTCATGAATTATCTGCTCAGAAAGCATGCCGCGCTGACCTTCTGCGCGATTTTCGGCCTGGTGATCGGATCGCCCGTGACGCTGCTCATGCAGAACCGTGAATGCTTCCCGCTGGCCACCACCGGCGTCTGGATTGCCTGCGCCATCTGCCTGGCCGTCGGTTTCGCCATTGCCTGGTTCATGTCTGTGCTTGACAAAAAGCAATCGGAAAGCTGACAGGCACCAGGGTCGGGTAAGCACGGATACGAAACAGAGATTTTCTTTCACGATGGAAAAATAGTGATTGACAATCGGTTTCAATTCGTGTATATTATCAGAGTCGCCTGCGGGATAGACCGCGGGAAGGATGCACCGGGGTGTAGCGCAGTCTGGCTAGCGCACGTGCTTTGGGAGCATGGGGCCGGGGGTTCGAATCCCTTCACCCCGAC
>CAZUXV010000148.1:0-7354 GCA_964624445.1 uncultured Oscillospiraceae bacterium | reverse complement strand
ATCGTCGTTAACCATCCTTGCTTCGCTGCGCTTGCAACGATGGACTCCTGTAGCATGGGAAGCATTAGCCGCACTGAAGCACGGATGCTTCCGCATGCGATCGTCGTTAACCATCCTTGCTTCGCTGCGCTTGCAACGATGGACTCCTGTAGCAGAGGAGCTGTTATCCAAATCAGAGATTTGGACAGCTCCGTCACTTCATCATGAACTGTGTCTTAGCCACGCCGGCCTGGCAGTGGGTGATGGCACAGGCGATGGCGTCCGCCGCGTCGTCCGGCTTCGGAATGTCGTCCAGCTTGAGCAGGAGCTTGACCATCTGCTGGATCTGCTTTTTATCCGCCTTGCCGTAACCGGTGATCGCCTGCTTGATCTGCATGGGGGTATACTCATAAAGGTTGTTTGTATATTCCGCTGCCGCAATGATCGCCGCGCCGCGGGCGGCCCCGACCATGAGGGCGGTGGTCACGTTGCGGGCGAAAAACAGCTCTTCAAAGGCGACGTCGTCCGGCTTGTAAATATTCAGCAGGTCCCGGACGCCGAGCTGCAGCGTGCGGAGGCGGTTCTGCATGGGGACGCCGGCTTTGGTCTCGATACAGCCGTAGTTGATCAGCTTCATGTGGCTGCCTTCCGCTTCCACCACGCCCCAGCCCATGAGGGCGTAGCCCGGATCGATGCCCAGAACGATCAAAAAACCGCCTCTTTCCTTTATATTCCACAGACCATGGTAAACGGAAGGCGTAGGAATGTCAAGGCGAACAAACAGAGAAATTTACAACCCAAAACCGAAAAAAAGACAGCCGGGCGGTTATCTTTTTTGTGCCTGATTCTATTGCGAAAACGGGCGTTTCGTGTACAATGTTGATATCGTCCGGAAACGAAGGAGGAAACCCGTATGAAGCTGACAAATGAAGGGCTGAGAGACACGGCTGCCTGGCAGAAGGCGGAAGTCGCTCTGCCCCGGTATGACCGTGAGCAGATGATCCGCGCGACAGAAAAGGATCCGGTATGGGTGCATTTCGGCGCGGGCAATATCTTCAGGGGCTTTATCGCGGGCCTGCAGCAGCGGCTGCTGGACAAGGGACTGACGGACCGGGGCATCATTGCCGCGGAGACGTGGGACGGGGAGATCATCGACCGGATCTACGTTCCTTACGACTCCCTGACCCTGATGGTTTCCCTGCGGCCGGACGGCGGTACGGACCGGGAGGTCATCGCCTCACTGGCCGGCGGTCTGAAAGCAACTCCGTTCGAAGAAACGGACTGGGGCGAACTGAAGCGCATCTTTGAAGCACCGAGCCTGCAGATGGTATCCTTTACGATCACGGAAAAGGGATACGCGCTGCGGGACATGAAGGGCGAATATTTCCCCGCAGTGAAGGCGGACCTGAAGGACGGACCGGAAAAAGTCCGCCACGCGATGGCCATCGTCACCGCGCTGATGCGGCACCGCTATGTTTCCGGCGCGGCGCCGGTGGCGCTGGTGAGCATGGACAACTGCAGCCATAACGGGGAAATACTCCGGGGTGCCGTGACCGAAATCGCCGCCGCCTGGGTAAAGGCCGGCTTTGCGGACGAAGGGTTCCTGGGCTGGCTGAGCGACGAAACGAAAGTTTCCTTCCCCTGGACGATGATCGACAAGATCACCCCGCGGCCGGCAGACTCCGTAACGAAGAGCCTGGCAGACCTGGGCATTGAGGACATGGCGCCGATCCAGACGGAGAAGCATACCTATATCGCACCGTTTGTAAACGCGGAGATCCCGCAGTACCTGGTGGTGGAGGACCGGTTCCCGAACGGGCGGCCGAAGCTGGAGGAAGCGGGCGTATACATGACGGACCGGGACACTGTGAACCGCACGGAGCGGATGAAGGTGACCACGTGCCTGAACCCCCTGCATACGGCGCTGGCGGTTTACGGCTGCCTGCTGGGTTATACCCTGATTGCGGATGAGATGAAGGACGCGGACCTGAAGCGGCTGGTGGAGCGCATCGGTTATACCGAAGGGCTGCCTGTGGTGACGGATCCCGGGATCCTGCGGCCGGAAGACTTCCTGAAGGAAGTGCTGGAGAAGCGGCTGCCGAACCCGTTCATGCCGGATACACCCCAGCGCATCGCCTGCGACACGAGCCAGAAGGTGCCGATCCGTTTCGGCGAGACGATCAAGAGCCGCCTGAAGGATGGCAGCGCGGACGTGCTGGAAGGCATTCCGCTGGCAATCGCGGCATGGCTGCGGTACCTGCTGGGCGTGGACGACAAGGGTGAAGCCATGCCGGTATCCCCGGACCCGATGGTACCGGAACTGCAGGCGGCGCTGGCAAACGTCAGGTTCGGCGATCCGGACAGCGCGGGGGACGCGCTGAGCCCGATCCTGGCCAACGAAGTGATCTTCGGCACGAACCTGCTGGAGACGCCGCTGAAGGAAAAGATCGAAAGCGCGTTCCGTGAGATGCTGCTGCCCGGCGGCGTCCGGAAGAGCCTGCAGCGGATCTGAAACGAAAAGAAAGGACCGGATACAGATATGAAGCTTTGGGGAGGACGGTTCGGCAAAGCGACCGACGGACTGGTGGACGATTTCCATTCCAGCATTTCCTTTGACCAGCGGCTGTTTGAGCAGGACATTACCGGCTCCATCGCCCACGCGACGATGCTGGGCGAGGAAGGGATTATCCCCGCGGCGGACGCAGAGAAGATCGTGGCCGGGCTGAAGGGCATCCTGGAGGACGCCCGGGCCGGGAAGATCGAATGGATGGTGGACGCCGAGGATATCCACATGAACGTGGAAACGCTGCTGACCGAGCGCATCGGCGAAGCCGGGAAGCGCCTGCATACCGGCCGGAGCCGGAACGACCAGGTGGCGCTGGACACGCGGATGTACGCGAAGGTTGCCTGCCGGGAAACGGAAAGCATGCTGGATGAACTGCTGGAGGCGCTGCTTGCCATCGCGCAGGACAACCTGCACACGATCATGCCCGGCTACACCCACATGCAGAAGGCGCAGCCGATCACCCTGGCGCACCATATGATGGCCTATGTGCAGATGTTCCTGCGGGACAGGAACCGCTTCCGCAACGCATACAAGGCGGCGGACGTGATGGTGCTGGGCTCCGGCGCGCTGGCCGGAACGACCTATCCCCTGAACCGGGAACGGGTGGCGGAGATCCTGGGCTTCAGCCGGATCTCGGAAAACAGCCTGGACGGCGTGGCCGACCGGGACTATATGCTGGACTATCTCTCCGCGGCGGCCATCTGTATGATGCACCTGAGCCGCTTCTGCGAGGAACTGATCCTGTGGAACACGAACGAATTCCGCTTTGTGGAGATGGACGACTGTTTCGCGACGGGATCGAGCATCATGCCGCAGAAGAAGAACCCGGACGTGGCGGAGCTGATCCGCGGCAAGACCGGACGGGTCTACGGCCACCTGATGGGACTGCTGACGGTAATGAAGGGCCTGCCGCTGGCGTATAACAAGGACATGCAGGAAGACAAGGAAGCCTTCTTCGATACCCGGGATACGCTGGTGAAGGGAATGACGGTGTTTACCGCCATGCTGAAGACCGTGACATTCCGCAAGGATGTGATGGAACGCGGCGCTTCCGGCGGGTTCACGAACGCGACGGACTGCGCGGATTACCTGGTGAAGAAGGGCGTGGCCTTTCGCGACGCCCACAAGGTGGTCGGCGAGCTGGTGGCGCACTGCCTGAACGAAAACAAGGCCCTGCTGGACCTGACGCTGGAGGAACTGAAGCGGTTCCACCCCGCCTTCGAGCAGGACGTGTTCGACGATCTGAGCATGATCGCCTGCGTGGAGAAAAGAAAGATCCCCGGCGCGCCGGCGCCGGAGATGGTGCAGCGGGCGATCGACAGCGCCCGGAAGGAACTGAACAATTAATCGAGAAGCATCCTGATCGCTTCGGCACAGCCGCCGTGGTCCAGGTCGGAAACGATCCGGTCCGCGGCGGTTTTCACGTAGTCCGGCGCATTGCCCATGGCTACGCCAAGACCGGCGGCGCGGAGCATCGGGATATCGTTGTCAGCGTCCCCGACGGCGATGCAGTCCGCCATCGGGATACCGAGGAGGGCGCACAGGCGTTCCAGGCCGGAACCCTTGCTGACGCCGGCGGCGGAACACTCCAGGGATGAGATTTCGGAATAAACCAGTTCCAGCTCCGGGGTTTCCAGCTGGGCTCGGGTACGGATACGCTCCTGCGGGTCCGCGTGATAGAGGTTAAGCTTCAGAAACGGATCGGTGCAGGACGCCGCGAAAGCATAGATATCCGGCACGAGGGTCATGGCTTTTTCATACATGGGACGGTAGACGTCCATATGGAAGTGTTCCAGGTTCTCCATATGGGAGGCCTGGATCACGTCAGCGTCCGGGGTCACGATCTGGGGCATGCAGTCTTTGGTCCGGGTCAGGGCGAAGATCCGCTCCGTAAGCGCGGAGGGGATGCCGCACAGGCCGAAGGTTTTCTTTTCCTGAATGTCGTACAGGCCGGCGCCGCTGGCAAAAACGGCATAGCGGACCTCCGGCAGGAGGGCGATCTGCTCCTCCAGCTCGCAGACGGCCCGGCCGGTGTCGAAGACCACGGTTTTTCCGGCGGCGCAGACGGTTCGGATGGCCTGCACAGCTTCCGGCGGAATCTGCTTCCGGCTGTTGAGCAGCGTACCGTCCAGGTCCAGGGCAATCAGCTGATAGCTCACGGCTTCTCTCCTTTCCGCATGATCCGGCGGTCAAAGAGCACCAGCAGCGCCGGCAGCAAGGTCAGTACGAGGAGCACGGACATGGCGGCGCCGCGGGAGATCAGCAGGCCGATGCTGGAGATGTAGTAGATGCTGCACTGGACGCCGATGGTGAACCCGGCGGTGACCAGGATGATGCCGGAGGTCAGGACGGTGGGCAGCGCCTTGCTGAGGGCTTCCTGCAGGGCTTCCTTCGGTCCGAGACCGCCGCGGCGGAACATCCGGTACTGGTCACAGAGCAGGATGCCATAGTCGATGGTCGCACCCATCTGAATGGACAGGCAGATGAGATAGGAAATAAAGAAGACCGAATGGCCGAAGACTTTGCTCAGGCCCATGGAGATCCAGATGGCGCCCTCGATGACGAAGACCAGGAGCAGGGGCAGCAGGAAGGCGCGGAAGGAAATGACCACGATGAGCAGGATGGCCAGGAGGGTGATCAGGTTCACCTTCATCAGGTCGCTCCGGAAGGCGTTGCCGATATCATAGGTGGACATGGGGCCGCCGGTGGCATAGTATTTATCGCCGTAAACGTTCCTCGCAGCGGCAAGGACAGATTCCATGCAGGGATTGAAATCTCCGTCGGTCACGGTGAAGGCCGGCAGGAGGATAATCCGCTGGTAGTGCTCCCCGATGAAGACCTCCCGGGCGGAATCAAGCTGGCGCTTCAGGTCGGCCACCAGATCGCCGGCGCCGGGGAATTCTTCCGCGGCGGCCAGCAGGGCGTCGGCGCGGACGGAATCGCCGAACTCGTTCATGTAAAAGAACGCGGTCACCAGGGTCTCGTCCAGGCCGGTCATTTCCGCCACATCCGCCGGGGTATAGTATTTCAGCGCTTCGGCGCCGGTGGTGACCATGGCGGTGATTTCCCGCAGGGCGGGGGAACCGTCATCCCGCCGGGTTTCTTCCAGCTGCCGGACCAGTTCCCGCTGGCGGTCGTAATCCTCATCCGTTTCCCCGCCGGGAACCAGCAGGACCAGGGGATTGGAAACGCCGTAGACGCCGGAGACGGCGCTGGAATCATCGCCGGTGAGCGTGTTGGCAACCATGAAGCTGTAGGTGTTGTTGGCGGTCAGGTACGCTCCGCAGAGAACCAGCAGAACCAGGACGGCGGCAAGGGGTTTCCGGACTTTCCAGATCCATCCGCCCAGCTTTGTGCCGTTCAGGCGGAGGGGCTTGTGCCGCGTTTTCTGCAGGGGCTTTTTCAAAAGGAGCGTCAGGGCGGGCATCAGCAGGAACACGCCCAGCATGCTGATGAGGATACCCTTGCTCAGCACCAGGCCGATATCAAAGCCGATGGTAAAGCTCATGAAGAGCAGGGACAGCAGCCCGGCCACGGTGGTCAGGGCACTGGAAGCGATGCGCATAAAGGACTGGGAAAGGGCCTCGACCATGGCTTCTTCCGGGCTCAGGCCGTCATCGCAGCAGTTGTTCCAGGTGTGCAGCAGCATGATGGCGTAGTCGATGGACAGGGCCAGCTGCAGGATCGCGCAGACGGCGAAGGTAATGAAGGACACATCCGGGAAAAGGAAGTTGGTCCCCATGTTGATCAGGATCGAGACCGCGAAGACGATCAGGAGCAGCAGCGGCTCGAACCAGGCGTGGCTGGTGAGCAGCAGGACCAAAATAACGATGGCGATGGCGATGACCATGACACCGGGGATTTCGGCGCCGACGCTGCGCTGGACATCCAGCTGCTGGGCGGCGGAACCGCCGACCCAGTATTTACCGGCATCGGGGAACAGGCTGCGGAGTTTTGTGACCAGCGCCGCCGCATCGCAGTCCCGCAGGGTCAGCGTGAGCCGCTTGTAGGTGATGCCGTCGTTGGCTGCGGTATCCGCAGCCGGGTCATACTGGACAAAACGGATCTCTTCCAGGTTTTTCAGCTGATCGGCGTAAGCGGCGACAGCTTTGTCGGACTGATCCGCGAACATGACGGACAGCTGTTCGGTGGAACCGAACTCGCTGTCCATGACCTTCAGCGCCCGCTTGGTCATGGTGCTGTCGGAGAGATACCGGGTGAGGTCATAGTTGATCCGGGTCCGGGAAATCTGGGGAACGCTCCAGGCGGCGACCAGCAGCAGAACGATCAGGATCACGGTACGATACCTGACGATGGCTCTGGCAATCCTTTGCTTCACGGCGATTCCTCCCTTCCGGATTATGTTGCAGTGTATCCTATCACACCGGTCTGCGGATGTCCACTGCCGGTGAAAAATAGTGCTGGACAAACAAAAGTCCCTTTGTTATAATACCCGTTGCTGGTTGTGCCGATGTGGCTCAGTTGGTAGAGCAGCCGATTCGTAATCAGCAGGTCAGGGGTTCGAGTCCCCTCATCGGCTCCAGCATCGAGGTGTAGCGCAGTTTGGTAGCGCGTTTGGTTCGGGACCAAAAGGCCGCGGGTTCGAATCCCGCCACTTCGACCACGCAAACCCTGTAGAATCAACGTCTGCAGGGTTTTGCTTTTGCAAAATACCACAACCGTACCGTAACGGGTTCTTTCACGTGGCATCAAAAAACAGCTTTTTCTATTATGTTGAACACAGGTAAACTGTGTGGTAAGATACTATTGGTCTGGGCGATAAATGCCCCTTGGATCACCGCAGGCGGG
>CAZUXV010000147.1:0-7366 GCA_964624445.1 uncultured Oscillospiraceae bacterium | reverse complement strand
ACAACGGCCTGACCGGCTGCGGCAACGACGGCGGGGACTGGATGACCCACAAGCTGGAGCACGAGCTGGGCGGCCTGTACGATGTGGCCCACGGCGCGGGGCTGGCGGCCATCTGGGGCAGCTGGGCCCGGTATGTGATGGACAACTGCCTGCCGCGGTTCAGACGCTTCGCGGTGAACGTGATGGGCGTGGAAGAGAAGGGCACGGACCGGGAGATCGCCCTGAAGGGCATCGAGGCCCTGGAGGACTTCTACCGCCGGATCGGCATGCCCACGAACCTGCGGGAGCTGGGCGTGGAAGCGACGGACGAGGACCTGAAGACCATGGCGCACAAGTGCGCGGTGGGCGTCGGCAGATCCATGGGTTCCGCCCGACTGCTGAATGAAGCGGACATGCTGGCGATCTACGAAGCGAGCAGATAACAGGAGCATGCTGAGATGGTATCTTTTGTGAGCGATTACACCACCGGGGCCCACCCGGAGGTGCTGGCAAAACTGGCGGAGACCAACCTGGAACCGCTGCCGGGCTACGGCGCGGACCCATACTGCGAAAGCGCGAAGGAGAAGATCCGGGCGGCCTGCGGTCTGCCGGAGGCGGAGGTGTTTTTCCTCACCGGAGGCACCCAGACCAACGCCGTGGTGATCTCCACGATGCTGAAGGACTGGGAGGGCGTGATTGCCGCGAAAACCGGCCACGTCAGTGTCCATGAGGCCGGGGCCATCGAGTATACCGGCCACGAGGTGCTGGAGGTGGAACAGACGGACGGGAAGATCCGGCCGGAAACCCTCAGCGCGTACCTCGCTGCTTACTACGCGGACGGGAGCCACGAGCACATGACCTTTCCCGGCATGGTATACGTTTCCCATCCGACGGAATACGGCACGCTGTATACGAAAGCGGAGCTGGAGGGGATCGCGGCGGTCTGCCGGGAATACGGCCTGCGGCTGTTCCTGGACGGCGCCCGGCTGGCCTACGGCCTGATGAGCCGGAATACGGACCTGACCCTTCAGGACATCGCCCGGCTGTGCGACGTGTTCTACATCGGCGGGACCAAGGCCGGCGCCCTGTGCGGCGAGGCGGTGGTCTTCACGAAGGGAAATATGCCCGCCCATTTCCTGACCTCGGTGAAAAAACGCGGCGCGCTGCTGGCGAAGGGAAGGCTCCTGGGGGTCCAGTTTGACGCGCTGTTCACCAATGATCTTTATTTCCGCATCGGGAAGCACGCCATCGACATGGCGGAGAAGATGAAGGACATCTTCCGCGCCCGGGGGATTCCCTTCTTCATCGACAGCCCGACGAACCAGCAGTTCGTGATCCTGGAGAATGAAAAGCTGGACCGGATCGCGCAGCAGGCGGCCTTTGAGGTCTGGGAAAAGCCGGACGAACACCACACGGTGGTCCGTTTCGCCGCGGGCTGGTCCACCACGGAAGCAGACCTGGCGGTGCTGGACGCGGCGCTGGCGGAATAAACAGGCGGTACGTTTCGTCTGTTTATCCGGGCCGGGAAAGCACAGAGGATCCGGTCCGGACGGAGGAACGGAACATGAGGAGAAAAACTTTGGCAGCCCTGACGCTTTGTCTGGCGCTGCCTTTTATATGCGGCGCGGGGGCGGAGGAAGGGCTCGGGCTGTTTGGCAAACTGTCCCGGTATGAAGGCGCGGACCCGCGGCTGACGACCATGGCCGCGGTGGCCGGGCCGGCTGGCAGCATGACTGTGACCGACGAGGGCGTGACCGTGGTCATCGACCAGGCGTATTACGAAGGGGACCGGGTGTACGTTTCCTACCGGCTGACCGGGGACGTGACCCGGGTGGAGCTCCATGAAGGGGCGCCGGAGCCGACCGCCTGGGGTACGGTTTATGAAGGCGAAACCGCGTCGGAGAAATGGTCCAACGACGACCCGGAGCTGCAGAAGGCCCTTGAGTGGCTGGATGGGAAGAGCCGGCGGTGGACTTACAGCGTCCATACCGCGGTGACGGACTGCATGGCGCTGGACGACGAAAGCTGGCTGAGCATCGTGGCGGGGGATGAGCAATATCGGGCCGACGGATCGGTGATCGGCTGGAAGGAATGCCTGATCCCCTATGAGCAGTGCGAGGATACCGTGACTTTCAACCTGGTGGTGAGCTGCAACCGGGAGACCCTGTTCCAGGACGGGAACACGCTGAAGCGGAAATACGACCGGGGAGAAAGGATCTATATTCCCTTCTCCCTGAACCGGTACGACAGTTTCCGGTACCTGTACGGCAGCGCTCGGACGGAAGACTGGGAAGCCGACGCGGACCTGAGCGTCGGCCGGGTGGACATGAAAGGGGTTCTCTGCTTAACGTCTGAGGAACAGACGAAGGGCTGGGCAACCCGGGATCCCGAAACCGACCTGATTCTGGGCTGGAACCTGTATCAGGACGGACAGCGGATCTGCGCCGCCGGGGAGCAGGAGGTTTTTGCCGCCGGAACGGGAAAAATCCTTTTCGAGCTCCGGTATCCCCTGGCTGAGGGCGTCAACGGCCTGACGCTGGTACCGGAATACGAGCAGAGCGGCGAGCATCCCGAGGAGGCGGTTGCCGTCGGGCCGGCAGTGGAAGAGTAAATCGGAAAAAGGTTTGCTCTGCTTGTATTTCAAAGCCTCTCCTGGCATAATTGAATAGACTGCGACAGGAATTCTTCGTTCTGAATACTGAGAGGATGTTTGTGAAATGAAGACCGTTTCTTTCGGTATCGCCAATTACTGCGTACCCTGCCATGCCCATTGCAGGTACTGCCTGCTTTCCTCCTGCGGAAAGTCAACAGGCGTTGAACAGAAAACCGGCATGGCGTTTGCGAAAAGGGTCATACAGGAACTGTTCGAAGCCAGGTCGGATCTTACGACAAACTATTATTGCGGTTATTGTATGGATATGCCGGAACTTCCGGAGTACATCCGGTTCTGCCGGGAACATCATTCGCCCGGCGCGAAATTCCTGCAGATGAACGGCTTTGCCTTCAGAAACGGACAGGAACTGCGGAACCTGATGAACACTGTCCGTGAAAACGGCGTGGAACTGATCGACCTGACATTTTTCGGAACCGAGGAATACCATGACCGTTTCGCAGGCCGGCAAGGTGACTTCCGTTTTCTGATGAAGATGCTGGACGCTTCAAAAGAAGCAGAACTGTCCGTAAACGTCAGCATTCCGCTTCTGAGGGAGAATCTGGGCCAGATGCCGGAGCTTCATCGTATGCTTTCCGGAAGGGGCGGCCGGAAATTCTCCTTTTTCCTTCCGCACAGCAAGGGACGGGGGAAAACGGTGCTGGATTATCGGATCACCCGGCAGGAATTTGACGCGCTGCCGGAGGAGATCCGGAATGCTTTCGCCCGCGTCAGGCACATGACGGAAGCGGAATGGCTGTCCTCCGGTGAAATCGCCGATTCGGAAAAACGGAACCTGACGCTGGTGCTGACGCCGGGGAACATGGAAAGACTGAACACCATGCCGGCTGCCGATGTCCTGAATGAACTGGAAAGCATGGATGACCGTTATCTGCGTGAAATGCCTTCCGCCCGGGAGCTGGCTGAGCGTTACGGAGATCCGGCCAATCAGCAGCTGTTCAGGCTGCGGGATTTGCTCCTGAAATGGCAACAGCAATACATCGCTGACACAGGGAATATCCTTTACGATATGCACGACGAAACACATCATTTCAGCGTGCATCTGTAAACGGGTGGTTTCATGCTATAATGGATCGAAATCAGATCTGAACCGGGACGCGGAAAAACAGGAAAGGGCAGGATAAAGATGATGAAGGATTTTACGAGGCTGGACAACCTGCTGAAGCGCTTTGTGGAGGAGGGAACGAACCCCGGCTGCGCCGTCGCGGTGATGCAGGGGGATGAACTGATCTGGCACGGCGAGGCGGGATATGCGGATATCGAAAGCGGAAAGAAGGTCGATCTCCACAGCATGTTCAGCCAGGCTTCGACCACGAAGCTCTTTACCTACGCCATTCTCGGCATGATCTATGAAGAGGGGAAGTTCCTTTTCAGCGATCCGCTGTCCGACTACCTGCCGGAATGGAAGAACACGAAGAAATACGTCACCCTGCCCAACGGGGCGGTGGAAACGGCGCCGCTGGAGAAGCCCATCACCATCCGGGACGCGGTGGCAATGATGTGCGGCCTGCCTTACTGCATGGTGCCGGCCGTCGACCCGGCCACGCCCACCCTGACGGCCATGAGCCGGCAGATGCGGGAACTGCTGAAGAAGGGCCCCAGTACCATTGCTGAGGAGGTCCGGGTGATGGCGGAGGTACCGGTCATGTTCGAGCCGGGCTCCCACTGGCAGTATGGCTTCGGGTCCGAGATCACCGGCGTGCTGGTGGAGACCTTCGAGGGGAAGCCCCTGCGGGAGGTTTTCCAGGACCGGCTGATCAAACCGCTGGAGCTGGAGGACGCGGACACTTTCGCCCGGCCCTGGAATCAGGACCGGATCGTGACGAACTACGCGAAAAAGGGCCCGGGGCAGTTTGAACCCATGGCGGACTTCTCCGCCCTGGATCCGGACAGTGTGCCCGCCGGCGCCCGGCCGAACCTGCTGATCAGCGCCCGGGACTTCGCGGTGTTCATGCAGATGCTGGCCAACGGCGGCACTTATAAAGGGAAGAAGTTCCTGGGTGCCGGCACGGTGGCCATGCTGCACGAGAACCAGCTGGGCCCGGTGCAGATGGCGGATTTCGAATGCGACTACCTGGCGGGCTATAGTTACGGCCTGGGCTTCCGGACGCTGCTGACCCGGAAATACGGCCACAACGGGAACATTGGCGATTTCGGCTGGACCGGCGGCACCGGCATCTGGGTGGAGGCGGATCCTGTGGAGAAGTTCGCCGTAGCCTATATGCACAATATGCGGCCCAACGAGGAACTGTATCACCATCACCGGGTCCGGGCGGTAGTCAACGGGATCATGCTGTAATTGATAAGAAAAGGAAGAACCATGTAAAATTTTTTTTCCGGGAACCCTAACCTTTTTTCCCGGCAGGCCACTATCCGGGTGAAAGCTTTCAAAACTGCAGGAACACAATGACGAAGGAACAGATGGAGCAGATCGTTCAGGCGAATATGCAGAAGATTTATCTGTATTGTGTGCGCAGGCTGGGAAACGCGGCGGAAGCGGAGGATGTGGCGTCGGATATTACGCTGGAGCTGCTCCGGTCGTACGCCGGCCTGAAGAACGACGACGCGGTATACGGATACATCTGGGCCGTGGCGGGGAACCTGTGCCGGAACTACTGGCGGAAGGCCCGGCGGCGCCGGACGGAAGAGCTTCCGGAAAACTTCGCCGGCACGGTTCAGGCCGAGCCGGAGGACCGGATCATCCGGAAGGAGGAAATCTCCGCTCTCCGCAGGGAACTGTCCCTGCTGAGCGAAAAATACCGGGCGGTCATGATCGCGTACTACATCCGCCGTGAAAGCTGCGAAACGATTGCGCGGCAGACGGGGATGAGCGTTACGAACGTGAAGCAGTATCTGTTCGAAGGAAGAAAGAAGGTCAGGGAAGGAATGGATATGAACAGGGAACTGGGCGTGTACAGCTATGCGCCTGAAAAATTCACGATGAATTTCTGGGGAGACTCGGGGGAAGGATACTGGGAGATCTTTGAAAGGAAGCTTCCGGGCAGCATCCTGATGTCGGTGTTCGACAGCCCAAAGACCCTGGAGGAGCTCAGCCTGGAGGTCGGCGTTGCCATGCCGTACCTGGAGGACGAGGTGGCGAAGCTGGAGGAATACCGGCTGCTGGTGAAGAAGGGCCGGAAGTATCACTGCGGGATCGTGATCTACGACAAAACCTTCACGGAAAAGATCCATCAGGCGGCGCAGGCGGCCGCGCGCGAAAACATCGGCGGCATCCGGGCCGCGGTGGAAAAAGGGAAAAAGCTGCTGGAGGAAACGGACTTCAGCTGCGCCCGGGACGATGAAAACATCCGGGGATGGTTCATCCTCATGCTGATCTGCTGGGAGGCACTGCAGGAGTCGGAAAGCAGGATGAAGAACCCGCTGACCTTCCCGCTGCTGGAAAACGGATGCCGGGGTTATGTCATGGGCATGCGGGGTGAGATCCCCTCCGGCCTCTCGGGCATTTACGGCAGGTACCAGCTGGAGCATGATTATGTGCGCGCTTTCAACTTCAACCTCCTGACGGACCGGGTGTTCAACCCCTTCGCGAAAGGGGTGCGGGACGTGCTCCTGGCCTGCGAGGCCGGGCGCGGGGAAACGGCGGACCTGGAACGGCTTTCGGAGATGCTCGGGAACGGGTTTGTCCGCGTTGAGGATGGGGCAATCCGCCCGGACTTTCCGGTCATCTCCGAAAAGGACTACCTCAGCCTGGCGGAAAAGCTGAAGGACGAGATCGGCGAAACGGCCGCCCTGGCGGCCGGGCTCCGGGACGCCGCGGCGGAGACGCTGGCGGAAATGATGCCCGGAGATCTCCGCAACGTGCGGGAGATCGGCAGCATCATCTCCATGTGGAGCCTGATGGAGGATATTATCCCCGTTGCGCTGGAAGACGGCGTCCTCGCCAAAGACGGCGAGGACCGGAATCCGACGGTTTTCTGGTTCAGGACCTGACAGGAAAAAGCATATCGGCACCGGCGTCTCCGCCGGTGCTTTTCCTTCTCTTTTCCGCCGGCGGGAAAGCCTGTTTTCTGCTTGACAGACGGATATATCTGGTGATAAGATGTGCGCAGAAAGAGAAGAGATATAGGGTTGCGCGGAAAGCGTTTTTGTTTTTGTATATTCCGCCGCGGGCCATCGCGGCGAGATAGAATTATCCAATATTTCTTAAAGGAGGTTTCCATATCATGAAGAAACTGTTTGCTGTACTCCTGACCCTGGCTATGCTGCTGGGACTCATGTCCTTCTCCGTTGCGGACGAGATCGACGCAGATCTGATCGCCGCCGCCAAGGAAGAAGGCGAGCTGGTTGTTTACGGCTCCTGCGAGGAAGAATACCTGCAGGCCGCCTGCGACAAGTTTGAACAGCTCTACGGCATCAAGGTAACGCATCAGCGCCTGTCCACCGGCGAGGTGCAGGCCAAGATTGAAGAAGAAAACGGCAATCCCAGCGCGGACGTCTGGTTCGGCGGCACCACCGATCCCTACAACGTATGCGCCAAGGAAGGCCTGCTTGAAACCTACGAAGCGAAGAATGCCTCCCACCTGCTCGGACCGGCCTACCGCGATAAGGACGGCGCCTGGTACGGCATCTACAAGGGCATCCTGGGCTTCATGGTCAACACCGAAGAACTCCAGCGCCTGGGTCTGGAAGTACCCGCCGACTGGCAGGATCTGCTCAAGCCCGAGTACAAGGGCCTGATCTGGCTGTCCAACTACA
>CAZUXV010000146.1:0-7367 GCA_964624445.1 uncultured Oscillospiraceae bacterium | reverse complement strand
ACATAGGTAATCCGTGACAGGTTCAGCGTCCGGTTCCGCCACTTTCCGCTGTGGCAGAGCAGGCGGAACTTATCGTCTGTGGAGGAATACTCCAGCCGGTACGGAATCACCGTCCAGTTGTTATGCTTTCCCCGGTGGCTGTCAAAAACCACCTGCACCTTCCGGTGGGTCTTCACCGCTTCCAGCAGCATCCGGAAGCGTTCGATATATCCGGGATCGTCAAAGGGATCGCCGTTGCTGTACCGGTCATACCAGATAATCTTCTTCGGATCGAACAGCGGCCCCACGTCCTCCAGCCCCGCGTCGGTCAGGCCGAACAGGCGGATCCGCGGATCCAGCAATAAAGTCTTCAGCCACCGCTTCTGCAGCAGGGTCACCGGATGGGGCGGATAATGCCGGATGGGTGTTTTGCAGTCCGGGGTGATCAGCGGCCAGTTGCCGTTGCTGAGGTTTGCCGGAATCGTCAGGACGCTTTCCGCGAAGCCCATGCGGTTCGCGATCTCCCGGATCCGTTCCCTGGTCAGGGTGCCTTCCAGGGCTTCGGACAGGATCTCGGCTACGCAGGCGTAGTATTCACCGTAATACTCACTGAACAGCATTACAGATCACCTCCGTACAGGCTGCGCATCTTTTCCAGATCCTCCCGGAAAATCCTTGTCACAAACTCATTGGAACATTCCAGTTTCACGATCCGGCCGATGAACGTCCGCAGCCAGGGCAGCATCTCGGAGGCGTCATACACATCCGCAGTGAACTTCCAGGTTTCATCATCCACCTGTTCCACAGAGCCGTGCCGCTTTTCCCGGTTCAGCCGGTCCACGATAAAGCCCTCGTCCTCACCCGCATGCACCTGCATCTCAAGATGGTCCAGGGTATGCTCGCCGGTGGAAACACCCCACAGGTGCCGGTCGAAGTCCTGCCAGAATCGCTCATACTTTTCCGGCTCCGGATCCGCGTCCATGGCCTTGACGTTCCGGATGCTGTCCAGGCGGAAGAACATCGGCTTATGATAGTCATAGTGATAACCCAACACATACTGCCGGCCGCTCTGGGTGGAGAAATACAGACGCATCGGATAAATCGGATGCTTCAGTTCCTGCTTCTTCCTGCGGGAGAAGATGGTCAGCAGGGCGCCGCGCTGCTCCTCCATGCACCGGAACAGGTCATACAGGATCTCGCTGTCCAGGGCTCCGAGGAAATACTGGTGCTTGAACTCAAAGGAAGATTCGTTCCTTTGCGCAAAATAGCTGCCGATGACGCCCAGGGGCGCGGCTTCGGAAAAGAAGTCGATGGCGTCCCGCCAGGCAGGCTGCTGCCGGAAGGGTTCCGCCAGGGCATACACCAGGATGCGGCCTTTCTTTTCCGCCCGGACGATGCCCATCTTCTCATATTCCTTCAGCTTGTTCCGGACGGTTCCCTCGTCCGGGAACTCCGTATCGAAGGCGGAAAGGTATTCATCCGTGATTTTCTCCAGGCATTCCTGCACCGTCGCCGGGCCGTCTGACAGGATATCCAGCAGGCAGAAATGCATGACGATATCCCAGTCGGTAAAGCTCTTTGTTTTGAAGGCGACATACAGCGGGTTCCGGGACAGGGTCCGGCTGTCGATGGAAATGAAGACCTTCTTGCCGGATTCATCGTAATAGGAATCGATGTACCCTTCCAGCCATCCCTTCACCCGGCGGTATTCATCGTCATACGCCCGGGCGCTTTTGGTGTCGAACTCGTCACGGCCCTTGAAGCCGTAGACATAGAAATCCCGCATGTAGGACCGGACTTTCTCAAAGTTTTTGATCAGCTCACTGTAGGCCATGACGGTTCACCTCCTTTTTACACCTTCATTATGCCAGCCGGCATGTCATGTTTTTTCAGCATCCTTGTCTGCCTTGATTTTAAACGCTTTCAGCCGCCTCCGCAAGCAGTTTCAGGATATACTGCCGGTAATCGTCTCCCAGCGGCAGGTCATAATCCACGGCCAGTTCCCTGCGCACCGTAAAGACTTTCTCTTTTTTCACCGGATTATATCCTTCCTTTTGCACTTCCCGGAAGGCCACGCCGGTACCTCGTTTTTGCCAGGCCGGAAGATCGTTATAGTTGATCCCCTTCTGAAAAAGCAGCTCGTTCTTGTCCGGTATGCTCATTCCCTCCAGCAAAGAGGTTGCCTTCAGGGCGCTCACACCTTCCTTGCGCAGCGCCCAGTAGCAGTGCGCGTTCAGTGAATTCCTGTGCGAGTCCTCCTGCCGCCAGATGAAATAATCCGCGACTCGGTCCATACTTGGCAACGGAATCACCCGGCAGTCGAAAGTGGCAACCTGCCCCAGAGCAAGGGAGAAAGCCGCACTGGCCTCGCCGGCCAGGGTCGTGTTGATCTTCCGCACCTTCCGGCCGAAGGTATTGTCTGCCGGGTGGAAGAGCAGCGAGATCTCATCGCTCTCGGTGTATCCGTAGATAATCCGGAAGCCGGCGTTCATCAGAGCCTTGACGGTGGAGATCATCAGATCCCGGAAGCAGATATCAAAAGGCGCTTCGAACTTGCAGACCTCCTTGGTCAGCCGGGTAAAGGAGCGGCCGTCCAGCCGGGCAGCGATATACAGATCCGGCAGGATGTACTGGTCCAGGGATTCCTCATATACCCTCATCTCTTTGTCAAAATCATCAAACTTCACCGGTTTCACCTTCTTTCTCCTCTTTCTTCCATGGTTCAATCACAAAACGGTCCTGATCGATCCGGACATAATACAGTTCGTCATACCCTTCCTCCCAGGCCGGAAGTTCCAAAGCTGTATAGACAGACATCAATGCCACGTCCGGAAGCATGGCCTTCCCTTCTCTTTTCTGGTTCCGTTCCTTGCAGGCGAAAATGGACGACTGGAAATAGTAACCGACTACCAGGTATCCGTTTTCCTTTGCCAAAGCAATATACTTTGCCCGGTCTTCCCGGGTCGGATTGGTATTATCCACCACAAAGGAAGCACCAGATGCGAAGCATTCATCCATCAGCAGCTTTTCCTTGTTCCGGGTGTGCAGGGTATCCAGGTTCACATGCGCCAGTTCCGGGAAAACCTGCTGCCAGAATGTCGTCTTCCCGCTGGCCTGCAGGCCGGTAAACAGAATACATCTCTTATCCATTTCAGTTTCCCGCCTTTCGGCATTCCACCGCTACGATAGCGTCGATGGTCACACCCAGGATACAGGCCAGCGCCGCGAGGTTTTCAATGGTGGGGAGGGTTTCTCCCCGCTGCCATTTATAGATGGACTGAGGCGTTGTAAAGCCGAGCATATACTGCAGATCACGGACTGAGATACCGCGCTGTTTCCGGAGAGAAACGATGTTCTGACCGGTGAGTTTCATATCGACAACTGGAACAAGCATGGGAAAAACCCTCCTTTCCGTAATGGTACTGCCGGCCTGATTCGAACAGGCCATCTTCGGCTTATAAGGCCGCTGCTCTACCCGACTGAGCTACGGCAGCATAACGAGCTGCAAGCCGGAATCGAACCAGCAGCCTACGCTTTACGAGAGCGCCGCTCTTCCAGTTGAGCTATCGCAGCATACTGAGCTGCCGGCTGGAATCGAACCAGCAACATCCACTTTACAAGAGCGGCCCTCTACCTGATTGAGATACGGCAGCATAAAAGAAAACCGTCCATTCGCAGCGGAATGGACGGACAGAGAAACTTTGCCTCTATTCTACAGGAGCCCCATCATGCCAATGAGCCCTTCATTCCGTGCGCAAATAAATCCACATTCAAGACTTGAACGCGTGGATTGCGGATTTGTTATGAATTTTCTGTTCTGCTTGATAAACAATGGCATCATTGGGTGGAACTCCTCCTTCCTTTCATAATGCAATTTATACTATCATGAATCAAACAGTTTGTCATTATCCTTGTAGTATACATCGGATCATACTTCTTTGGTCGGGAACGATCCTATCACCGATTCAATTCAAAGTGGTCTCCCGGGAATGGACGTTTTTCATTTCCTTTCTGTCTATAATCTACCTGATCAGTAATTTGATTCATCTTACTGGTCTATTGACATTATTCCTTTTAAGGAATATTATTGATCTGAAAGGAATCCTTTATGTTCCGAATCGAGTTCTATACATTACCGAACGGTCAGCGGCCGGTAGAAGTTTTTCTTGACAGTCTGCCGGTAAAAATGCGTATCAAGGCGCTTGACAGCCTCGAGCTTCTGGAAGAATTCGGGAATCAGCTCCGCCCGCCGTATACTAAAGCGCTGGAAGATGGCATTTTTGAACTCAGGATTCAGTTTTCTTCTGACATCTCCCGGATTTTTTATTTCTTTTATGTTGACAGCAAAATCATCGTAACAAACGGTTTTATCAAGAAAACGCAGAAAACCCCGCAGAACGAACTCAAAAAGGCTCTGAAATACAAAAAGGATTATGAAAGGAAGCACCCTCATGAGTGATCTTCAGAGATATAAACAAAAGCAGCTGAAAGATCCTGCTTTCAGGGCGGAGTACGAACTGACCCGGCCTGAATTTGAGGTTATGCGTGTTCTGATTGATGCAAGGATCAGCCAGAATATGACACAGAAAGAATTGTCTGAAAGATCAGGTGTACGCCAATCCAATATCAGCAGGATTGAAAACGGTACCTGCAGCCCGACCATCGCCACGCTGGAAGCCTTAGCAAACGGCATGGGCAAAAAACTCGTAATCTCTTTCGAGTAAAGCCCTTACATCATGCTGCCCGGTTCCACGCCTTCCAGATCCCGGATATCGAAACTGGCCATCAGGTAATTGACGCTGGCCAGGTTCCAGATCTCCTTCTCAATACAGAACATAACCACCAGATCGGAAGGATCCGACGGGGAAAAGGAAAACCCGGCGAGCCGCATCAGTTCCTCGGCTTCTTCCCTGTTCAGCTTCAGGCCCAGGCAGCATTTCATGGCCGTGCTGCGGGAGGGCTTGTACAGATAATCGTTTTTGATCTTGTTGAACGTCCGCTTGTCAATCCCGGCAGGCAGGTAAAACGAAGACATCTTGATATACTTCTTGTTCACCATCCGCATGACTTCGGAGCTGAAGGTCTTTGCAACGGACTCCTTCTTCTCCCAGGAATGGTAATACCGTTTCATGGCCGGGCTGTCCAGCAGGGACATGTCCTTCCGGATCTCTTCCGGATATACCGGCATATCGTTTTCCCCGGGTTCCTCATAAAACACGGGCGCCCTGCTGTACCGGACATCCTCCGGAAAAGGATGCCCGGCTTCAGGCTTTTCTTCCGGCTGGGTATGCACTTTTATATATGCACGCAGTTCAGGCAGATATTGATCAATATCCGCCGCAGGCGCATTCTGTCCGGTTCTGAACATATTCCCCTCCAACCGAAGTCTTATTCCGCTTTCGCTCCCAGCAGTTCCTCCGCGTTCCCGAAGCATACCCTGTCTGCATATGCATCATCCGTATGCTCGTACAGCCACTGAACGCCTTCCTTCATCTTCGGGGGCCGTTTCGGCGGCAGTCCGTGCATATCGCTCCCGATGAACGAGATCAGCCGCTCCTTCGCCATCCACTGAGCCAGCTCTCTGGTTCTCACGCTCCAGTTCAGTTCCAGGTCATACGCGTTGACCTGCATGAGGACCCCGTCCTCATGCAGCGTCCGCACCCGTTCCCATTCTTCCTGCAAAGCTCCGTACCGCTCCGGATGCGCCAGCACCGGTCTGAATCCCCGCTTCCGCAGTTCCGCCAGGTTGCAGGAGATCTTCTCCCACGGTTCATGCACCTGGCCGTATTCCAGGAACTCTGTCAGCACATATTCCGTATCATTCATCCGGAAGGCGTCCTGCCGGTGGATCCGGCTTCCCAGGTCCCAGGCGCAGTACCATTCCGTTCCCAGATACACCTTGACCTCCGGCACTTCCTCCGCGGCCTGCTCCTTCAGCAGCTGGAAGTTCCGCAGCACCAGTCCTGCATCCGGAACAAACCCGTTCTCCCGTCCATAGTGCGGCGTCGCAAATACCGCATACGCCCCTTCATCCCGGTCCAGCTTCAGCAGCTCAACGGCTTCCGTCAGGCTTTCCGCCCCGTCATCCGCCCCGAAGATAATGTGGCTGTGTATATCAATAAACTTCTTCAGCATTCATTCTCCTCTGTCTATGAATATCAGTCTTTGTTTTCATCCGCTTTCGGATAGTATCCGAAAACCGCTTTCACCCGGTCCGCATACTCCCTGCAGGCCTGGGTGTCTTTCAGTTTCGGATCCGACTCCAAGATCTCCGCGATCGACATGTAATACCATGCATGCATCAGCGGATCTTTCTGGTTAAACCGGTTCCAGAATACTTCGCCCTGCGCCTTTACATCCCGTTCGATCGCCCGGATATTGGACAGCTTATCCGCCAACGTCAGAAGCCTGGAATCATAACCGGCTTTTTTCAGTTCGTCGATGGTTGTCTGTTTCCGAACTTTCCAGGTCTCCTCAGCGGGCTTCTCCTCCTGCTTGTCCTCGCTTTCCGCAGCCACCAGATCCGCGACCCGCTTACCGAACAGGCTGACCAGATCATCATAGGTCGCGCCCGTATCTTCCAGCGTATCATGCAGCAGCGCCGCAGCGATCAGCTCCTGGTCGTCCGTAATCCCCGCCATGATGGCCGCGGCCTCCATGGGATGAACGATATACGGAACATCCGTTCCCTTCCGCGTCGAGCCGGAATGTTTTTCCGCCGCAAACCGGACCGCCTTGTCCACAATTCCCGTATCGATCTCTGCCATGCTCATTCTCCTTCCCGCTCAGTCCAGGAAACCGCTCGACCCCACATTGGTCACGCCGGGAATTCTTTTCAGGTCGCGCTCAAAACCGCCGCCAAACCGCTCCGTTACCCAGGACCCCTGCTGGAAGCACTCGCACAGATCGTCCGGGATTTCGAAAGTGGACGGAACGATGGAATACTTCTTTCCTTCATACGTAAACCTGGTTTCAACATATTTCGCCGGCCATCCGAACTCATACGTCTTCATGGCTTCCTCAGCGTTCTTTTCCCATTTTTCCATGAACTCATAAATGGGTTCCGGAAGCCCCTGCTTCCGCCAGTCGCGGGTCAGTGTGATCACATCTTTGTCAAACATCTTCTCCCGACCTCCTTCCGTAATCATCCTACTCCGGGGAAAGGGCCAGAACCAGCAGATTGAAGTTGAACATGAAACCCGGAACTCAAGCGTCACCTGAACCGGCTTCTTTATTCCGCTTCCCCGTCCAGGCGCTGAAAATGCTTGGCAAACTCGGTCTCGCTCGCGACCCATGTGATTCCGCATCTGTGAAAAACGATGATACAGCCCCTCCCGTAGTCCCATCTGTATATCCCGTCTCTCTCAAACGGCACTCCCATCGGCGAC
>CAZUXV010000145.1:0-7377 GCA_964624445.1 uncultured Oscillospiraceae bacterium | reverse complement strand
TGTCCACGCCGCCCTGCTCGATCAGGTCCTTCAGCAGTTTGCCGACCTCGTTGTCCGCGAAGGCGGTCAGCACGCTGGTCCTCAGGCCGAAACACTTGTGCAGGCCCCGGACCACGTTGTATTCACCGCCGCCTTCCCAGGCTTTGAACTCCCTTGCGGTCCGGATCCGGCCCTCGCCGGGGTCCAGGCGCAGCATGATCTCTCCCAGGGATACCGCGTCATAGCGGCACGCTTCAGCGGATTTCAGATTCAGTTCCATTTCTCTTACCCCCTGATCTCTTTCACGATGTCCGCGGCTTCCCGCACCAGTTTCCCGATCTCGTCAAATTTTCCTTCCTTGACCAGCTTACCGCTGACCATCCAACTTCCGCCGCAGGCCACGATCCGGTTATAAGCCAGGTATTCCCGCACGTTCGCCGCGCTGATTCCGCCGGTCGGCATGAAATTCAGCCCCACATACGGCGCCGCCAGCGCCTTGATCATCTTCAGGCCGCCCGCCGGCTCTGCCGGGAAGAATTTCAGCACATCCAGATCAAATTGCAGCGCGGCCTCAATTTCTGTAGGCGTGCAGACACCGGGAGTCATTGGCACGCCTTTCTTCAGCACATATTCAGTAACTTTCGGATTGAATCCGGGGCTGACGATAAACGTCGCACCGGCGTCAATCGCCCGGTCAGCCTGTTCCGTCGTCAGCACGGTGCCTGCACCGATAATCATTTCAGGAAAAGCTTTCGCCATCCTGCGGATGGATTCTTCCGCGGCGGCTGTGCGGAAAGTAACCTCCGCGCAGGGCAAACCGCCTGCCATCAGCTGTTCCGCCAGCGGCAGTGCGTCCTCCGCGCTGTCCAGTACCACCACAGGTACAATGCCGATCTTTTGCAGTTTTTTCATCATTTCCGTCATTTCAGTGTTCCCCCTTTTCCGTTTATATCAAACTTTTCATCATATGATGCGCCATCTTCATTGCGTGACGCCTGTATTACAATGTGATCCCCTTCTTGAAGATTGCCAGATCATGGAATCCGTTTTCCTCGCTTCGGGTCTTCTCTCCGGAAGCCACCTGCAGCACAAGGTCCAGCAGATCCTTTCCGAGTTCATCCAGTGTCATTCCGTCCAGCAGCCGCCCTGCGTCAAAATCAATCCAGTTCCGCTTTTTCCGGGCCAGCGGACTGTTGGATGAAATCTTTACCGTGGGAACCGGACAGCCGAAAGGCGTTCCCCGCCCGGTGGAAAACAGCACCAGCTGAGCCCCGGATACGGCCAGCGCCGTGGACGCCACCAGATCGTTTCCGGGAGCGGACAGCAGATTCAGTCCCGATGTTTCCGCGTGTTCCCCGTAGGCCAGCACCCCTTTCACCGGCGAGCTGCCGCTCTTCTGGGTGCATCCCAGCGCTTTGTCTTCCAGCGTTGTAATCCCGCCGGCTTTGTTTCCGGGTGACGGGTTCTCATATACCGGCATATGATAGCTCTCAAAGTATGCCTTGAAATCGTTGATCAGGCTGACAGTCTTGCGGAACAGCTCCTCCGTTTCGCACCGGTCCATCAGGATTGTCTCCGCTCCGAACATTTCCGGAACCTCTGTCAGAATCGTCGTTCCGCCCATGGCTGTCAGTTTGTCGCTGAATACACCGATTGTCGGGTTGGCTGTGATTCCGGACAATCCGTCCGATCCGCCGCATTTGAGCCCGATTGTCAGCTGATCCGCGGTACATGGTACCCGGCGGTCTTCCTGCATGTGCGCGGCCAGCTCCTCCAGCAGCTTCATCCCGGCTTCCAGCTCATCCTCACAGTCCTGGCAAACCAGGAAGCGGACGCGGCTCTCGTCAAAACCGCCCATATACGGCCTGATCTGCGCAATTCCGCTGTTTTCGCATCCGAGGCCAAGCAGCAGCACGCCGCCCGCGTTTGGATGGGTTGCCAGGGCAGCCAGCGCTTTGCGGGTGTTGTCCTGGTCGTCTCCCAGCTGGCTGCAGCCGTAAGGATGCGTGAATGTGTATACGCCTTCCACGCTTCCGCCCGCCAGTTTCTGCGCTTCCCGGGCCAGGGCCTTTGCCACGTCGTTCACGCAGCCCACTGTCGGCAGAATCCACAGTTCGTTCCGTATGCCCGGTTTGCCCTGCTTCCGCGGATAGCCCAGGAACGTGGCGGGCTCGCGTTTCTCCTGTCCCGGAAAGGACGGATGCCATTCGTATTCTTTTTCGCCGGACAGCAGGGTATGCAGGTTGTGTGTATGTACATGTGCCCCGGCAGGGATATCTTCTGTTGCCTCACCGATCGGGAAACCGTACTTGATCACAGCTTCCCCTTTTCGGATGTCCCGCAGTGCGGCCTTGTGGCCCATGGAAAGGTCTTCCTTCAGGGTGATCTCTCCCGTCCCGAAGGAAACCGTTTCCCCCGCTTTCAAGGGTTTCAGGGCAACCGCCACCATATCCCGCGCTGTGATCCTTACCATTTCGTTCATGTCTGTCTCTCCTTCGTCACAGCGTTTGCCTGTCGTTCTGAATCACAGCCGGCGAATCATAAGCACGCCTTATATGCCGCCAGCGCGCCTTCGCTCCGGATCTGCCTCAGAATATGGACAACCGCCGTCTCAAAGCCCGGCACCGCCGTCAGGTCCTGCCCCCACATTTCCGTATTTGTCATCACGGCGTGCACCAGTTCCTCGGGGCTGTCTTCCTTATGGTCGCGGTAGAATTCCAGCACGTACCGGTCGTCGCTTACGGTGTAGTCGTTTCCCTTCGCCCGGCGGCAGACCAGGCCCTTGTCGTTCAGTTCCTGTATCTCGCTGGAGTAGAAGGCGATATACGCCGCGAAGCTGGTGGTAAGGCAGGCCGGCAGTTCTCCCTTTTCCTGCACATAGTCCAGGAATGTCGGCATGTTCCGGGCCCGCCATTTGCTGGTGGAATTCAGGCTGATGCTCATCAGCTCGTGGTTTACGAAAGGATTGTTGAACCGGTCCTGCACGGCTTTTGCGAATGCTTCCAGGTCTTTTTTGTCCAGCGGAAGCGTGGGGATTACTTCGTCGTAAAGCATCTTGTTCATATAGCGCAGGATGGTGTCGTCATGCATGCAGTCCCGCACGATATCATACCCGGCAAGATAAGCCCCGAGCACAAAGCCAGTATGGGCGCCGTTGAGAATGCGGACTTTCCGTTTCTTATAGGGCGTAACGTCCGGCACAACAATGACCGGAACGCCCGCCCGTTTAAACGGCAGCCGGTCTTCCAGCTCTTCCGGCCCTTCGATGACCCAGATGCCGAACACTTCGCCCACATCTGTCAGCGGATCGTCATATCCGTTTGCCGCGGCCAGCGCCTCAACTTCCTTCGGATCGCGGATCCGGCCCGGAACGATCCGGTCCACCAGCGTGGAGCAGAAAATGTTTTCCTCATTCACCCAGCGGCGGAAATCGTCGCTCAGTTTCCAGTCTTCGATGTACTGGTTGACGCACTTCAGCAGTTCTTTTCCGTTATTGTCAATCAGTTCGCAGCTGAGCATTACGATTCCCTTCTGCCCGGCGGTAAACCGTTCATACAGCACCCGGGTCAGCTTGGCGGGAAAGGAAACCGGCGGAATCTGGTCAAAGGCGCTTTCCGTATCATGTACGATACCTGCCTCAGTCGTATTGGACACGATAATTTCCAGATCTCCGCTTCTTGCCAGTTCAAGCACTTTATCCCATTCTCCGTAGGGATTGATGCAGCGGCTTACCGCGGAAATGACCCGTTTGTCATCCACCTTGACGCCGTTTTCGCTTCCCCGGAGATACAGCGTATACAGGCCTTCCTGTTTGTTGATCAGTTCTGTCAGACCCTGGGCAATAGGCTGGACCAGCACGACCTTGCCGTTGAATCCGGCTTTCTCGTTTGAAATGTCAATAAAATCATCCACGAAGGCGCGAAGGAAATTGCCTTCCCCGAACTGCATCACTTTTTCGGGCGCGTTTTCCAGAATATAACCGTTATAACCTGTCTTTTTCAGCACTTCATAATTCAGCTGTTCCATCTGTATACCCTCCAATATGGATTTTCTATTACCAATTTACACCAAATTGTTCTTTTCCGTCAAGGTTCCCAAAAACTATCAAAGCCCATCAGAAAAGAGAATTTCGGCTCCCATAGCAAGTAAAATCAAGGGGATTCAGCAGGTTCGTACATTTTATGGATAAAACGGATATTCTTTTTGATGATTCGGAGAGAATTCACAGGTGGACCGTTTTCCCCCCGGGGATGCGTACCGGCTCATCGTTCACGCTGATCCAGCAGTCCGCGGCGTTCGGGTTGGTAACCAGGCTGTTGTCCGCCGCGAACTGCAGCCGGCCGAAGTTGTCCAGGCAGTCCATCAGCTCGATGTTGGTACAGTACCATATATCCTCTTTACCGCCCATTTTCCCGCAGAACGTTTCCATCAGACCCCAGTTTTCCCGGTCGTCGAACTCATAGCTGTGTCCCCACACATACATCAGGTATAGGTACTGCTTCTTGAACAGCGCGAGAAACTGATTCCCCAGCTCCAGCAGGTTATGGTTATGGTGGCAAGTTGCCTTCCACCGGTAGGGATTCTCCGGCAGGGTGAAAGCGTCGGAATTACCAGTGATTCGGGAATAACGGATCCCGCATCCCGGCAGCAGCTTCTCGATTTCCTCCGAAACGGATCCGTTCGGATAGCTCATTCCGCGCACCGGACAGCCTGTGATTTTTTCCAGAGCTTTCCGGTCTTCCAGCACCTCAGCAGCCACTTCCGGCAGCGGACAGCGCGCGATGGTCGGATGCGTCACCGTATGGCAGGCAATTTCATGCCCCCGGTAAAGTTCCGCAATCTCCTCCGGATGGATCCGGTTCTCTTCTTCCAGTCTGCCGCTGTTCAGATGGAAGGTTCCCCGGATCCCGTTTTCATTGAAAATCCGGATCAGGCGCCGGTCCTGCGTCCGTCCGTCGTCATAGCTCATCGTCAGAGCCTTGTGTTTTCCTCCCGGATAACAGCAATAAACCTTATTCATTTTTATCCCTGCTTTCTTTGTCCATTGTTTCGGTTCTTCTTGTCAGCCGCATCTTATCATGCTTTTCCGTCCGGATCAATGAAGAGAACAGCCCTGTACCTGTATCATTCGGACATTGATTTTCCTCCTTTTCTCTGATATACTGTTTACCAGAAAAAACCACCATATTGACCGGACTTCCGGAGGAGGGAAAACGTATGAAAAAACTGCTTGCGCTCCTGTTGTCTCTGTGTATGCTGCTCGGCTGCTGCGCCGCGCTGGCTGAAGAAACCGCCGGCCCCGCGCTGGCAAAAAACCTGGTGATCCTGTATACCAGCGACGTACATTGCGGCCTCGATAAGGGCTGGGGCTATGCCGGACTCTATGCGATCAAGGAAAGCATGTCCGCCGACAATTATGTCCTGCTCGTGGACGATGGCGACTCGATCCAGGGTGAACCCGTCGGCACCATGACCACCGGTGAAGCGATCGTCGATGTCATGAACACCGTCGGCTACGACATCGCCATTCCCGGCAACCATGAGTTCGACTACGGCATGAAACGTTTCCTGGAGCTCACCCAAAGAGCGAATTTCCCCTACATCAGCTGCAACTTCAACAAGGAAGGCGAACTGGTCTTCCAGCCTTATATCATCAAGGAGTTTGACGGTGTGAAGATCGCCTTCATCGGCGTCACCACGCCCCTGACCCCGCGCTCCTCCACACCGAAGTATTTCCAGGACGACCAGGGCAATTTCATCTATGGCTTCCTGCAGGATGAAACCGGAGAAGCCCTGTACTCCGCGGTTCAGAAAGCGGCGGACGACGCCCGCGCGGAAGGTGCGAACTACGTGATCCTGATTTCTCACCTTGGCAACGAGGAGGAAGTCATCCCCTGGAGATACAACGACGTTATCGAAAACACCACCGGTATCGACGTTCTGCTCGACGGCCACAGCCATGACACGGATCAGGTTATGGTGAAGAACAAGGACGGCCAGGACGTGATCCGGTCTGCCGTGGGCACCAAGATGGCCAACATCGGCTGCCTCACCATCGGCACGGACGGCAGCATTACCACTCAGCTCCTCATCTGGAACTGCGATACGCCCGCCCCGAAACTGCTCGGTCTGAAGAACGCAGCCAGTGAAGCCGTTTCAGACGCTACCGATCTGCTGAACCAGGTGCTGAAGGAAGTAGTCGCAAAGTCCGCCGTAGACCTTTACTTCTATGATCCCACCGCCGTTTCCGAAGACGGCAAGCCGATCCGCATCATCCGTCGCGCCGAAACCAACCTCGGTGACCTGTGCGCCGACGCTTACCGCGATCAGGGCGGCGGAACCGATATCGCCTTTGTCAACGGCGGCGGCATCCGCGTCCAGTTGTCTGCCGGCGACCTGACGCTCAACGACATCCTGAATGTTCATCCCTTCGGCAACAGCCTGACCGTCATCGAAGTCACCGGACAGCAGGTGCTGGATGCCCTGGAATGGTCGGTTCACTCCCTGCCGGGCGAATTCGGCGGTTTCAACCAGGTTTCCGGTATCACCTTCGAGTATGACTGCACAATTGAGTCTCCCGTGGTCTCGGACGATAACGGAATGTTCATCAAAGTAGACGAAAGCAAGGAACGCCGCGTCCGCAATGTGCTGGTCGGCGGGGAACCGCTGGATCCCGAAAAAATCTACACCCTGGCTTCCCATGACTACCAGCTGCTGGACCATGGCGACGGCTATACCATGTTCGATGGCTGCAAGGTTCTGCAGGAATCCGTCAAGCTGGACAACCAGGTCCTCATCGACTATATCACCCAGACCCTGGGCGGCGTGGTCAGCGACGGATATGAAGAGCCCTACGGACAGGGCCGTATCGTTTCCGTCGGTGCGGAAGAGTAATCCCTTTGATTTCAAACGCTGCCGGGCATCAGCCCGGCAGTTTTCCATTCTGCTGCCGGTCTTGCTTTTTTCCAGGTCCTGCTATAGAATAATTCTGTTATACGTTATCATTCCGATTATGTCCTGAAGGAGGCTATTCCATGGATCAGACCTATGTGTTCATGACTGACAGCGACAGCGACCTGCCCTTTCACCTGAAAGAGAAGTATGACATTCCGGTCGTCTATATGCCCTACGCGCTAGACGGTAAGGAGTATTTCGATGATCTCGGCCAGATGCTGGATCACAAAAGCTATTACGATATGATGCGCAACGGCGCGGCCCCTGTCACATCCGCGCTGAACGAAGCAGCCTACATCGATTATTTCGAGCCGATCCTGAAGGACGGCATGGACCTGCTGTTCGTCGCCTTCTCCAGCAAGCTCAGCTGCACCCTGCAGGCAGTCTACATCTATCAGAACGGCACCTGGGAGTGGGATGCGCTGACCAACAGCAAGTTCAGCC
>CAZUXV010000144.1:0-7397 GCA_964624445.1 uncultured Oscillospiraceae bacterium | reverse complement strand
GCATACCACAACATGTTCATGTCCTTCTCCGGCACATCCCGCATTCATGTGCTGAAGGGAGATACCCTGGCGCAGAAGATTGACAGCATTAACATGGACGACTGGCAGAACAACACAAACCTGCAGGCAGCTCTGACGTGACCCACGACCAGACGGAAGCCATGACACTGGGCGACCGGATCGTGATCATGAAGGATGGCTTCATCGAGCAGGTCGGTACGCCCCAGGAAGTGTTCGACACGCCCGTAAACCTCTTCGTCGCCGGTTTCATCGGCAGCCCCCAGATGAACTTCCTGAAGGCGAATCTGGTCAAAGGCGCCAACGGATACGAAGTGGAAATCCTTGGCGTAAAGCTGCCACTGAACGCGGATCAGAACGCGGTACTGGAGCAGAAGGGCGTCGGATCCCAGGAAATCATCCTTGGCGTCCCGAACACACTACGGTTCTTTTCGACAATGCGGAAAACGCGATCGAGTGTACCATCGAAGTCAACGAGATGATGGGCAGCGAGCTGCATCTGCACCTGTCCAGCAAAAACAAGGACAAAATCATCGTGCGGCTTCCCACCGTGGACCTGACAAAAGAACAGCGGGCGAGCCTGTCCTACGGTAGCAGCATGTATATCACCTTCCCCGCGAAGGTGATGCACCTGTTCGATCCCGCCACGGAAAAGAGTCTCATCGACGGCTGATTCTTACTCCCTTGAACAAAAGAGCGGTCTGCAAATGCAGACCGCTCTTTTCATAACGAATAACAGAACTAGAACAGTTTCCCCTTCATGATTGCCAGGATCAGGTTGCCGCTGTTGAACAGCGGCGCCAGCGCGCTTTGTTCCACCAGGTTATTGATATCCTTCACCGGCAGCAGCGTCTGGATCAGGGGCAGCAGCGCAAAAGCCACGAAGCACAGCAGTGCGCCGCGGATCAGACCGAAGGCACCGCCCGCGATGGAATTCAGCTGCTTGAGGACCGGGAACTTGAACACGACCTTCAGGAAGTTAATCACCAGATGGATGACCAGCATCAGCGCCAGGAAACACACAATGAAGCAGATCACGTTCAGGATGGCGCCGATGATCGTCTGGGAGATATAAGTCCCCACATCCGCCGCGGCTCCGAACACCTGGTTCTGCAGATTGTTCTGCAGCAGGGTGCTCAGCGGCGCCGGCAGGCCGACCCTGTGAATGATCTCTGCGATGCCGTTTTCCGTCAGCGTCGCCACGTTGCTCGCGGCCAGCGACTGGTCTCCCAGCTTCGTCGCCGCGTCGGTATAGGAAGCCAGCGTCCTCAGGATATCCGGGTTGTTCTGGATCGCGTTGGCGAGCATCGGGCTCAGCCAGAAGCTGAGACCCAGCGAGAGCAGGCAGCCACCCATGGACGCAACGGAGGAGATAAACCCCCGGTACAGGCCCACCAGGACGCTCAGCCCCAGGATCGCCAGGATCACAATGTCAACTACGTTCATCTTGTCACTTTCCCTTCAGTTTCCGCGGGCAGTTTTTCCGTGCTTCGGTCATAACCGGATCATGATCTCCGCCCTCGGCGTATGTCTCGTTGATGGCCAAGATTGTCTCAACCCTCGGCGGGGCTGCGCAGAGCGGACAAGGCTTGAGTTTTTTGTACTCGTCCCCGTCCAGCTGCCCGTAGGTCAGTTCTTCGACCCGTTTCCCGCGGATCGCGTTACACTGGTCTGTCGTGTGATAGTTTCCTGTCCGCTTCTTCACGCAGTACAGCGAAGTCTCGCTGTCCGGAACCGAAAGCTGTCTCCCCTGCCAGTCTTCCCAGATCAGAATCCGCGTATTCTTTATATAATTGGTCCACAGCCATCTCTGGTTGACGCCTTCGGGAGAAGGCTGACGCTGGACCCGGATACAGCCATGGCTGGCTTTTGTGCCCAGCTTCGGTTCATTGACGCTGTAATCCTTCCCGTAATCATAGGCGATGTAGGGAACCTCGTGCAGCAGGTCTCCGTCGTTGAAGCGCAGCGCCATTGCGCACCGCAGGTTGTCCGAGGCAAATTCGCCCACCTTGCTGACCAGCATAAATTCGCCGGACCGGGTTTCGTTATAGGGCTGCTTTGCGTTTGAGATCCCCGTGGAAACCAGGAGCGTGGAATACAGTTTCCCGTCCCTGAACACATACAGCCGCTGGGTCAGTTTATCCACTACCAGCCCCATTTCCTGATTCGGTTTCACTTCTTTCAGGTATGCTGTGGGAACATATCCCTGAATCAGGGTATTCCAGTTCAGGATCGGACTGTCGTGGAAGGAGGAGGAGTAGCACTCGATCAGGGACCATTCTTCGCCGCGTTCCAGCACATGCACGCCCTGGCTGATGCACGTAACCATCCCGATGCCGTCGCTTTCTTCACCCGGCTGAGACCGGATGATCACCTGCATCTTTTCCGCATTCTTCTTTCCGTTGTCCAGTACGGTAATCGGCGCGGTCAGGACCTTCCAGACCGCTTCCTCATCGGTAATGTCCATGGGCAGGGTCCAGTAGTTCAGCGTCTGGTCCTCCCCCCGGCGGGGACTGGTATGCGCCGGCGTAAAGCCGTTCTCCGCCTTCTCCCGGAGATATTCCGGCAGCGGTTCCGGGGTAGGCATGGCGTCCGGGTCTTCCTTTTCCAGAACCTCCAGCAAGAGCCGGACCGGTTCGGAAAGCGTCCCGTCCTCACCGGCCAACGTCAGAGTCAGCTCATGGTTTCCCGGTTCCATCTCGGCCTGGAAACCGGCCTCTCCCGTTCCAGCGGCAACGTTCTCCCAGTACAGCGGATCAGTTTCCCCGTCCGCCTGCAGCAGCAGGGTGCCGCCTTCCGTAGTATAGAAACTGATCAGGACCGTATCGCCTTCCTCAACGGTCTCATTCTCTGTAGTGACAGCGATCAGGCAGGGAATCATCCGGCCGACTGTGACCGGTGTTTCCGCGGCCTGTCCGTTCATCCAGATCGTCAGGAACCAGTCTCCTTCAGGTACCGGGATTCCTTCGCAGGTACCGTTCCAGTACATGGAATTGTACCCCGTACTGACCGTCCGTTCTTCGGCAACGGTCAGCTCGGCGCCTGCTTTATTCCGCAGCACGATGCTGCAGGTCCCGTCTTCCGGAACCATAAAAGAGAGAATGACCGGACGCCCGGGACGGATCTCCTCCCGGGGCGCGTCAATGCTCAGGCCGGATCCCTCTCCCAGAGCGATCCCCACCATCAGCACCAACAGCATGATCGCTGCTACAGCCAGTCTCTTCATCGTTCCTCCTAATATATTCCGCCCATTGCCATGGTCAGCGTCTGTACAGCCGTCAGGATATCTTCCTGGCTTCCGCCCGAATTCAGCAGCATCCTCAGGTAATCAGCCGCGTTCTGCACAGCCTGGTATTTCGGGCTGGTCGGATCCAGCGTGCCGAGCATGCTTTCCGCCATGGCCAGCACCTGCCGTGCCTCCGCGTTCGACTGGGGATCCTCCGGATTCTGGCCGGACGGTTCCGTACCCTGGTAATACTCGTTATGTATCGTACAGACCGTGTTGCTGTATGCGGCGCTGGAGCCGAGATACTGCTCGATCACGTCCTTGTACTGCGGCTGGGCCAGCAGATTGTAAAGCGGATGCCCGCTGGGGATGGTGATCACGCCGGCCTGCACCGGATGGGGACAGTAGGAAGACGCCGGCATTTTCGAATCGCTGCAAATAACCTGCGTGGTATGCATCTGGCAGCTGACGGTCGGCTCGGTGCCCTTCGCCCACCAGTCTGTCACCACGCCGTATCCCAGCACGTCGTTCCGGCAAGCTTCCGTCGCCAGCTGACCACTGACCACACAGGTGGTCACCTTTACCAGGCCGTAATCCTGGGGATTGCCTTCCAGGATCTCCTTCTTTGCCAGGCCCTGGTGGATCTTGCTCATATATGCCTGCCACAGGGGTGCCGCGGCACCGGATCCGGTGGATTTGGAGGACAGCGCCTTATAGTTGTCGTGGCCCACCCACAGGGCGGAGGCGTAATATCCCGTGATACCGGAGAAGAACACGCCCTTCTGGTCCGAGTTGGTGCCGGTTTTGCCGCCGACCACCTGCCCGCTGATCTTCGCGCTCGTACCCGTGCCGCTCTGAACGGCAGTCTTGAGCATATCCACAATCATCCAGGACGTGCTGGGCGAGAAGACCTTGCGCCGTTCCTGGTGCTGGTGTCCGTCCCAGATCACATGCCCCGCTGAGTCCGAGATGCCGAGCACGGAGATCGGTTCCTGATATACGCCGCCGTTGGCCAGCACGCCGAAAGCGACGGTCATCTGCAGCGGGGTGATACCGGAAGAACCCAGGCTCAGGCCGAACGGCGTCGCGTCGATATGCCCGTCGTCGATCCCCAGCCGGTGCAGGAAGTCCACGCTGCGTTCCACACCGACCATGGTCATCAGCGTAGACGCCGCGGAAGTATTGTGAGACTTGGCCATCGCCGTCCGCAGGGTTTCCGGACCCACGTAACCCCCGCCGCCATAGTTCTTCGGCCAGGAATCGTTCCCCTTTGCGTCCTTCCATCCGGGAATGGGAACCGGCATGTTGTAGACCACAGACGCCGGGCTTCTTCCCAGTTCCAGTGCAGGCGCGTAAACCGCAATCGGTTTGATGGAGGAGCCCACCGGCATCTTCATATCCGTCGCGCGGTTCAGGGTCTTTTTTGCGGTTACTTCGTTCCGCGAACCTACGATTGCCTTCAGTTCGCCCGTCCGGTAGTCCAGCACCGCGCAGGCTGCCTGCGGCTGGATCACCTCGGTATAGGTTCCGTCGGAGTTCTTGGTCCGGAAAACCTTATCGGAAGGATCCCGCAGGGAAGGATACTTGCTCCAGTTCTGCAGCGTGCTCTCCACGATCTCCTGGATCGCCGGGTCAATCGCCAGCTTTACGCTGAAGCCGCCGGTCCGGAACTTGTTCTCCATCGCGGTACGGTTGGCCGCGTTGTCCTCCAGCCCGTTAAGCTCCAACAGGATGCTCACGACTTCCTTCACGGCGTATTCCACGTAGTGCGGATACTTGTACATGCCGTCGCCGGAGGCAGGCGCCTCCCGCAGCACATTCGCCGTGGCCGGATCCAGCGCTGCTTCATATTCCTCCCTGGTGATGTACTGGTTCTCGTACATGCACCGGAGCACATAATCCGTCCGGTTGTTGGTCACCGCTGCGTAGTCCCGGTCCTCGCTCTTGCGTGTATACAGGTTCCGCCGGGGATTGTAGTAGTAGGGGTTGTTGGTGGCGCCGGCCAGGATCGCGCACTCCCGCAGGGTCAGATCTCCCAGGTCCTTGCCGAAATAGCCCTGGGCCGCCACCTGTACACCGTAATAGTTCTCGCCCAGGTAGATCGTGTTCAGGTAGCTCTCCAAAATCTGATCCTTGCTGTACCTGCTTTCCAGCTGGATCGCCAGGTAGGCTTCCTGGATTTTCCGCTTATAACTCTGTTCCGGGGACAGCAGCGTGTTCTTGATCAGCTGCTGGGTAATCGTGGAACCGCCCTGGGTTCCGGAGGAGGACAGGTTGGAAACAAACGCGCCGACGATGCGTTTCAGATCCACGCCGCTGTGGGAATAGAAGCGCGCGTCCTCCACCGCGATGAACGCGTTGCGCAGCCGCTTGGGCATAGCGTCCAGCGAAACCAGCACGCGGTTCTCCGTGCCTTTGTATTCCGTGATGAGGTTGTTGTTCGAATCATAAATGAAGGACGTCTGCGCCTGGCTGTCCAGAGCGACCAGGTTCAGTTCCGGCGCCGTGTCCACATAGCCCTTGGCGATTCCCGCCAGTGCGCCCAGCCCGGCCACGCCGGCCAGCACCGCCAGTACGATCAGAACCCGGACTGTATTCAGCAGTACGCTGACGACAAAATTCGGTTTCCGGTCCTCCGGACGGAAGATCGTCCTGCGCTCCGGCTTTTCTTCCGGTTCCTCGTCATATTCGTCATCGTCGTCGTCCACGGCCCAGGTTGATTCCTGTCCGTCGTAGTTTTCGCCATACCCGCCGTCATCGCCGTATTCTTCGTATTCACCCTGTCCGTCGTATTCCTCATATTCAGGCGCGTCAGACCAGGCCCCGCTGTCCGCGGCGCCGTAGTCTTCCGGTTCCTCAGCGTCTGTAAAGAGCGGCTGATATCCTTCGTCGGCGGAATACGCTTCGTATTCCGCCTGCTCAGGACTGCGCTTCTTCTTTCCGAACATTGTGTTCCTCCGTATGCTCCCTCGTCCCGGTTCAAAATGCCTAAACCAAGACAGTATATAATACCATATTTCATCCCGCTTGTCCAAAAACAGGACTCGATAAAAACAACGTCCTGATCCCCTTTTTTCTTCCTTTCACCTCTTGACACGTCCGCGGAATGATGTATAATATCCTTGAAGGTCAAAGTTAGTCAAACTACCTTCGAAGGAGGAATGCCCTATGAATATGAACCAGTTCACGCAGAAGACCGTCGCCGCGCTGGAGCGGGCGCAGTCCCTTGCCATCGAATATCAGCATATGAACGTGGAGCAGGAACACCTGATGCTCGCCCTGACCGAGGACGCGAACGAACTGATCCCTCAGCTGCTCACCAAATGCGGCCTGTCCGTACCTGCCCTCGTCGCCGGCCTGAAGGACAACCTGGACCGGATACCCCGTGTTTCCGGCTCCGGCCGGGAACCCGGCAAAGTTTATATTGCCAACGACGTGGAGCAGGCCCTGCTGGAAGCGGAAAAGGCCGCCGGGCGAATGAAAGACGAATACCTTTCCGTGGAACACATCTGGATGGGTCTGTGCACCAAAGCGTCTTCCAACGTGAAGCGCCTGCTGAAATCCCTGGGATACAGCGAAGACACCTTCCTGAAAGCCCTGAGCGAGGTGCGGGGTGCCACCCGCGTCACGTCCGACAGCCCGGAGGATACTTATGACGCCCTGAAGAAATACGGTTCCGACCTGGTAGACCTAGCCCGGAAGCAGAAGCTGGATCCGGTCATCGGCCGTGACAGTGAAATCCGGAACGTAATCCGGATCCTCTCCCGGAAGACCAAGAACAATCCGGTGCTGATCGGCGAACCCGGCGTCGGCAAGACCGCCATCGCCGAAGGCCTGGCCCAGCGAATCGTCCGGGGGGATGTGCCGGACAGCCTGAAGGATAAAACGGTATTCTCCCTGGACATGGGCAGCCTGATCGCCGGCGCGAAGTTCCGCGGCGAGTTTGAAGAGCGGCTGAAGGCCGTACTGGCGGAGATTAAAAAGAGCGACGGCCGCATCATCCTGTTCATCGACGAACTGCATACCATCGTCGGCGCCGGCAAGGCGGACGGCGCCATGGACGCCGGCAACATCCTCAAGCCTATGCTGGCCCGGGGTGAACTGCACTGTATCGGCGCCACCACCCTGAACGAATACCGCCAGTATATCGAGA
>CAZUXV010000143.1:0-7571 GCA_964624445.1 uncultured Oscillospiraceae bacterium | reverse complement strand
GCAGCCATGGCGGTGGCGCCGAAGGAATTGACCACGGACTGGAGCGCGGTGGTGGAGACCGCGATGAGGCTCCACTGCAGCGCAAGGGGCAGGCCCAGGCGGATGGTCTTCTTCGCGATGGGTTTGTCAAAGGCCAGGGACTGCTTATTCAGCTTGAAATAGGGATTGCGTTTGAAGGCCCAGAACAGGGAACCGGCGCCGGCCAGCAGCTGGGCCAGCATGGTGGCGAAGGCTGCGCCGAACACGCCCCAGCGGAACACGCCGACGAACAGCAGGTCCAGGCCTACGTTCAGCAGGCAGGAAACGATCAGGAAATACAGCGGCGTGCGGGAATCCCCCAGGGCCCGCTGCATGGAAGAAGCGTAGTTGTAGATGGCGATGAGCGGCACAGAGGCTGAGGTCATGCGCATGTAGGTGATGGCGTCGGGCAGGATCTCCGCCGGGGTGCCCATCCAGGTCAGCACCGTCGGGACCATGGCAAAGGCCACAGAGCCGGTCAGCAGGGAGAAGCCGATCATGATATAGGCCGAGTTGGCGATGGCCTTGCAGACCATGCGGTCGTCTTTGGCGCCGAAATACTGGGCCGTGACGATGCCGCAGCCGCCGCTGATGCCGTTGAAGATGGAAAAGAACAGGAAGGAGATGGAGCCGGTGGCGCCCACCGCCGCCAGGGCGTTGGCGCCCAGCAGCTGGCCAACGATCATGGAGTCCGCCAGGTTGTAGGCCTGCTGGAACAGGTTGCCGATCAGCAGCGGCAGCGCGAAAACGGCAAGCAGCCCCAGCGGCTTGCCTTCGGTCATGTTCATGGTGGTATCCCGCTTCGCGCGGCCGCGAAGGTGGAACATACTGCGCTTCACTGCGATCAGGCTCATCTCCCTGAAATCCTCCGGGTCCATATCATTACAGCTTATTGTAGATCGGGAGGAGGGGAATACACTTCCCATTTTTTGATAAGTGGGTTCCTGTTTTTTGTCCGTGAAAACAAAAAATGAAAAGGTTGACTTAGAGTATACTCTAAACTTTACAATCAAGCCAGCATAACAACGGAGGAATCACGGTATGTACGACGTACAAGGCAGATGGGCGCTGATCACCGGCGCAGCCCGGGGAATCGGTTATCTTTCGGCAAAGTTCATGGCGGAGCAGGGCTGCAACCTGATCCTGCACAGCCGGGACCTGGCCCATACGGAAAAGGTGCTGGCGGAGGTCCGCTCCCGCGGCGTCGCCGCGGCAGCGGTGGCGGCGGACCTGAACGATCTGGCCGCGGTGCAAAGGATGCTGCAGGAGATCGACGACCTGGGCGTGGTCGTGGACATCGTGATGAACAACGCGGGGCTGCAGATCGCCTACCGGACGGAGTGGTGCGGGACGCCCGCGGAGGACTATGAGGTCAGCTTCCGGGTGAACACCATCGCCCCGGCAATGATCTGCTATCACTTCCTGCCGAAGATGATGAAGAAGGGCACCGGCCGTATTCTGAACACCACCAGCGGCATTGCCCTGGATGTATGCCAGGCGGGATATTCCGCCAGCAAGGCGGCCCTGGACAAGATCACCATCGACATGGGGTCGAAGGTGGAGGGCACGGACGTGCTGATCAACCTGACGGATCCGGGCTGGTGCCGGACGGACCTGGGCGGGGCCCAGGCGCCGAACGCGCCGGAGAGCGCCATCCCGGGCATCACGGTAGGCGTGTTTGTAAACGACGGAAAGAGCGGCAGATACCTGGGCGCCCAGAACTTCGCCGGCATGACGCTGGCGGACGCGGTGAAAAAGGCGGAAGCGGAGTTCGACAGCCCCTACGGAAAATGATCGGAGCGTCATATGGATTACAGCCAATACGAAGACTACGGGTTTGAGCGGGTCAGCGCCTTCAACCTGTCCACGGGATACGAGCAGCGGAGTTACCAGGCCCACTGGCACTCCTACGGCGAGATCCTGCTGGTAGGCCCGGGAAAGACCAACATCTTCCAGGTCAACCGGGACACCTATGAGCTGGTGGAAGGGGATTTCCTGCTGATCTGGCCGATGGAGATGCACGCGATCATCGACGCGGACCGGAAGGAATCCCTGGTGATCCAGTTCAGCAACGCGTTCATGAATTCGCTCTTCGACCTGCAGCGGATCATGCACTTCTATCGGAACCTGCACGTGCTGTGCATCAATTCCCATCCGGAACTGGTGGCCCAGCTGCGGAAGATCGCGGACCGGATGAAGGAGACCTTCTTCTCCTCCGGGCCGGACCGGGAACTGCGCTGCTGTATGCTGCTGATGGAGTTCATGCTGACGCTGGACAGGCACCGGGACGAGTTCGCCCCGGAACTGCGGGGAGAGGAGACTTATACCGACTCTGTGATGCGGCGGATGATTATGGTGACGGACCATATCAAGCACAACCTGACCGCGGACGACCTGAGCCAGGGCGCCATGGCGGAGATGGCGGGGATCAGCAAGGACTATTTCAGCCGCATCTTCCGGAATGTGACCGGCATGAATTACAGCAAGTGGCTGAACACGATCCGGCTGGAAAAGGCGACGGAGCTGCTGGCGGACAGGGAAAAGACCCTGACGGAGATCGCCATGCTGTCCGGATTCCAGAGCATCTCCAGCTTCAACCGGGTGTTCCACGCCGAGAAAGGCATGAGCCCCGGCGAATACCGTACGCTGATGATGTAAAAAAAGGAGGCAGGTTTCTGTCTCCTTTTACAGTCCCATCTTTCCCATGATTCCGTCCACGGTCACGCCGGGATGGGTCACATACAGCCGGGCGATCTGTCCGGCCAGGGCCGGGTCCATGCCGTACCGCTTCGCGATCTCGTCCGTGGACCGGCCTTTCTGCGTCTCCCGGATCACGGTTTCAATCTGTTTCCGGACGTCTTTGGCGTCGATCTTCGGGGCGGTTTCCTTCGGCGTGTGTGGAATGTCGATCCGCTTCGCGGTGAACCCGTCTGCGCTGGTCGTCAGGACGGCCAGGGTGATCGGCTGGTGGAACAGCCGGGGCCCGCAGCTGCCCGGGTTCAGGAACAGCATCCGCCGGCCGCCCGCCGTGTCCGACCAGGCGGATTCATACCGGTGGATGTGGCCGCAGATCATCAGGTCGTAAGGGCCCGGGTCCGCTGGCAGGTCTTTTTTCTTATGGGCCATGCAGATCCGCAGGCCGCCGAGCTCAAAATCCAGGACCTGGGGAAGGTCTTCTGCCCACTCCTTGTCGTTGTTGCCCCGCACGGCCTTCACCGGCGCGATTGCTTCCAGCTCGTCCAGGATCTTCCGGCTGCTGATATCCCCGCCGTGGAGGATCAGGTCGCAGCCCCGCAGGCAGTCGGCGACTTCCGGCCGCAGCAGGTCGTGGGTGTCTGAAAGGATCCCGATCTTCATGGAATATCAGCCTCCGGAACTTGATGTTCCGCCCGGTTCGATGGTATAATACGGGCAGAGGAAAAAAACTGCAAAGGAGATCTGCGTCATGAGCGAAAGAAAGATCGACCAGCGGGAAAAAGAATGGTCCGACGAGATTCCGGACGAGGAAGAAGTCCTGCCGGAACCCTATGAAGAAACCTACCGCGACGGCAGCGCGAAAAACGAGTGCTGGGGCGACGACCGGTAAAGGCGGTTACAGTCCTTCGTAGAAGGATACCGCGCCGCTGATTTCATCCTCTGTCGGGTGGCCCTTGGCGATGCCGCCGACGAGTTTGAACGGCCCGAAGGTATCGAAGCCCTGGCAGTGATAATCGCCGAGCTCCCGGCAATGCTTTGCCTCCGCGATCTTCCGGACCGCGTTGAGGAACATTCCCTTCGGCGCGCCGTGGGTAAAGATGTAGAATACGTCCTTTCCCTCCGGAAGGTGCTCTTCCGCGTAAGCCAGGAGCTGTTTTGCAAAACTGCTGTAATAAATTCCCGAAGCGAGACCGATCCGGTCGTATCCGGACAGGTCGGTTTCAGGCGTTTTCGTTACGTTGATCAGCGTGACGTCGTGCTTCGCGGCGATGGCGTCCAGCAGTTTTTTTGTATTTCCGTGATGCTCCGAATAATAGACGATGGCGGTCTTCATCTCATATTTCCTCCCAGTCTTCCATGTTTTCCATCCGGGCGGCGCTGTTCAGCCATCGGCTGTATCCTTCCTGCGCCTCCCGGTTTTCTTTCTTTTCTCTCCAGGCGTCGATCTCCGCGCGGATGGCGAGCATCTCGTCGATGATCATCTCCATGCTGTCCGGATTTGCCTGGCGGATGTAGGAGGCCAGCCGGTCGATGGCTTTCGGGCTGCCCAGCTGCTTTGCCAGCAGGCCGGCAAACTCCTCCGGATATCCCAGGGCTCCGACGGCCTTTGCCAGGTCGTTCCGGGACAGGGCCCACATCTTCTGGTTCGGTGTCATGTGCATGCTCCTTCCGCCTCTTACCGTTCATTATCCCCGATCCGGCGGGCGAATGCAAGAAAAACTGCCCCGGGCAGGGGCAGTTCAGGCCGGCTTCAGGATTACCGGTAGCTTTCCAGGAGTTCCACGATGCACTTGAGGTCCGGGGCGTCGAGATAGTTGTACTCGCCGTTTCCGTCGCCGTAGGTGCCGTGCTGGACCAGGCGCAGGCCGGCGGCTTCGGCGTTGGCCACCTGGGTTTTGGAATCCTTTACCTGGAAGGCCAGATGGTGCATGCCCTCGCCGTGCTCGTTGAGGAAGTTCCGCCAGGTGGAGGGCTCCTCGTTGGGCTGGATCAGCTCGATCTGCAGGCCGGGGCCCACGTCGAAGAACGCCAGCAGGGAATTCGCCTTCGGGGCTGGCTTTCCCTCAAAAACGGTTTGGGTGATTTCATAATCCCCGCAGGGCTGCGTCGGCGGCACGTCCACGCCGAGGAATTCCGCCCATTTCTTTTTGGTCTCCTCGATGTCTTTCACGATAAAGCCGACCTGGGCTACGAGATGGGTTCCGACTGTTCCGGGCATTGTTTTGTCCTCCTTTGTTTATTTACGGCAGGAATTTGCCTGAGGCGAGATAGAGCTGGTACCATTCCTGATGGGTCAGGGTGACGCCGGCGGCGGCGCAGATGTTCCGCAGGTGGTCCGAATTCATGGTGCCGGCGATGGCCTGCATCTTCGCCGGATGGCGCAGGATCCAGGCGATGGCCACGGCGGTTTTCGATACGCCGTATTGTTCGCCGAGCTCTCCCAGGGCCTTGTTCAGTTCCGGGAAATCCGGATGGTCCACGAAGCAGCCTTTGAACATGCCGAACTGCAGCGGCGACCAGGCCTGGATCGTGATATCGTGCAGGCGGCAGTAATCCAGGACGCCGTTGTCCCGGACGACGGACCGCTCGGTGGTCAGGTTGTTGAGATACAGGCCGTTGTCGATCAGCTGGCTCTGTTCCAGGGAGAACTGGAGCTGGTTGAAGACCAGGGGCTGTTTTACATACTTTTTCAGCAGTTCCAGCTGGCCCGGGGTGACGTTGCTGACGCCGAAATGGCGGACCTTTCCGGCGCGGTGCAGTTCGTCGAAGGCTTCCGCGACCTCCTCCGGGTCGAAGAGCAGGTCGGGCCGGTGCAGCAGCAGGGCGTCCAGGTATTCCGTCTTCAGGCGGCGCAGGATCCCGTCGGCGCTGTCCAGGATATCGGCCTTGCTCCAGCTGAATTCCTTCCGGTCGAAATACAGGCCGCATTTGGACTGGATATAGACGTCCTCCCGCTTCAGGCCGGTGAGGGGGAAGGCGTCGCCGAAGCGGGTCTCCGCCTCGCCGCCGCCGTAGCAGGTGGCGTGGTCAAAGAAGTTGACGCCCTCTTCCGCCGCGGTGCGGATCATGGCCGCCGCCTGTTCCACGGACAGGGCGGGCATGCGCATGCAGCCGAGGATGATGGCCGACGCGTTCTGCGGGCCGTTGACGACATTGATCATTTTCATGGCGGTTTTTCTCTCTTTCTTCTGCGGAACGAAAACCGTTCCGGTCGTTTGTTTTACCGGGTGAAATTGGTCCAGACCCGGGGCTCCTCCGGCGCGGGGGCGCCGATTTCCTGTTTGCCCAGGGCGATGCTCTTCATGAGGAAGACCATGTTGCGGGCCAGGGTGCGCATGACCTGGCGGCCTTCCGCGTCCGCTTCGCCCTCGCCGGGATTCCAGCCGTAGATGTTGTTCCAGTACTGGCTGGTGGCCACAGGCATGTTGCAGAGGGTGAAGAACTTGTTCAGCTCGTCAAAGGTTGCGGTGCAGCCGGAGCGCCGGGCGCTGACCACGCTGGCGCCGACCTTCAGGGTCTTGTCGAAGGAGGTGCTGTAGAACAGCCGCTGCAGGGCGGACATGAGGGTGCCGTTGGCGGAGCCGTAATACACCGGGGAGCCGATCACCAGCCCGTCGGCGGCCTCGAATTTCACGGCCAGCTCGTTGACGATATCGTCAAAGACGCACTTACGGTTCTTCCGGCAGGTTTCGCAGGCGATGCAGCCGCGGATGTCCTTATTGCCCAGGAGGATATTCTCAACCTCCACGCCGTTTTCCCGGAAGACCTGCTCCATTTCGGAAAAGGCCAGGGCGATGTTTCCGTTTTTGCGGGGACTGCCGTTGAGCATGAGCACTTTCAGCGTACGTTCCATCATAGACCTCCTGTGTCGGTTTGTTCTGTGATCCGGTATTATTCTACGATCAAAGCCCGGGACGGGGCTTTCCGTTTTTTGACCGGGGGTTTCCTGTTTTTTGTCGGGGCATTGACTTGAAGTTCAGTCAAAGATTATCATAAACGCAGCACAAAAGAAAGAGCGGAGGGAAAAGCGATGTTCGGATTCAATTACTATACCCCCACGAAGGTGGTTTTCGGAAAGGGCACGGAGACGCAGGTCGCCGACCTGGTGAAGGAATTCGGCGGCAGAAAAGTCCTGATCCATTACGGCGGCGGCAGCGTGGTCCGCTCCGGCCTGCTGAAGCGGGTCACGGATACGCTGGAAGCGGCGGGCATTCCCTTTGTGACTCTGGGCGGTGCGGTGCCGAACCCGCACCTGGGCCTGGTGTACGAAGGCATTGAACTGTGCAAAAAGGAAGGCGTAGACTTCCTGCTGGCCGTGGGCGGCGGCAGCGCCATCGACAGCGCGAAGGCCATCGGCTACGGCGTGACCAACGACGGCGACGTGTGGGATTTCTATGATTACAAGCGCAAGGCCACGGCCTGCCTGCCCCTGGGCGTCATCCTGACCATCGCGGCGACGGGCAGCGAAATGAGCGACAGCTCCGTGATCACGAAGGAAGAGGGCCTGGTGAAGCGCGGCTACAGCAGCGACTACTGCCGGCCGAAGTTCGCGATCATGAACCCGGAACTGACCATGACCCTGCCGGACTACCAGACGGCCTGCGGCTGCACGGACATCATGATGCATACCATGGAGCGCTACTTCACCAACGGCGGGAATATGGAAATCACCGACGCGCTGGCGGAAGGCCTGCTGCGCACGGTAAAGGAGAACGCGGAGATCCTGGCGAAGGACCCGCAGAACTATGACGCCCGGGCGGAGGTCATGTGGGCCGGGAGCCTGGCGCACAACGGCCTGACCGGCTGCGGCAACGACGGCGGCGACTGGATGACCCACAAGCTGGAGCACGAGCTGG
>CAZUXV010000142.1:0-7695 GCA_964624445.1 uncultured Oscillospiraceae bacterium | reverse complement strand
GGCGTCGCCCTCACCGTGGTTCCCGATCTTCAGCACATCCGTCTGGGGAATCACACCGGCTTTGAGCAGGGAATCCTCTTCCGGGAACTCCATATCCCCGGTGAGCAGGATGCTTCCGCCGCCTCCTTCCGCCAGCAGGACGAGGGAGTTGCAGTTTTCGGCTTCCTCATTCAGCTCCAGCGGGCCGAGCACGGTCAGTTTTCCGCCGTCCAGTGGCAGTTCGTCTCCGCCGGATAGCCAGGTGATTTCATAATCCTTCTTTTTGATCGCTTTTTCAACGGGATGTTTTCCGTCTTCCTTCTTTAATACGTAGTACTTAGATGTGTAGATGTTTTCAATGACGATCCCGGAATCCAGCAGGGTTTTCAAGCCGCCGACGTGGTCGGCATGGGTGTGGGTCAGGATTACGCCGGTCAGCCGGTCAACACCTTCGCTCCGGAGAACGCTGATCAGCGTTCCTGCGCTTTTCTTGCTTCCGGTATCAATCAGGTAAGTGCTTTCACCGCTGCGCAGGAGCAGCGCGTCTGCCTTGCCAACGTTGATCGCCAGCAGGGAAAGTGCCGTTTCATCGTTCGATTCAGCACAGGAACAGGAGAACAACAACGACAGTACCAGCACGATTATCATGAAAGTCTTTTTCATTACGCTCCTCCTTCCTGACGTTTCCTGTTAAAGAAACGATTCAGCAGGGCTTTGCAATCCGCCTCCAGCACGCCGTGTTCCCATCGGGTGGTTCCGTGGAGCAGGGGATCCGCCGGCAGGTCATAGACGCTGCCGCAGCAGCCCGCATCCGGATCGGCCGCGCCGAATACGCAGCGGCCCAGCCGGCTCATCAGCAGTGCGCCGGAGCACATGGGGCAGGGCTCGAGCGTCACATACAGGGTACAGTCTTTCAGGCGCCAGTCACCGAGCGCAGCCGCGCCGTTTTTCATGCAGAGCATTTCCGCGTGGGCAGTTGGATCCTTCAGCGCCTCCCGCCGGTTATGGTCCGCCCACAGGAGCTTTTCTCCCCGAAAGAGCGCTGCGCCGACCGGTACTTCGCCTTCGTGAAGCGCTTTTTCCGCTTCGTCCAGTGCGGTACGCATACCGATCTGATCAAAGGATTCCATGGGCAGCCTCCTTTCCGGGCGGATGATCCGCGGTTGCACTCATTATTATGGACGAAGCAGGAAATGTCAACCTTCCCGGCGAATTCAAAAACGAAAACAAAAAAGATGCAAAATCACATAGATACATGCGAAATAATTCGAAATGTAACCGGTCATATAACCGCGATATGGTACAATATAACCGTAAACAGGAAGTGTATTCCCGAGATCGATACAGGCAGAAGGAGGAACCGATCCCGTATGAATAAACGCTCATGGCTGATGAAACTGATCGCGTTCACGGTAGTGGCCGCGATGATGCTCAGTCCTGTCGGAATCTTCGGCAGTCGGACCGGATATGTAACTACTGCGGCGATGGCAGAGGGCGAAGAAGTAACCGAACAGATGACTGAACCGGAACAGGTCCAGGAACAGGAACCGGAACAGGTACAAGAATCCGAACCGGAACCGGAAGCGGAACCCGAACCTGAACCTGAACCTGAATCTGAACCCGAATCCGAACCCGAACCTGAACCTGAACCTGAACCTGAACCCGAATCCGAACCCGAACCGGAACCTGAACCCGAACCCGAAGCGGAGCCTGAACCCGAATCCGAACCCGAACCGGAACCTGAACCCGAACCCGAATCGGAACCTGAACCCGAACCCGAAGCGGAATCGGAACCTGAACCCGAACCCGAACCGGCAGAAGAACCGGAAGATGATAATACGGTTGTAACCGAACTGGAAAATGAAACCGAGTCCGAAATCGAAGTGGATGAGGACGAGGACGAAGACGACGAAGACTGGGACGAGGACTACGATCTGGACGACGATGAGTTCGAACAGTTCGATGACGAAGAGTTTGCCGAGATCTCAGAAGATCTGCTGGAACAGTTCAACAATCCGGACAGTTTCGAACAGATGGAATTCAGCGGCAGCGCCGATATCGACCTGAAAAACGGGAACTGGGATGAGAACTGGGACGGCAGGGTGACCCTGATAGCCAAAGTCCAGGATGCAAATCTGAGCTACCGATTGGTTTGGGAAGCGAACGACGGTGACAGCCGTGGCTGGTTCACGGTTGGAAGCGGCAGCGAATACAGTTACACTCTGACCAAAGACAATCTGGCACGTGAAGCTAATCGCGAGTACCGGGTTGTGATGTTTACCGTTGACTGACACTAACTTCTTCATATTCTATCCTCCTTTTCCGGCATATTTCTGATCAGAATATGCCGGATCCTTTTGTTTTTTCTCGGTTTTAGTTGTTTTTCAGCCTTTGTTATGTCAAGCAAAAAATACTTGCCAAAGGGTTAAAAGACTGGTACAATGTAACCATGCATAGAAATGTGTATTTTTTATTAAGTTAATTGACATAATCATGTAACATTCCTGGCTGTGTCAGATCATATGCGCAGTACAAGGAGGAGGGCTCATGGCAGACACCATTCGCATCCAGATGATGGATCATTTCCTCATCTTTATCGATGAAAAAAAGACGGATCATCTTGCGGCAAAGTCCAAAAAGGGCGCGGCGCTTGTTCAGTATCTGATCCTGAACGAAGGTGAACCCGTTCCGAACCAGAAGCTGCTGACATCCCTGTGGGATGAAGAAAAGAGCACCAACCCCGAGAACGCACTGAAGACCCTGGTCAGCCGCCTTCGTGTGCTGCTGAACCAGATCGACCCGATCCTGGGTTCCTGCGTGGTGTCAGACCGCGGCGCCTATCACTGGCAGTGCCCCGAATGCATGACGATTGACCTGTACGAGATTGATGCAATCTTCAACCGCCTGGCGGAGAACAACGTTCCCGTGCCGGAACAGCGCCGCCTGTATAACCAGCTGCTGGAAAAATACCATGGAGACCTGTTGCAGCACAGCGAGCAGAACGAATGGGCGCTGGCAAAGGCCACCACGCTGCATAACAAGTATATGGCAGCAGTGTATGCTTATATCGAGCTGCTCAAATCCAAGGCGCAGTATGCCGACATTGTCAGCGTCTGCCGTCGAGCGCTGGACGTGGATTCCTTCGACGACCGGCTGCATATGGAATTGATGTCCGCCCTGATCAAGATCAACCGGACAGGCGAGGCGCTGGTCCAGTACAAACATGTGGTACAGCTGAACTACCGTTACCTCGGCGTTCAACCCAGCGAAGACCTGCAGGAATTCTACAAGCAGATCGTGTCTGCCGGTAAAACCCTGGATTTCAACCTGGAATCCATCCGCAACGAACTGCGGGAGAGCGGCGACCGCCGCGGCGCTTTCGTCTGCGAATATGCTGTTTTCAAAGAAATCTTCAACCTGCAGATGCGCAACCTCGAACGCCTAGGCGCCACGATGTTCCTGGCAATCATCATGGTTTCGCCTTATAACGATAAAGAGATCGACAACATGCGCCAGAACCAGATTATGGACGGCTTGATGGAAATTCTCAAACAGAACCTGCGCAAAGGCGACACTATTACCCGGTTTGCCCCGACGATCTTCGCCCTTCTCCTGCCCACGGTCAACTACAACACAGGCGGCATGGTCTTGGAGCGGATCAAGCGGGTCTTCTACCGGAGCTATCCCAACAGCAATATCGTGTTTAACTACCGCGTCGGACCGCTGAGCTCCCAGGGCATGGCGCTGGACCATCCCGAGCTGGAGCCCAGGGAGGAATAATACAGATCAGGCCGAAAGACAGTTTCCGACGCAACTACAGGATGTCTGTTTCCAAAAGGGAACAGGCTTCTTGCTGTATCATGAAAAAAGCAGAAAGCATCCTGCCTTTTCCGGAAAACATGCGGCCCGGTTCTCCTGGGAACGGATCCAAAAGAAATGTAAAAACATTTGCTTTTATTTACCATGTAACCGTTTGCATAACCATAAATATGATATAATATCCACGTAAACAAAGGGAAGCTGCCCAACGAAGACGAAAGGAGGGAATGGGCAATGTACTGGAAGAATAAGGGGAAGAAGTTCCTGTCAGTGCTCCTTGCAACAGCGCTTTTGGTCTGCTTGTTCCCTGTGGTATATGCGGAAGCTCCGGACATGGATGAACCGGCGGGCGATGTAACTCCGAGTGTCTCTGGGACACTAGAAGAAGTAACCGTAATAGAGGAACCGACTCCGGAGCCTACGGAAGAACCTACTGAGGAGCCCACTCCGGAACCTACGGAGGAACCGACTGCAGAGCCCACTGAAGAGCCGACCAAGGAACCGACTCCGGAACCTACGGAGGAACCGACTCCGGAGCCCACGGAAGAACCTACGGAGGAGCCGACTCCGGAACCTACGGAGGAACCGACTGCAGAGCCCACTGAAGAACCGACCGAGGAACCGACGCCGGAACCCACTCCTGAACCCGCTCCGGATCCTGATACCTATGAGGAAGAAGTAACGCCGAATCCGGAACCCGTCTGGGATCCTTCCGAGGAAGAAGACGAGTCGGAAGAGGATGATGACGAAGAACCCATTGAGGAAGAAGACGAGGACGGAGAACTGTTTGAGTTCGACGATGACGATGTGGGCAGTGTTTCCGAGGAACTGCTCGAACAGTTCAACAACCCTGATACTTACGAATGTTTTGAGTTCTCCGGCACGGCGGACATTGAGCTGAAGCAGAGATCATACGCTTACGGCGATAAGGTTACCCTGGTTGCCAAGGTCAGAGATGTGAACATGAGTTATCGCCTGGTCTGGGAAGCGACGGATGACGACGAACGCGGCTGGTACACGATCAGTACTGGTTCGGAGTATTCCTTCGTAGTAACGCCTGAAAACATTGACAGGGGATACAGGGTCGTTCTTTTCGCAGTGGATTAAGCCAGAAACACTTACCGCGCTTTAGTTATTGGAGCGCGGCTTTTACAACCCATAGACACTCAAAACCGCTGAACTAAAAGGCGCCGTCAAAACAGACAAGAAAACGACCACAGCAACAGATGCGTAGGAGAACGCGCAAAAACGTGCCAAATTGCTTGAAAAATAAAGTGTGAAGTGATATAATCAAACTGCTGAAAGCTACGATTCTATGACGATGAAACAATCACTTCCAAAGAAGTGCGGTATTTCCGCATCATTTGACGTCTTAGAATAATATCGTTCTATATACGACTGGCAAAGGAGCAAGAAAATATGAAGAAGCTATTCAACCGGACACTTTCCATCCTCTGCGCTGTGATGCTGCTGATCAGCGCTGTTTCTGCATGGGCTACCGCAGAAGAAGAACCCGCTACGCCCACTGATCTGAATCCTGCGGAAGGGGAGGTTCTCCCTGAAGAACCCGCCGGTGAACCGGAAGGCGAACACGGAGAAGAAGATATCTGCAGTGTGGAAGTTGTGATTACCAAAGCGCTGACAGTCGGCCAGAGCTGGGAAGGCAGAATGAAGAAAACCAAGCCTGCCATCCTGAAACTTGATGTCACCAGGCCCGGCACGGCATATATCTTGGTCGAAGGAAAGAATGTATGGGCGACGGTGGAAAAAACTGACCGCCAGACTGAACCCCCTGCCCGTACCCAGACCGATTCTGAAACCAGTCGGATGGTCCTTACACTCCAGGCGGAGGAAGGCTCTTACCTGATCACCCTGGGTCCGGTGGAACCCAACCTTCTCGCTCGGGCCAAGGTAACTGTCATGGACCAGAAGAACTATGAAGCTTGGGAAGTTGAACAGGCAAACACTGCGCAGGAACCGGAAGAAGTAACCGAATCGGAGGCTGAATCGGATGAGGACACAGAACCGGATGAAGAATCCGGAACCAAACCTGAGACCGAACCGGAAGCTGAGCCGGAAGTAGATACTGAGCCAGCAGAAATGGCAGTTGAAACAATCGGATTGACAACCGAATCTGAAGAAGAAACCGAAGAGGAAACGGAAACAGAGCCTGCCGAAGAAACGAATGAATCGGACGAAGATGGAACGGAGTCTGATAATCCGGAAAGTGAACCGGCGTTCCAGGATGTAGAGGGAGAAGAAGCGGAGAATGATTCAGAAGATGTTCCGGTAGAAAGACACATTGAAGTTATTACCTATGATGACACCCCGTATCCAGTTATCGGTGATATTGCTCATTTCAGAGCGACACTGTACGGATACGAAGAACTGACATATACAGTTCAGTGGCAATGCAGTCCGGACGGAGTTGAGTGGAATGACCTCCCGAATGAAACAGCATTAAGTATGGATATAGCAATCACCACGGAGATCAATGTTCCTTACTGGCGTATTGTAGTTTATATAGAGGATGATCAGGAGAGCTGATTGTTCCGTGCCATGCTCAACAATGAGCATGGCTTAACCTGCGTTTATACAAAGAAGAATGATCAACCCGAAAAGAGGAATTAAGATGAAGTACACGATGAAAAAAATAATCGCTTTTCTGCTCACCCTGATCATGACGGTGAATATTCTTCCCGTATCATCGTTCGCAGGTGAAGATACCGGCGATATCACGAAGGAGCCATATGCTCCAAGCTATAATGCGTCATTAACGTCTGATGTCGCAATTCCGGAAGATATATATGCTATTGCTTTTATTCAGGACGGCGAGACTCAAAAAGCGGTAGGATATGCTTCGTTATCATCCAAAGAGTTGGTATCAGGTGAAGGTATTAACTTCATTCGGCTTTCGGATGGAGCGGTATTGCCTTTGGGTGAACATCATACATACACGATCATCGAAGGTAAAACACCTACGGAATCATGGGAACTGTCTGATGCCAAGACAGTGATGGATGATTCAACCCACAAACTCGGTGAGTATTATTACTCCTGGTCATCGGATGATGAAAACCACACGATCAATTTCAGCGTATCCCAAACTGCGCCATCCAGGACCCGTTCCGGAGCCAAAGGCGGAAACGGTGAGATCGTCATCACAGTTGAGAAAGAATGGAAAGATGCAGAAAACAATCCGTTGACTGATAATATACCGGCAAGCGCTACTTTTACTCTAAAGAGAAAGATTAGTTATGAAGACCAGAGTGGAGATCAGGTCACGTTAGAGATTCGAAAAGATCCATATTACGGTGATAGCGATAGATACGGTGTTATTTCTGTTCGTACAGGATCAACAATTAAGATAGATTACGAATATTCAAATGATTACAGTAGTAGTGGTTCACCAATGCAATATCAATTTATGAATGGTCCTTATGTGACACTTTCGAAAAAAGGGACTATTTCTGAAACAATTCCAAGTACTGCAAATGAAACAATATATTTGTACATTGCTAATGGATGGGGACTAGATGCAGTTACAGTTACACCAACAGTATTACCTAAAACAATAACAAAAAACGATGATGATTTTAGTTCTACACTGGTACTGCCAATTGAAGGTCAGTGGACCGGAGCTTTCGCGGTACAACCTGCAGAAGAACCGGTAACAATCGGAGAAGAAACATTTAATTACAAATATAGTTATTATGTTGAGGAAACTACTATTTTAGGTGGCGGTGAGTGGCTCACCTCATATTCAACAAACAATAATGAAATAACTGCAGATGCCACTGTTACGGTAACCAATTCCCAGCCCAAACATTATACTGCAACGCTGAACTATGATCCGGAGTATGATGTGGATCTGGGTGAAAACAACCACTATTACCT
>CAZUXV010000141.1:0-7719 GCA_964624445.1 uncultured Oscillospiraceae bacterium | reverse complement strand
ATCAGTAGTCAGTTCTTTTGCCCTTGCCGCTAATATCATTATCTGAATGACATTGCCCTCCACGGGTGCTCCTGTTTTTCATCGGTCGAACCGGCTTATGCCCGTTCAAATCCGAGGTATCTGGTGCCCTGCCAGGAAAGGCGGCCCTGGTCTCCTTCGGCCAGCATGCCGAAATCCGCGTCTTTCACGCCCAGTTCCATGCGCTTGCCGTTTTCCAGCTCAAAGGTCACAAAGTAATCAGTATAGGTCGACGAATGGATGGTGTTCATGGCGGAACCTCTGTTTGCCATCATCGTGCCGCCGTGGCCGGAGACCTTCATTTTCTTGGCCGTAATCCGGGCGCCCTGTGGTCCCTGTGGCATCTGCCGCTGATCTTCATCAAGGGAACCTACCAGGCGGGGCTGATGGTCAATCCCCTGTATGTGGTCAATTTCTTTGTCAGCGGGATCCCGCTGGGATTCATCATCACCTGGGTTTACCTGGTCAGCGACCGGTCCATCCTGGCCTGTATGATCTTCCACCTCTTCGTGAACTTCATGCAGGAAAAGATCGCCATGACCCCGGAGACCAAATGCGTGGAAACCATCGTCGTGACCGTTGCCGCGGCGGTCATCGTGCTGGCCAACAAGGAGATGTTCTTTGAAACCCGGCATGTGGGCAGGCTGCTGGAAACGCTGCAGGAGGAGAAAGCATAAGTTTCAGATTGTTTTGATAGGTGTTATCTGATAAAATAAAGAAAAAACAATCAGGGAGCTGAACAGACATGAAAAGATCTTTCAGATCGGTTGTAATTGTAATGGCTGTTTTGCTTGGCGTGATGGCGCTCACGTTTTCAGCATGCGGAGAAAGCAATGTCTGGAATTGCCCGGAATGCGGCAAATCGGGTAACACAGGGAATTATTGCGGCGGATGCGGGCATCCGTCGCCCTGGCTTGATGCGTGCGAAGCAGCAACTGCGGAGAACAATACGGAAGCAACCCAGGCGAGTGATACTGCAACCTCGGAAGAGCTTGAAACAAATCAGTATATGCTTTTAGCCGGTCAGGGAGACGCATCGGCACAGCACGCATTGGGATGGCGCTATCAGCATGGAATCGGCGTTAACCAGGACTATGCGGAGGCGATGTATTGGTATCAAAAAGCAGCTGATCAGGGAAGCGCAAGTTCACAGAACCAGATTGGCTGGATGTATCAGAATGGTTTGGGTGTCGATCAGGATTATGCTGAAGCATTCAGATGGTTCAGCATGGCGGCTGAAAACGGGAATGCATCCGGTCAATACAATATTGCCTATGCCTATGATATAGGGGAAGGCGTCGAACAGGATCATGCAGAAGCGTTTAAATGGTATATGAAAGCGGCTGAACAGGGCACCGCAGCGGCACAGTATGAACTGGGATGGCACTATCAGAAAGGAATCGGTATTGATCAGGATTATGCACAGGCCATGGATTGGTATCTGAAAGCAGCCGATCAGGGAAACGCAAGGGCACAGAACCAGATTGGCTGGCTGTACAGTCATGGCTTGGGTGTCGAACAGGATTATGCTGAAGCGTTCAGATGGTTCAGCATGGCGGCTGAAAACGGGAATGCAAATGCTCAAAACAGCATCGGTTACGCCTATGAACATGGGCAAGGCGTTGAACAGGATTTTGCTGAAGCATTCAGATGGTTCAGCATGGCGGCTGAAAACGGGAATGCACCGGCCCAGAACAATGTCGGTTATGCTTATGAAAAAGGGCAAGGCGTCGAACAGGATTATAAAGAAGCGGCTAAATGGTATAAGAAAGCGGCAGAAAACGGAAATGCATCTGCTCAGAACGCTGTCGGTTATTTCTATGTACACGGGCTGGGCGTCGAGCAGGATTATGAAGAAGCGTTTAAATGGTATATGAAAGCGGCTGAAAACGGGAATACATCTGGTCAGAACAATCTCGGTTATGCATATGAATACGGGCAAGGCGTTGAACAGGACTATGAAGAAGCGTTTAAATGGTATATGAAAGCGGCTGAAAACGGGAGCACATCTGCTCAGAACGCTGTCGGTTATTTCTATGTACACGGGCTGGGCGTCGAGCAGGATTATGAAGAAGCGTTTAAATGGTATATGAAAGCTGCAGAGCAAGGAAATAAGAATGCAATCAACAATGTTGGCTGGTGTTATGAGAACGGCGTCGGCGTGGAGAAGGATCCGGAAGAAGCGCAGCGCTGGTATGATATGGCGAAATAATCATGCGTGATACGGAACCAATCATCCGATCATATAAAGAAAAACAATCAGGGGGCTGAACAGACATGAAAAGATCTTTCAGAGCGGTTGCAATTGTGATGGCGGTTTTGCTTGGCGTCATGGCGCTTGCGTTTTCAGCATGCGGAGAAAGCAATGTCTGGAATTGTCCGGAATGCGGCAAAACAGGGAACACAGGAAATTATTGCGGCGGATGCGGGCATCCGGCGCCCTGGCTTGACGCGGGCGAATCCGCTGCGGTTCCCGAGGCGGATGAACCGGCTGAGGGGGTGATGAGCTACGAAGAATATGTGAATGCTGAGCTGGACAGTACAGTCACGATCGAAGCTTATGTGCAGGCCAACCAGTCCTGGTGGGACGGCAAGATCATACTGTATTTACAGGATAAAAACCACGGCGCTTACTTCGCCTATAATATGCCCTGCACGGAAGCGGAAGCCGCGAAGCTGGCTGTTCCAGGCACCAGGGTCCGCATCACCGGCGTGAAGGCCGAGTGGTCCGGCGAAGTTGAGATTATCGATGCGACCTATGAAATCCTGGAAGGTTCCTTCATCGCGGAGCCCGAAGATGTGACCGCCCTGTTCGGTACGAATGAACTGATCAATCATATCAATGAGAAGATCGCCGTCAAAGGCGCCAGGGTGATGGGTCAGACTGTTGAAGGCAAGGAGTATGCATTCCTGTATGCCTGGGACGGTTCCGGTTCCCGGGACAGCAACAGCGACCTGTACTTCAACGTGGCGATCAACGGACAGACCTATACCTTCACCGTTGAAAGCTATCTGTGCGGCAACGACACCGATGTGTACAAGGCTGTTGAGGGCCTGAAGGTCGGCGACACCATCGATCTGGAAGGTTTCCTGTACTGGTACAACGGCGCGAATCCTCACATCACCGGCGTGACTGTGAAATAATCGGATACCGGTTCAAACACCAGTGCCCGGGCTTCTGCCCGGGCACTGATTTCATTTGCGGAGGCCGTACCGTTGATCGGGAGCCCTCTTTTATGTTTTCTCCAGTCCCCGGTTGGCTTTCATCCTTTGCCAGATCAGCAGGTACATCGTGATGAAGCAGGCGGAGGCGCCGACCACCTGACTGATGAACTCCGCCCAGAAGACGCCGTGGACGCCAAGCCCCAGGCCCGGAAGGAACAGGGTCAGGGGCGCCACCAGCACGACCTTGCGCAGCATGGAGAAGATCAGGGCGTGGGCGGGGCGGTTCAGAGCCACGAAGGTGGACTGGCCGGTCTGCTGCAGGGCCATGAAGGGGAAGGCGCCGAAATAGATCCGGCCGCATTCGATCGTTTTCTGAATCAGCTGTTCGTCCGAGGTGAAGAGGCTGAACAGCGGACGGGGCACGAACAGGAGCATGGCCCACATGAGGATATTGACGGAGAGGCTGCAGAGGAAGATGAAACGGATGCTTTCGGACACCCGGCGGTATTCCTTCGCGCCGTAGTTGTAGCTCATGACGCTCTGGCCGCCGCCCACGATTCCGTTGTTGGGCAGGCTGACGATCTCCCGGACGGAGTTGATCAGGCTCATGGCGCCGACGTAGAGGGTACTCAGGGCGCCGCCCCAGGCCTTGAGCATGATGTTCACGATGGCCTGGGTCAGGCTGTTGGTTACCCGGAAGGTGAAGCCGGTGAGGCCCAGCTTGACGATGTCCTTCAGATGCTTCGCGTCCACGGTGAGCCGCGTCAGCCGCAGGACCGCCCGCCGGCAGCGCAGGAAGAACAGTACCCAGGCGGCGCTGGCGGTCTGGGACAGCACCGTCGCCAGGGCGGCGCCCTCCACGCCCATGCCGCAGGCATAGATGAACACCGGGTCCAGGATGATGTTCAGCACCGCCCCGATGATCACGGTCATCATGCCGATGCGGGGGAAGCCCTGGGCGTTGATGAACGGGTTCATGCCCAGGCTGATGAGCACCGGGATGGTGCCGATCACATAGATCCGGAAATAGCCCAGCGCGGCGGGCAGGGTCGTATCGTCGCCGCCCAGCAGGCGCAGCACTGCGGGGGCGGAAAGGTACATGCTGACGGTCAGGACCGCGCCGACGAGCAGGAGCATGGTAAAGGACGTGCCCATGATCCGCTCCGCTTCGTCGTCCTTGTTCTCGCCCCGGGCGATGGTCGCCAGCGTGGCGCCGCCGGTGCTGAAAAGGTTGGCAAAGGCTCCGATCAGGGTGATCAGCGGGAAACAGATGCCCAGCCCGGTGAGCGCGACGGTGCCGCTGCCCGGCATGTGGCCGATGTACATCCGGTCCACGATGTTGTAAAGCACATGAACAAGCTCGGCCAGCATCATCGGCAGGCCGAGTCTGAGGATGTTCCGCGAAACTTTTCCCTGGGAAAAATCGCCTTTACGTACCGTCATCCGGAATCCCTTTCACCCTTGTATTGGTCACCTTTAATACTACCACGGATTGCTGAAAACCAAAAGGATTATCGCTGCTTTTGCTTGTGCCTTTTTCCCTTGTATAGTAAAATACAGCATACATGATACAAAGAAGGAGGCGGTCAGTATGGTCCGGAAGACGCTGGTTTTGCTGCTGGCCTGCCTTCTGGTATGGATCTCAGTCGCGGCCTGCGCGGAGGAACTGACGGTATCGGTGCCGGAGACGGTGAAGGGATATACGCCCTGCGAGATCGTGATCACCTCGCCCGTGGCGGGGGAGGCGGTGCTGAAGCTGCTGGACCCGATGCAGAACGTATGGCTGACCCGGAAGGAGCAGATCACGGAAGGGGAGAACGTCCTGCCCTGGGACGGGCTGGGCGAGTTCGGCGACCGGATGTTCGCCGGCCCCTACCGGTTCCTGGTGAAGGTGACCGGCCCGGACGGAACGGAGCTGTCGGCCGCGGCAAAGTTTGAGATCAGCGGCACGACCCAGACCCTGGTCTACGCGCTGCCGTCCTCGGAAATCCTGTATACGGAGAAGGGCGAGAAGTGGTTTGTGGAGTGCTTCGTGTCCGCGGAATGCCTGGTGCGGATGGAAGTGGCGGACAAAGACGGCAAGGTCGTGTTCGTGAAGGAAGAAAAGATCAAGGATCCGGACGGGATCTGCCTGAACTGGTCGGGTACGCTGGACAATAAGAAAAAGATCCCCGCGGGGGAGTATACGGTCCGGATGTGGAGCAAGCTGAACCCGGATTACGTCTGTTCCTTCCCGCTGACGGTGAAGAACGAGGCGCCGGAGAAGCTCCCGGTGGGTCCCACCGGCCCGGTGGTGCCGGAACGGGGCATGAGCGAGGAAGAGATCTGGGAGATCATGATGAAGCCCTCCGTGGTCATCGACGACAACGGCACCTTCCGCCGCTTTGACCTGTATTCCACCCCGAAGGTCGTGAAAACCCGTACGGTGGGCACGCTCCGGTGCGCGCTGCAGGGGCTGGAAGTGCTAGATGCGGACGGCACCTGGGCGCATGTGCGGGCATGGCGGCATGAGGACGGCAAGCCGGTGGAAGGCTATTACATGCAGAAAAAACTGACGGTGGTGAAACCGTCGACCCATTACGGGGTTCTGATCGACAAGCGGGACCAGACCCTGACCCTGTATCAGGACGGACACGCCGTCGGGTCGGTGCCGGTTTCCACGGGCCTGGTCGAGGGAATCGAAACCTACCGGGAGACGCCGGCCGGCGCGTTCCTGACGGACGTGCACACCGGCGCCAGCTTCGCCCAGGACGGATACCGGTATGAGTATCCGCTGCGTTACGACGGCGGGAACTACATCCACGGTGTCGGCTATTCCCGGACCAGCCGGGTCAGGGACTATTCGGAGAACCAGAAGCTGCTGGGGCAGAAGGCCTCCCACGGCTGCACCCGCGTCAGCGTGACGCTGCAGGAAGGTTGCAAATTCAACATCTACTGGCTCTGGGCGCACCTGCCGTATCATACGCGGGTCATTATCCTGGACGACTGATTCAGATCAAACATGAGGTGGGCGCCTGCCGACGATCAGGCCAAAATGAAACAGGGAGGATACCGATATGTTTTCCTACATCTGGCCGATCGCGCTGGTGGTCATTTCCAACACGCTTTACCAAATCTGCGCCAAATCCGTTCCGGAGGGAATGAATCCGCTGGCGTCCCTGACTGTCACGTACCTCATCGGAGCGGCAGTGTCCTGCGTGATGTACTACCTGCTGAACCGGGACGCGAACCTGCTCCGGGAGATCCGGCTGACAAACTGGGCGCCGGTCGTGCTGGGCGTCGTGATCGTGGGGCTGGAGGTCGGGTTCATCTATGCCTTCCGCGCCGGATGGCAGGTCAGCATAACCCAGATCATGACGTCCGCCATGGTGGCCGTGATCCTGATCTTTGTGGGGCACCTGCTGTACCGGGAAGCGATCACCTGGAACAAGATCGCCGGGATCATCATCTGCGTGGCCGGCCTGGTGCTGATCAACTGGAAATAATCCGGCCATTCGGCTTTGAATGCCTGCCCGCGGATCTGTCTGATCCGCGGGATTTTTAGCGGATCAGGCGGCATGTTCCGGAGAATTTTATTACCGTTTCCATAAATAAAGGAAAAAAAGGTTTTGACGGAGAAATAAACTTATTTAGTATTTTATGCGGTTTTTACCGCTTTAAGGAGGACGGATCCATGGCTCTGACCCCGAAAGATGTTGCTGCGATGCTGGATCATTCAACCCTTCAGCCCTGGCTGACGGAAGATGATATACGGCACGGCTGCGAAGTCGCCCTGAAGTATCAGACGGCGAGCGTCTGCGCCCGCCCCTGCGATGTGCCGATCCTGGCGGAAATGCTCAAAGGCAGTCCCGTGAAGGTCTGCACGGTGATCGGGTTCCCCCACGGCGCCCACCAGACCGCCGTCAAGGTGGCCGAGGCGAAGCAGGCGCTGGCGGAGGGCTGCGAGGAGCTGGACATGGTGATCAACATCGGCAAGCTCAAGCACGGCGACGCCGATTATGTGGAAAACGAGATCCGGCAGCTGGCGGAGACCGCCCACGGGGCCGGCGCCATCCTGAAGGTGATTCTGGAGACCTGCTATCTGACGGAGGAGGAAAAGATCCTGGCCTGCAAGCTGAGCACAAAGGCCGGGGCGGACTTCGTCAAGACCAGCACGGGCTACGGCAGCGCAGGCTGCACGATCGAGGACCTGAAGCTGATGCGGGCGAACACGCCGGAGACGATGCGAATTAAGGGCTCCGGCGGCATCCGGGACCTGGATACGGTCCTGTCCGCGCGGGCCGTCGGAGCAAGCCGCTGCGGGGTGAGCGCCACGGAGAAGATCATGGCGGAGGCCGAGAAGCGGTTCGCGGAAGGCACACTGAAAGAAATCGACACGCTCAAGGAAATGAGCGGCGGGTACTGAGTTAATTCATAATTCAGAATTCATAATTCATCATTAAAGTAAGAGGTTGGCTACAATGTACAATAAAGTTGCAACAGACATGAATTTTGTTTCCCGGGAAAAAGCCATCGCGGAGATGTGGAAAAAGAACG
>CAZUXV010000140.1:0-7757 GCA_964624445.1 uncultured Oscillospiraceae bacterium | reverse complement strand
ACGATTTTCTGGGGAATGCCGCCGTTTTTGTTGCGATCCCCTGGTTCAAAGTTGCACTGGGTGAAATTGCCGTTTTCATCCAGGGTCTCGCCGTGCCACAGGGTGATTTTCTGGCCCGCTTTGGCTGTAACGCGAAGCTCAGTATAGCCCGCCAAATTCTGGCCGAAATCGACGATCGTTTCACCGTTGGGTGTTTTGATGATGCTACCAGGTAAACGCTCCTGCTCCAGAATGGGTACACTTTCCGTGGGCGCCAGATTGTCAAAACCAAAATCCCGCACGATCACGCCATGCCAATCGGAGATGACCTCCATGCGGGCGTCATAGCATTCGCCAATCTCCAGGTCGTTTTCCCGGATGGGCCCTTGCTGGCTGGCTTCCCATGATTCGTCGCTGCACAGGATGGCCTGACTGTTCATTTCCAGTTGGCACAGCAGGGCCAGGTCGCTGCCGTAATAGTTGTGCAGCCCGTCTACGCCCACATTGCCCCGATACCAGCCGTCGCCCAGAATGACGGTCAGCTCGTTTTCACCTGTTTGCAGCAAATCGGATACATCATAGCACTGCACTGTCAGGCGCTTGCGGTAATCCCCGGTACCGGGAGCCAATACAAAATCGCCCACCCGCTTCCCATTCAGAAAAGCGGTATACAGGCCATGGCAGGTGATGTAAAGGCAGGCGCTGGCCGGATCAGCGACGAAAAAGCGTTTGCGCAGATAGGACGCGGGTTGACGGGTTTCAGCGTCATGGGGCAATTCCGGGTCGATCCATTTGGCCTGCCAGGCAGGCAGAGCGGCGTTCCTGATCATCATATCAGCACCTCTCTTTCAGCCATTTTGCGCTGAGCTCCAGGCTCTTGACAGGGTCTTTGTCAATCCAGTTTTTATGGCTTTCCAGCACCACGGCCTCGATGCCATTCTGCAGAGCAATGCCTTTCAGCCCCTCGAGATCCATATTGCCCGAGCCCAGCTCGACGCTGTCCTGCTTGAGAATAGGCGTCATCGCCGGGCCACTCTGACGGGATCCCCGGTCTGTGATATGCCACAGCCTCATGCGGCTTCCAAGCCGACGCATCCAGCCCTTGGTGTCCGCGCCACCGTCCGTGAACCAGAAGCTGTCAAACTCAAAGCCAACATGAGCAGGATCAGTTTCGGAAAGCAGCAAGTCGTAAGCCCGAAAGCCGGGTTTCACCTGCAGCAGCTCCACATTGTGATTATGGTACAAAAGGGAAAGGCCGTGTTTCTGCAGCGCTTCTCCGGCTTTATTCAGGCGCTGGGCCAGCTCCCGAACGGCCTTTTCATCTCCGTAATCAAACCGGTACATGCCAGTGATGACCAGCTTGTCCGTGCCGTATTCCCTGGCTTCCTCCGCCACAGCGTCCGGTTCTCTTTCCAGGCTGCCCAGGTCCGTGTGCAGGCTGATAACGGACAAGTCCGTTTCCCGCATGAGCTTCTTCCAGTCCAGCTTCCCGCCCTTACCGGTGGGCATGCCCGCTGCCCGGGTCATGAGCCGCACCATCATGGAGGAAGGATGGATCATGAAGCGATTGAGCTCAAGGCCGTCGTAACCGGCGGCCTTGATGCGCTGCAGGGTACTGCGGGCAGCGGCTTCGCTGCCCGTCACGGTCCCCAGCATGATTTGCTGTACTGCTTTTCTCATTTTTTGATCCCCTGCAATATGCGGTTCAGCTGCTTGATGCTCTGTTCATCCGCGCCACCCTGCTTAAGCAGACTTAGCATGGTCATGCGGCCCATCATTCGCTGGAGCGCGGGATTATCCTTCACCGCATCGGCGACGTCGCCCCGTTCGGATGCTCCTTTGGCCATCATCTGGTTCACGATGGCCCCGGCCTGGGGATGCTGTCGGATTTCGCCCAGGTTATCCATAATGGAGAAGCAGCTGGGATCAATCTCGTCCGCGTCAAACCAGTTGGTGACGGAAGCGGCGGCTTTGTTGAAGATATAGCTTTCATCCGGTTCGGAAACCCGGCGGATGCACATACTGTCGTGTGCGTCGCCCGCAAAGGCTTCAATCAGATGCTCACCCATCAGCGGGATGCGGAAGCGGAAAACGGTTTCACCGTCCTGCTCGCCAACGAAGGCTCCATCCACATACAACTTCACATGGGGCTGATTGGAATACACCTTGATTTCGGTTTCCTCCTCGCAGCGGTTGATATACCGCTTGCCGCACAGATGGACGAATGGCTCTTTTTTGTTCCAGGCGGCCTTATAGAGATAGAAAGCGTCTTTGCGCAGCATTCGGTCAAAGGTAACCAGGCCCTTTTGGTTTTCGCCATGCTTGCCGCCTTCGTCCCGGCCGTCAGCGGCGAAGTCAAACAGGTTCCACACATGGGTAGCCCAGAGGTAAGGCCGCGCGTCAATCATGCGCAGCATATGCTCATGGTAAAGCGCCTGATATTCCTCAGTGTAGTCGCCCTTTTCGGGATGGGAGGAATGGAAGGCGGGATTGGCATCAGCCCCGTACTCCGAAAAGCCAATCACGCGGTTCGGGTATTTTTCGTGGTACTCGTCAAAGAATCCATCCGTCTGTTCCAATTCGCCCAGATACCATCCAAAGTACAGGTTGTAGCTGTTGATGTCCGGGATCTTCAAAATCGGGCTGTCAATTTCCAGCATGAACACGTCGGCCATGGTGGTCAGGCGCGTTTTGTCCATCCGGTGGCAGAGATCGTTCAGCAGCCGGTGATTCTCCAGCAGGTCATCATTGACCGCGCTGGCGGCGGTGATTTCGTTGCTCAGGCCCCACACGGCGATGCAGGGATGGTTATAGCATTGGGTGATCAACTCCCGCATCTGGCTGAGGGTGTTCTCCCGGCCGTTTTTCATATGCATGGTGATATAGGGGATTTCCGCCCACACTACGATGCCGTTTTCATCGCACAGATCGTAGAATTCCTGGGCGTGCTGGTAGTGCGCCAGGCGCAGGGTGTTGGCACCCAGTTCCCGGATGATAGCCATATCAGCGGCGTGGTCTTCCTTCGCAAGGGCGTTTCCTTTCCCCTTCAAATCCTGATGGCGGCTGACGCCTCGCAGGGGGTAGCTGCGCCCGTTCAGGAAAAAACCTTTTTCAGGGTCAATTCTGAATTCCCTGCAGCCGAAGCGGGCACTGATTTCATCCCCGCTCTCCAGCTTAGCTGTCGCCGTGTACAGATAGGGATCATTCACGCCATCCCACAGATGAACGTCTTCGATGATGAATTCCGCCCGGGCATGCCCATTTTCGGAGGAGACGGTTTTGCTTTCACCGTTCACAGTTACGGTGACAGCTGACGCGTTCTGCCAGGTTTCCACGGTTACGGAAGCGCTGTGCTTTTCCAGATCCACAACGGGCGTCACCTTGATGCCGGCCGTGCCGTCCCGGAGCAGTTCAAAATGCTCATTGGGCACCGAAATCAGCCTGACTTCCCGGTACAGACCGCCGTAGAAAGTGAAGTCCGCCTTCTGTGGATATACGCGATCACTGTCCTCGTTACTGACGGAGATTTCCAGCAGGTTTCTGTCCTGCAGTTTCCCGGTCAGCTCGACCCGGAAGGCGGAATATCCGCCCTCATGATGGCACAGCTTCTCCCCGTTCAGATACACTTCACAGGTGTGGGCAGCGCCGTTCAGCTCCAGGAACACAGTCTCTCCGGCAGCTTCCTGCGCGGACAGCTCCCGCACATACCAGCAGGTGCCGCGATAATAATCGTTGCCTCCGTCCTGGCCGTCCACAGCATTCCATGTGTGTGGCAGGGAAACGGCTTCCAGGGCGGCGTCCCGGCTTCTGCCGAAACGCCATCCCTCCTTTAATACTGTGATTTCACGCATTGGCAGGATCTCCCTTGTGCAGTTCTTTTTCAAACAGTTCATTCTGCGCTGTGGCTTTCTTATCCTCAATCCGCTTCTGCACGTTGACCATTTCATTCTTATCCAGCTTGCAGAAACGCATGGCGACCAGGGTAACGATCCAGCCAATGATGGCCAGGCCGTAGCGCAGGAACATGGTCATCCAGAACACGCCGGAGGTAGCGGGGTCGCCGGGCTGAGGCATGGTGGCTGTGTAGCCGATCAGGGCTACGCAGCCGGTAGCGATAGCCGCGGAAAAGGAGGAAACGATCTTATCCACCAGACTGTAGGTGCCGGTGACGACCGCCGGGATATACTTGCCGCTGCGGTCCAGTTCATAGTCGATGATATCCGCCATGAAGCCAGTGTTCGCTGTGGTGACGCACATGGCGAAACCGTTGGTGAGGAAGGTCAGGGCTACAAAGAGGATCATTGTCACGCCCATGTTGGCAATGGTTTCTGTGCCCACCGTATGGCGGGTGATGATGAAGAAAGCGATGAGAACCAGGTTGGCCAGGATGCAGTTCCGGGTCCAGGTGACGATGCTCTCCTTGTGCCCATGCTTGCCTGCGTAGCGCGCGCCGTAGGCGGCAAAAAGAATGGAGGGCAGCATACCGATCATGCTCAGGGTGGTGGCCAGACCCATGTCCCCAATCAGGATGCCGTTGAGCATGGTACTGACGATGGACGCAGCGGAAGCCTGCTGGGCGATCTTATCGGACGCGGCGGAAGCGATGTAGCTCTGAAGTGGCTTGTTGTGCTTCAGCACATCCAGCATGTCACGAATCTTCAGGCGTTCGTTCTTGATGCCCTTAAAGTTTTCGGACTTGTCATACTGAGATACGCCAATGCACGTCAATACCACGCCAATAAAGGAAATTGCAACGCACAGCCAGGTAACCACATTCAGGAATTCCTGGTTGAAGCTGCCGCCCATGGCAGGCATCAGCTTGGTGTACACGATGATGTTCAGCGCCATGGGGGTCAGATAGTTCAGCACCGTCTGCCACACACCCACCGTAGGGCGCTGTTTGGGATCGTTGGTCATCAAGGCAGGCAGGGTCTGGGCCGTCATGTTGATGATGGTGTAGCCGATGACATACACCATGTAGAAAAGCAGGAATACCGGCACGCCGTGCCCCTTGCTGGAGAAGAAATTGAACATGCAAAGCAGGCCGATGGTCTGGATGGCCCAGCCAAGCAGCATCAGGGGTCGAACCTTTCCCCAGCGGGTATTCACCCGGTCGTACAGGAAAGCCAGCAGCGGATCGGTCACCGCGTCGAAAATGCGGGTGAACGTCAGCAGACCGCCCACCACCAGAGTGGCGATGCCATAGCCGATGCTGGCTGAATAACTGGCCAGACCGATCAGAAAATAGACGGCCATTCCGTTGAAAGCATTGAAAGCAATCAGGATGATCTGCCACAGTTTCGCCTTGCGGTACTTTACCTCATTTGTTTGAGCGGGGATCGCGTTTGCAGTTGTCATGGTACATGCTTCCTTTCTTGTTGTTAACCGATCACGGGAGACTCTTCCCGTATCTTCTGGCAGCATTGTACAGACAAAATGACAAATCCGTAAAGTCAAAAAGCAAAAACGAATGTCAAAAATTCGGGTTATTTCAGAATCAGAGGATTGTTTCCTTCCGCGTTTCGCACTATAATGAGAAAAAAGCCGGGAGCGGATGACCATGCACACAGCGATCACACAGGCAGAACAGGATTTGTACCTGTTGCAGTCCCTGATTCCCAGTGGCGAGAGCTTCCATATCTGGGGCTATTCCAAGGAAGGGCAGCTCCTCGGCTGTTCCTGCCACGGCGTGATTCGGGAGACGCTGCATCATGCTTTTCAGGCCCTGGGCGCTTATGATAAAATGCTGGAATATGCTGTTTCAGCCGATCATGACGCGCCGCGTATTCTGGGCTCATCCATAGGGATTCAGTGGGCTGTAACGCTGGAAAAGGAACGAAAGAATAATGTGATATTCGTTTTGGGTCCGGTGTTGAATATGCCCGCCAATGAGAAAACGATACGCTCCGTGCTGATCAGCCGCCAGCTTTCCCTGAAAGACACGGACTGGATCGATCCGCTGTGCACCTTGATTCCTATGCTGCCGGTAATGTCCTACGCGGTCTTTGGGCGGTATGTAATGCTGGTGCATAATGTTCTGACCGGGGATCAGCTGGGAATGGAAGCCCTGAACCGAGAGGCAAAAATTCAGGAAAAGGAACAGCCGTATGACATCAATCAGCGCAACCGGATCGGCGTATATCAGTCGGAACAGGCACTGCTGGATGTAGTCAGAAGAGGAGATATTAATTACCATCAAGTATTAAACCGTAGCAGCAGTCTCAGTCCCGGCGTGCCGGTACATGGCAGAGACCCTTTGCGCCAAATGAAAACGAGCATCGTGGTATTCACAACACTGGTGACCCGCGCCGCTATGGAGGGCGGCTTATCCCCGGAGCTTGCTTACCCTCTGGGAGATTCCTACATTCAAACAGCAGAGGACTGCCGGGATTCCGGTGAACTGAATTCCCTGGCACATGCCATGTATCACGATTTTATCTACCGGGTACATCAGCTTCGTGCAAATCCGCATTGCTCTCATGCCATCCAGAAATGCTGTGATTATATCGAATTATCATTGGATCGGAAGATCCATGCCAAGGATTTGGCTGCCCTGGTCGGCTATACCGAATACTATCTGACGGAAAAATTCAAAAATGAAACGGGCTTGTCCGTTAGTGATTATGTCCGCAACGCCAAAATCAATCGCGCGAAAATGCTGCTGCAATCCACTGACATGAGCGTTAGTGAAATTGCGGAGCGGTTGGCCTTCAATTCGGCTAATTACCTGATTCGTGTGTTCAAAGAATTGGAAGGCTGCACGCCCGCTGCATACAGAGAACGGCATCATTTAGAAACGCCGTTGCAGTCATGAGCTTACTGCAACCTTCACTTTGAGATAATGCAATTGTATTAAGAAAAGAGTGAAATAGAAATAATAAATAGGATGAGTGGAGAAAAAAACTGGGTCAAAAGTTGGTCACGAGGCAAAATGAAAACCCGGAACACGTTGCTGGAAAAAGCGGTTCCGGGTTTTTGGACATCATTCCCACTCAATAGAGGCCGGTGGCTTTGTCGTTACATCGAAAACCACCCGGCTGGCGTGGGGAACCTCATTGACGATGCGGGCGGAGACCCGGGCGATGAGGTCGTAGGGAAGGCGAGCCCAGTCGGCGGTCATGAAGTCGTCGGTGGTGACGGCCCGCAGGGCGATGGTGTAGTCATAGGTGCGTTCATCGCCCATGACGCCGACGCTCTGGATGCCGGTGAGGACGGTAAAGTACTGGTTTACATGCTTGTCCAGGCCGGCGGCGGCAATCTCCTCCCGGAAGATGGCGTCGCTTTCGCGGACGATCTCCGCTTTCTCCGGGGTGACTTCCCCGATGATCCGGATTGCGATGCCGGGACCGGGGAAGGGCTGGCGCCAGACCAGCTCGCGGGGGAGGCCCAGGGTTTCGCCCAGGGCGCGGACTTCATCCTTGAAGAGCATGCGCAGGGGCTCAATGAGCTCGGTGAAGCCGAGTTCTTTCGGCAGGCCGCCCACATTGTGGTGGCTCTTGATGACGGCGGCGTTGGTGCCCTGGCCGCTCTCGATCACATCCGGATAGATGGTGCCCTGGGCAAAGTAGTCCATCTTGCCTAAGGCGGTTGCTTCTTTCTTAAAAACTTCAATAAAGTCCCGGCCGATGATGTGCCGCTTTTCTTCCGGCTCGGTGACGCCCTTCAGGTCCGCGAAGAAGCGGTCCGCGGCGTCAGACCGGATGAAACGTACCGGGAAGAGATCGCTGAATACATGGCAGACCTGGTCGCTCTCGCCATTGCGCAGGAGGCCGTGGACC
>CAZUXV010000139.1:0-7769 GCA_964624445.1 uncultured Oscillospiraceae bacterium | reverse complement strand
AAAAAGGCCAGCGGCGAGCTGAGCAACGTTGTCTACGAAGAAATCACCTACGAAGGCTACGCCCCCGGCGGCGTGGCGGTGATTGTGGACTGCATTTCCGACAACCGCAACCGCACCGCCAGCGACGTACGTCACTGCTTCGCCAAGTACGGCGGCAACCTGGGCACCACCGGTTCCGTCGGCTTCATGTTTGACGAGCGCGGTGTGCTGGTCGTGGAACGGGAGCCCGGCAGCGACGAGGATGAGATGATGATGACCGCTCTGGACGCCGGTGCTGAGGACGTCAAAGTAGATGAGGATGTGTTCGAGATCTACACCGCCCCCAACGACTTCAGCACGGTCCGGGAAAACCTGGAAAAGCAGGGTATGACCTTCCTGTCCGCCGAAGTGGCGAAGATCCCGCAGAACACCGTCGCGGTAACCGATCCGGACACCGTCCTGAAGATCCAGAAGATGCTGGACCTGCTCGAGGAGAACGACGACGTGCAGAACGTGTTCCATAATGCGGATCTGCCCGAGGAAGATGAAGATGAGTAATTGTCCAACTCTTTGATTTGGGTAACAATTACCATGTTACAGCCGTCCATTGTTGCAAGCGAAGCGCAGCAATGATGGATAACGGCGATCACAAGAGTAATTGTCCAACTCTTTGATTTGGGTAATAGAGCAAAACAGCCCGAAGATGGGCATGACGGCCGATATCCGGGCAGGATATCGGCTTGTTTAATAGGGAGATGATTGCATGACTATGCTGGAGATCATTGAAAAAAAGAAGTTCGGACAGGAACTGACAAAGGAGGAGATCGCCTTCTTTGCCAATGCCGCCGCGGAGAAATCCGTGCCGGATTACCAGCTGTCTGCACTGCTGATGGCTATCCGGCTCAACGGCATGACCGACCGGGAAACCACGGATCTGACCCTGGCCATGCGTGATTCCGGCGACATCGCCGACCTTTCCGCGATCCCCGGGATCAAGGTGGACAAACATTCCACCGGCGGCGTGGGCGATACGACCACGCTGGTGCTGGCGCCTCTGGTGGCCGCCTGCGGCGCACCGGTGGCCAAGATGAGCGGCCGGGGTTTGGGCCATACCGGCGGCACGCTGGACAAGCTGGAGTCAATTCCCGGGATGAGCGTTGCCCTGAGCGTGGAAGACTTCATCCGCCAGGTGAAGGAGATCGGCGTGGCCGTTGTGGGCCAGACCGGAAAGCTTGCTCCGGCGGACAAGACCCTCTACAGCCTGCGGGACGTGACTTCCACGGTGGACTCCCTGCCCCTGATCGTTTCCTCAATCCTGAGTAAAAAACTGGCCGCCGGCAGCGACGCCATCGTTCTGGACGTGAAGACAGGCTCCGGCGCGATTATGCATACCCTGGAAGACAGCCTGAGACTGGCGGAGAACATGGTGCGGGTCGGCGTGCTGGCCGGCAAACCCATCGTCGCGCTGGTCAGCGGCATGGACCAGCCTTTGGGCACCCATGTGGGCAACGCGCTTGAAGTGAAAGAAGCCATAGATATCCTGTCCGGCCGGGCCGGCGGGGATCTGCTGGAAGTTTCCCTGACCCTCGGTGGTTTTATGCTGCACCTGGCCGGGAGGGTGGAAACGCCGGAAGCCGGGCAGCAGATGATGAAACAGGCCATCGGCAGCGGTGCGGGCCTGGCAAAACTGAAGCAGATGATCGCGGCCCAGGGCGGCGATCCCTCCGTTTGCGACGACGTGACCCGCCTGCCCCGGGCGAAGGTCATCCGCCCTGTGGTCTGCGGCGTGAACGGCTGGGTCACAAAGATGGATACCATGGCGCTTGGCCTGGCAGCCCAGGCCATGGGCGCCGGCCGGATGAAGGTTGACGACGAGCTGGATTATTCCGTGGGTTTTGTGCTGCAGGTGCGCATCGGCGACCGGGTGGAAGCCGATACGCCGCTGTGCGTGCTGCATGCCCGCAGTGAAGCGGACGCAGACCGGGCGGAAGCGGCAGTGCGCGCTGCGATTATCTTCGGCCGGGAATCCTGCGGCCGGGTTCCGAATTTTTACGCGGTTGTCACAAAGGACGGCGTACGCAGGCTGGAGGCGGATGCATGAAGTCTGCCTTACGGCAGGGGATCCGCCATGGGATCCCGATCGGGCTGGGCTATCTGAGCGTTTCCTTCGCCTTCGGCATGAAGGCTGTGGGGGACGGGCTGACCGTTCTGCAGGCTGTGCTGATTTCCATGACCAACCTGACCAGCGCCGGCCAGATTGCCGCACTTCCGCTGATGGTCGGCGGCGCGTCGCTGGCGGAAATGGCCCTGACCCAGCTGACCATTAACCTGCGCTACGCGCTGATGAGCCTTTCGCTCAGCCGGAAACTGGACGGCAGTATGGGCACGCTCCAGCGCCTGATCTTTTCCTTTGCCAATACAGACGAAATCTTTGCCGTTTCCTCTTCCCAGCCGGGGAAGGTCGGGAAGTATTATCTTTACGGGCTCATGCTGGCGCCGTGGATCGGCTGGTCGCTGGGCACCTTCCTGGGCGCCGCAGCAGGGACGCTCCTGCCGGTCTTTGTCCGCACGGCCCTGGGCATCGCTATCTACGGCATGTTCCTGGCGATTATCCTGCCGCCGGCCCGCAAAAACGGCCATGTGTGTTTTGTGGTGCTCGTCGCGGTGGCGCTCAGCCTCTGTTTCCACTATATTCCCGGACTGAATCAGGTTTCTTCCGGGTTTGTGATCATCATCTGCGGCGTGCTGGCGGCCGCTGCCGGGGCCTGGTTGTTCCCGGCAGAGGAGGAAGCCGTATGAAGTGGAGCGTTTTTCTGCCTTATCTGGCTGTGACGGCCGGCGTGACCTACCTGATCCGCATGCTGCCGCTGACGGTCTTTCGCCGGGAGATCAAAAGCCGGTTCATCCGCTCTTTTCTGGCCTATATTCCCTATGCGGTGCTGGGAGCGATGACCTTTCCCGACGTGTTTTATTCCACCGGGGACCTGCGCACGGCGGTGTGCGGCGTTGCGGTGGCGGTGCTGCTGGCCTGGCGGGGCAGGAGTCTGCTGACGGTGGCTGTGGCTGCATGCTGCGCCGTAGCCCTGGCCCAGGGTTTTCTGCTGCTGATCCCGTAACGGAACTGAACGAACGAATTCAGGAAGGAAAAGCCTGATGAGAGTCATCTGTGTGGACGACGAACAGCTGATCGTCGAGGATACCGCGGCCTTCTGCCAGACCCTGCCGCGGATTACGGAGGTCCTTGGCTTTACCAGCCCGCTGGACGCGCTGGAATGGCTGAAGAGCGACCACGCGGATCTGGCGGTGCTGGACGTCAATATGCCGGACATGGACGGGATCACCCTCGCGAGGGAGATCCGGAAAATGAGGCCGGATATGCCGGTGATCTTCCTGACTGCTTTTCCTGAACATGCGCTGGACGCTTTCGCGGTCCATGCGACAGGATACCTGCTTAAGCCGGTGAACCGGGAAAAGCTGGCGGCCGAAGTGGCCTACGCCCTGTCCGGAAAACAGGGCGGAGCCCATATTACGGCGCGTACCTTCGGTAATTTCGACCTGTTTGTGGACGGAGATCCCGTGACCTTCCGCCAGGCAAAATGCAAGGAACTGCTGGCCTACCTGATCGACCGGCAGGGCAGCAGCGTAACCCGGGCGGAGGCTTTTGCGATCCTGTGGGAAGACCGGATGTACGACCGTCCGATGCAGAAACAGCTGGACGTGATTATCCGCAGCCTCCGGGAAACGTTGGAAGATTATCATATCGGCTGGATCTTTGAACTGAAGCGGGGAACCCTGCGGGTCATCCCGGAGAAGATCTCCTGCGACGCCTGGCGTTTTTTCAGCGGGGACGTGGATGCCGTCAACGAGTATCAGGGCGAGTATATGAACACCTATTCCTGGGCCAATATGCGGGAAGCATATCTGGATCGCATGTCGGAAAACAGGAAATAAAGCGTCCGTGGACAAAAAATAACTGGACATTTGTTGGACAAAATGTGTACAATATGATATCACCTGGGAAAACAAGGTTTATAACCGATGATCAGAGGAGGAACCCATGATGACAATCAATAAGAAAGCAAACGGAACTGCGCTGGAGATCGCGCTGGAAGGCCGTCTGGATACCATGACCGCACCGGAGCTGGAAGCGGAACTGAACCAGTCCCTGACCGGCGCGGAAAGCCTGACGCTGGACTTCAGCAAGCTGGACTATATTTCTTCCGCCGGCCTGCGGGTGCTGCTTTCCGCGCATAAGGCGATGAGCGCCAAGGGCGGCATGAAGGTCACGAATGTGAACGAGATCGTGCAGGAAGTATTTGAGGTGACCGGCTTTGCCGATATCCTCAATATCGAAAAGTGAAGGGAATAACATCATGAAAACAGATGTAATTATTGTTTCCAGCAAAGGGAAACAGATGGAAACAGCGCTGCAGCAGGCGGAAAAGGTGGCGGCCTATAAAGGCCTGTCTCCGAAAAGCACCTTGCATCTGCGCCTGCTGGCTGAAGAGATGTTGAGCATGATGCGCTCCATTACCGGCGAACCGGAAGGCGAATTCTGGATCGAGGACAATAACGGAGAGTATCAGCTTCACCTGAAGGTCGCTACCCGCCTGAGCATTGAGAAACGGGAGCAGCTGCTTTCCGTTTCCGCCACAGGCAAAAACGAGTCTGCCCGCGGACTGATGGGACGCATTCGTGCCTTCTTTGACTGGGGATGCGACGAGGACTACGACGGCTTTGCCGGTCCGTATATGCTTCCTGATGCTTTTGAACACTCTACGTCTCCCGCGCTGGACTGGGAATGGTCCATGCGGCGGTATGAAGACGTGCTGTCCGCCCGTGTTGAACAGGATTCAGCAGCCCGGGAGGCCTGGGACGAGCTGGAGAAATCCGTGGTCAAGAACGTGGCCGACGACGTCAAGGTGGCCATCAGCGGCGGATACGTCGAGATGATCATCCTGAAAAAGCTGGCATAAATCATTAAAAATCCGTGTCCGTCAGCAGCGGGACTGTCCCGCGGTCTGACGGACCCATTTGTTTAAGGAGGCATAATGATGCAGGCGCTGATCGCTGCCGACAACCACTGGGCGCTGCTGGCAATCCTGTTTGCTTCCACGTTCCTGGCAATTTTCCTGGAACAGAAGTACCAATGGGCGTCGAAAATCTCCGGGGCAATCATTACCCTGGTGATCGCCATTGCGCTGGTAAACCTGGGCGTCATTCCGTCCGAGGCGCCGGTCTTTGACGATTTTGTCTGGGGGTATGCCGTGCCCCTGGCGATTCCGCTGCTGCTCCTGCAGACCGACCTGCGGAGAATGCACAGGGAGGCGGGCCGGTTCCTGGCGATTTTCCTGATCGGCGCAGTCGGAACGGTGGTCGGCGCGGTGCTGGCGACGGTGCTGCTGCGCGGCACGGTGGAGGGGATTCCCGGTGCCGCCGCGATGATGACCGGTTCCTATATCGGCGGCGGTGTGAACTTTACCGCCCTGGCGGCGGCGTTCAACGTGGACGCGAACCTGAAGGCCTCCACCACCGTGGCGGACAACCTGAACATGGCAATCTACTTCCTGGTGCTTTTGTCCGCTGCCGGCAGCGCCTGGTTCCGGAAACGCTACCGCCATCCGCATATCGACGACGTGCTGGCGAACGGGAAAAGCGATACCGGGGAGACGCTGGCTGCGAGTTACTGGACCAAAAAGGAAACATCCCTGAAGGATATCGCCTGGAATATGACCTACGCGGTGATCGTGGTGTTCCTGTCCAAGCTGATCGGCGGTTTCTTCAGGGACCTGATCCCGGCGGACAACTGGTTCCTGAAGATGCTGAACACCTTCTTCGGCAGCGAATATGTCTGGATTACCAACCTGTCGCTGCTCTGGTCCACCTGCTTTTCAAAGCAGGCCTCCAAAATGCGCGGCGCGCAGGAGATCGGTACCTGGCTGATCTATCTGTTTTTCTTCGTGATCGGCGCCCCCGCCTCTGTCGGCGTGCTGATCCGGAATGCCCCGATCCTGCTGCTGTTCTGCATGATTATCGTGCTGGTAAACATGCTGTTCTGCTTCCTGGGCGGGAAACTGTTCAGATTTGACCTGGAGGAGATTATCCTGGCTTCCAACGCCAACATCGGCGGCCCGACGACGGCGGCCGGCATGGCGATTTCACAGGGCTGGGTGAAACTGATCGGGCCCTGTATGCTGGTCGGCACCTTCGGCTATGTGATCGGTACCTGGCTGGGCATTCTGGTCGGATCGCTCCTCGGCGCCTGAGGACGGAAAAGGAGGATGCCATGTTTTCGGATGACGCGGGCGGATTCGTTTCCGTCGGCCGGCTGATCCCGGATGCGATCCTGGAGATCCGGTACTATACCACTTTCAATTTCATCGGCGACCGGATCGACGGCTATGAGCAGCCTGTGGCGCTGCTTACGCGGGAAGCGGCGCTGAAGCTGAAGGAAGTCAGCGGCGACCTGGCCGCCAAAGGATACCGGCTGAAGATTTATGACGCCTACCGGCCCCAGAAGTCGGTGGATCACTTTATGCGCTGGGCGAAAGATCCCGGGGACACCCGGATGAAGGCGTATTTCTATCCGGATCTCGATAAGTCCGTGCTGATCCCGGGAGGTTATATCGCTGAACATTCCGGCCACAGCCGGGGGAGCACGGTGGACCTGACGCTGTTCGATATGAAGGCGGAAAAGGACGCGGATATGGGCAGTCCCTTCGACTTCTTCGGGGAGATCAGCCATCCGGACTGCCGGCGGATCACGCCGGAGCAGTACCGGAACCGTATGCTGCTGCGGGAGAGCATGCTGCGGCGCGGCTTTAGGCCGGTGGCGGAGGAATGGTGGCATTTCACCCTGGAAAATGAGCCGTATCCGGATACCTTCTTTACGTTCCCGGTCAGTGAAAACGCTGTTTCAAAACGGTAACAGAAGCCAATTTGTCTGTTCGGTGCTGGACATTTACCGGACAACCGGTTATAGTATTCTTATCCACAACAACGTGATATATGCCGGAGGGAATGAACATGATCCAGATCACCCCGTCTATCAACCGTACGGATATGATCCGCTGCGCGCTGTGCGGGAACGCGGCCTGCAACAAGGCCTGCGAGAAGCTGAGGCCGTCCAGGCTGCTTCGCAGCATCTGGTTCGGCAATGAACAGACGGCTGTCCAGCGCCTGCCGGAGGAGAATCCCTGCCTGACCTGCAGCGCGCCGTGCGAAAACGCCTGCGTCCGACCCGGTGAAGTTCCGATCCGGGATCTGGTAAACCGCCTGTATTATCAGGTGAAGCCGAATTGCGAAACACCGCTGCCGGAGAACGAAGACCGGCTGAAGTGTGAACTGTGCGGAATCCCGCTGGAGAATCCCTTCCTGCTTTCCTCTTCCGTGGTTGCCAGTACCTACGACATGTGCGCCCGGGCTTTTGAGGCGGGATGGGCCGGCGTCTGTTTCAAGACGGTCTGCACACTGGATATCCATGAGGCGTCGCCCCGCTACTCTGCCGTGACCGGCAGCGACGGCAGCATCATCGGATTCAAGAATATTGAGCAGCTTTCCGACCACAGCGTGGCGGAAAACATGAAGATCTTCCGGGAGCTCAAGGCGAATTATCCCACCAAGTTCATCCTGGTGTCCATCATGGGCCAGAACGAAGCGGAATGGGGCGAGCTTGCGCGCCTGTGCGAAGAGAACGGCGCGGACGCGGTGGAGCTGAACTTCTCCTGCCCGAACATGGCGGAGGGCGGCCTGGGCAGCGATATCGGCCAGGTGCCGGAACTGGTGGAGCG
>CAZUXV010000138.1:0-7819 GCA_964624445.1 uncultured Oscillospiraceae bacterium | reverse complement strand
GATGAACTTCAGCGTGTGGCTGCCCAGTTCCAGCGTATCGCCTTCCTTGGCAACGATCCCGCGGGCGGCGTAGTCCTTGCCGGTGAAGTTTTTCATCATCGTGAAGGCCTTGGCTGTCGCCACAATCTTCGCTTCCGGATACTTCTCCGCAAAGGCTTCGATGCCGGAGGAATGGTCCGGCTCCATGTGGTGCACGATCAGGTAATCCGGCTTCCGGTCCGCCAGTGCGGCTTCCAGGTTGGCCAGCCAGGCATCGGTGAAGTTCCGGTCTGTGGTGTCCATGACCGCAACCTTCTCATCCAGGATCACATAGGAATTGTAGGCCATGCCTTCCGGCACGATGTACATTCCCTCAAACAGGTCGATCTCATGATCGTCCACGCCGATATAGCAAATGTCTTTGGTGATATTCATGATATGATTCTCCTTCCGGAATGTTCTCAACTTGTATATTTTACCATATTCTGCAAGGCTCTAGCAAGGTTTTCCCTTGTAGTTTTAAGGAAACAGTGCTACAATTCCCCCCGTGCGAAAAAAGCACCTGAAAGGAAGCGGAAACCCTTTATGCAAACCCTGCTGCTGATCGCAGTCGCCCTCTTCGCCGGTCTGCTGATGACCCGGCTTTTTGTTAAGCTCCATCTGCCGGACGTAACCGCCTACCTGGTCGCCGGCATCCTCATCGGGCCCAGCGTGCTGGGCCGCCTGGGCCTGCCCGGAATCGGATTCAATACGACAGATCAGGTGGATTCCCTGTCCATGATCTCCGACGTCGCCCTGGGCTTCATCGCCTTTGCCATCGGACATGAGTTCCGCCTTTCCGCGCTGAAACAGACCGGAAGGCAGGCGGTCATCATCGGTATCCTGCAGGCTGTAACCGCCACAATCTTTGTGGATATCGCCCTGGTCGCCCTGCACTTCATTATGCCGGACCTGCTGCCCCTGCCGGTGGCGGTCACCCTGGGCGCCATCGCTGCTGCCACCGCTCCTGCCGCCACACTGATGGTCGTCCGTCAGTACAAGGCCAAGGGCCCGGTGACGGATGTGCTGCTGCCGGTCGTCGCCCTGGACGACGCCGTCGGTCTGGTGATCTTTGCGGTCTCCTTCGGTATTGCCCAATCCATGAAGAACGGTTCCACCCACATTGCCGCACTGATCCTGGAGCCCCTGGCAGAAGTCGTCCTTTCGCTGGTCTTCGGCGGCGTGGTCGGGCTGATCCTCACCTGGCTTGAGCGCTTCTTCCATTCCCACCGTAACCGCAATGCCCTGATTGTCGGCAGTGTAATCCTGACCGTAGCGGTCAGCCAGTATATCATCTACGTGGGTTCTTTTTCCTTCGGCTTTTCTTCCCTGCTGGTCTGCATGATGCTTGGCACCGTGTTCTGCAACTTCTGCCCCCTCAGCGAGGACCTGATGCTGCAGGCGGACCGCTGGTCCGGTCCGGCGATCACCCTGTTCTTTGTGCTCAGCGGCGCCGCACTAGATTTCAGCGTCTTTGCGGACGTCTCCGTGATCCTGATCGGCGTAGTCTATATCATCGTCCGTTCCCTGGGCAAATACTTCGGTGCCAGCTGGTCCTCTGCCCTGGCAAAGAGTCCCGAACCGGTCCGGAAGTGGCTGGGCATTACCCTCCTGCCCCAGGCCGGCGTCGCCCTCGGTATGTGCGCCACAGCCTACCGGGTCCTCGGCGGACCGGAAGGTACGCTGATCCGGAACATCGTCCTCTTCTCCGTGCTGATCTATGAACTGGTCGGTCCGAGCCTGACCAAGATAGCCCTGACCAAAGCCGGCGATATCCAGGCAATTCCCCAGGAAGTGGTCACCCGCCGCAAAAAGCGCCTGGAAGAAGTCACCAAGCCCGTTCCCCCTGCGTTTGACAAATAATGGCAATTTTGCCCGGCCCTCGGAAACCGCTTGAAGGCCGGGCTTTTTTTTGTTATCATCGCCGTATAACAGAGAATAAACGTCCCACTTTGGAGGCATGATGAATAAGAAGATTTCTTCCGTCACGTTCCACTATATGATCATCACCGGCGGGTTCTGGATGGCCTTCTGCGTGGTCACCGCCTATGCCGCAGTCTACCTGAAGGGCGTGGGCTGCTCCAATACCGAGCTGGGCCTGATCCTCGCCCTGGGCAATGTAGGGGGCGCGCTGCTCAGCCCGGTGCTCGGCGCCATGATCGATCGGAACCGGAACCTGCGCCACGCTTCCGTAATCAACGTCCTTTTGTCTGTTCAGGTCGTGCTGCTCGTGCTGCTGCGGCTGCATCCGGCCCACGATCTGCTCAACGCGTTCTGCTATGTACTCTATATGACCGCCATGATGCCGGTCAACGCCGTAAACCTGGACCTGTGCGTCCGGCTGGAGCGGGCGAAGGCGCCGCTGAATTTCGGCCTGGCCCGGTCCATGGGCAGTTTCTCCTTCGTGATCCTCAGCACCCTCCTCGGAATCGTCACGGCGCAGTGGGGCCATCTCTCCCTGCCCTTTGCCGGGCTGGCGGTGGTGGCGCTGCAGTTCTTCGGCAACCGGATCATCGACCGGGATCTCCGTAACGCGGAGGCCGCCATGCCGGAGGAAGAGGTGATCATCACGGAGAAATCCTCCTCCCTGTCGGTCTTTATCCGGGAGAACAAGATGTTCTGTCTCATGCTCTTCGGCACGATCATCATCTTCATTGCCCATAACCTGGACGGCAATTTCCTGATTAATGAGGTGGAAGCCCTTGGCGGCAACACCGCGATCATGGGCTATGTGGCCGCCTTCACGGCGATCGTGGAGGTTCCTGTCATGATGTTTGCCTCGAAGCTTCCGAAAAAGTGGTCCACCGTCCAGTATATCCGCCTCTCTTTCGTCTTCTTTGTGCTCAAGATTCTGGCCTATGCCCTGGCTCCGACCATCCCGCTGTTCTTTGCGGCCCGCGTGCTTCAGGCGCCCAGTTACGCCCTCTATACCGTCCTGATTGTCGGTTATGCCGATCGCACGGTCGCCCGCAAGGATTCCGCGAAAGCCCAGAGTCTGGCCTTCAGCATGACCACCATCGGGTCGGTACTGGCCAGCCTGATCGGCGGTCCCATGTTCGACGCCGTCGGCGTCCGGCCGACCATGCTGACCGGCGCAGCCATTGCAGCCGCCGGCACAATCATCGCCCTTGCCGGAACCATGAAAAAGAAGGCGGCCTGACGACCGCCTTTTCCATATGCTTCTGTTAAAATTTGATCATTTTCCTGCCGAACTTATAGCTGCCCACCGTCAGGCCCCTGCCCAGCGGGCCGGGAATCATCGTGACCCCGCCGGCAAAGGTGTGGCCCAGTTTCCGGTACAGTTTTTCGTCATAGGACCGGATCGCCTGTTTCAGCTCCGCGTTCTTTTTCCGGCCGTCCTCCCCGCTCAGGTATTGCAGGGCGGACGTGGTGTACAGCTGGCCCGAGGCGTTGCTGATCATATAGTTCCGCAGCTTTTTCGGCAGCGCCGCCAGCTCGTCCCAGGTATAGCTGGTGATCATCTCCTGCGCGATGCGGGTCACCTGGTCCAGACGGCGGATGATTACGCTGTCGTTCACGGACTGGTCCGCCCGCCCGATATAGTATCCATACAGCGGCCTGTCCAGGTAGAGGATCTTTTTGACATAGGGCAGCGGCTGGTAGATATACAGGTTGTCTTCGTAAAAGGTGTGCTTCGGCAGCGTCAGGTTCATCTCCCGGAGCATGCCGGTGCGGTAAGCCATGGCGTGGATCATAAACTGCTTCCACGGCGGAAACGCGCGGCAGTTTTCCCAGGTATTCACCCGGTCCGGGTTGAACACGTTCCGGTAGCTGACGGAGAAACAGGCCTCTTCCCCTTCCCGGTCGTATACATAGTCGTTCACGATCAGGTCTACCTGGTCCTCCGCGGCTGTATGCGCTTTCAGGCGCTTCAGCAGTTCCTTCAGGGATTCCGGATCCAGCCGGTCGTCCGAGTCTACGCTCTTGAAATACAGTCCCTCCGCGTTGCGGATTCCCTGGTTCAGCCCTTCCCCATGACCGCCGTTCTCCTGGTGGATCACCCGGACGATCCCCGGATATTCCGCTGCCCAGCGGTCCGCGATCCGGCCTGTCTCGTCCGTGGATCCGTCGTCCACGACGATCACATCCAGTTCGTCCCCGCCGGCCACGACGCTCTTCAGGCACCGTTCCATATAGGCCGCCGCGTTATAGCACGGGATCGTGACAGTCAATAGTTTCATCCTGCGCTTCCCTTCCTGATTTTTACAGTTTATTATTCTATCACAAAATGGACCAGGGGGACGGTTCTTTTGGACCATTTTTCCCTTTGGTTTATCTTTCTGCTTCTTTTCGGTCCAAAAGAACCGTCTCCCTGGTCTAACATCCCGTTTTTCCCCCAAACTGGACAGATACGGCAAAACAGGATAAGATATTCGGGTGTCAAAGAGAGGGGTGAGGACGGAAGCATGAGCATGAAAATGAAAAAAGCGCTGAGTGCGCTATTCATCGTGCTGTCCATTGCAGCCGTTTTCTGCATCGCCTTCGGCAACACAGAGCTGACCGACGCCTGGGAAGCGCTCCGCCGCCTTGATCCCGGCTGGCTGGTCGGCCTGGTCGGCTGCTGGGCCGCTTTCCTCTTTTTTGATGTCCTCGCCACCTGGTACTGCCTTCGCAGGCAAGGTTTTTCCCTCACCCTCTTCCGGGTGCTGATCATCAATATCATCGGCCTGTATTACAGCAACATCACCCCGGGCGCCAGCGGCGGCCAGCCCATGCAGGTCAATTATATGCGCAAGGCCGGCGTTCCGGTGGGCAACGGCACCACCGCCGTCACCATCCGCCTGATCGCCAATCAGTTCATGGTCTGCCTGCTGAGCCTGCTGTTCCTTTTGTTTAACCGGTCGTTTGTCTATACCCAGCTGGAAGGCGCCATCTGGTTCGTCCGTGTCGGCTGGCTCATCAATTTTGCCGTAGTGCCTCTGGTGCTGATGGCCGCCTTCTGCCCGAAACTGATCCGGAAGCTCGCCGGCGGGCTCATCGGCCTGCTTGCCCGTCTCCGGCTGGTTAGGGACCGGGACGCCTTCATCGAGAAGGTAAACGGCGTGCTGGATACCTATTACACCGCCATCCATGACCTGCTCCGCTCCCCGGCCCAGATCCTGCTCCAGTGCCTGCTCAGCGGGCTGAGCATGCTGGCCCTGACCGGTTCTGTCGTCTTTGCCTATTATGCCTTCGGCATGTCGGGCACGCCCTGGTACCAGGCGCTGACCCTGAGCCTCTTGCTCTTCGTCAGCGCCAGCTATACCCCGCTTCCCGGCGCCAGCGGCGCCCAGGAAGGCGGTTTCCTCTACTATTTCCGGAACATCTTCACCGGCGGAACCATCGGCCTGGCACTGCTGGCCTGGCGGTTCTTCACCTATTATATCGCCCTGTTCGTCGGTGTCCTGACCCTGCTGCTGGAAAAGCTTACCCGCAAACGGTCAGATGGATCTGTACCGAAGGATAGTCCCCCTGGAACTGAGGCAGGCTGATCCCGCCCTGCGTCAGCGCGGCGCCGGTCAGGCGCTCGCCCGTTTCCTTCCGGAGATAGGTTTTCTCCGGATCCAGTCCCTGCAGCCTGATAAAGGGGAACGGCGCGTTCGCGCGCACATGGGTCGCCACGGCGCTGACCAGCGCTTCTCCCTTGTCCGGGGAAACGAACATCCAGGCCGTATAGTCTTTTTCTCCTTCATCCAGCCGGTAATAATCACCCTGTTCGATCAGGTCCTCATAGCGGTGGAAGGCAGCAATCTGCTCCTTCACCGCTTTCTTTTCATCCTCCGTCAGCTTCGCCGGATCCAGCTCATATCCGAACGTCCCCGACTGGGCGACAATCCCGCGGGTTGCAAAGGGTACGGTTCTTCCCGTCTGGTGGTTCGGGCAGGCGGAAACATGGGCTCCCATCGTGCAGACCGGGTAGCCGTAGCTTGTTCCCTTCTGGATCTCCAGCCGTTCCACCGCGTCCGTATTGTCAGAGCACCAGATCTGCGGGCAGTAATACAGCATGCCTGCGTCAAAGCGTCCTCCGCCGCCGGAGCAGCCCTCGATCATCACGTCCGGGAAGGCTTCCGTCAGCCTTTCCAGCAGGCGGTAGGTTCCCAGCATGAACCGGTGGGCGGTCTCCCCCTGCCGGTCTGACGGCAGGGCACGGGAATACACATTCGCCACGCTCCGGTTAAAGTCCCATTTCACATATTCGATCTTTGCGCCTTTCAGGATCGCTGAGATGCTGTCAAACAGATAGTCCTGCACCTCTTCCCGTCCCATGTCCAGCACCAGCTGGTGACGGGAGACCATCGGATCCCGTCCCGGGTCAGTCAGTGCCCAGTCGGGATGCGCCCGGTACAGGTCCGAATCCAGGCTGATCATCTCCGGCTCAAACCACAGGCCGAATTTCAGGCCTTCGGCATGGATCTTTTCCGACAGTTCCTTCAGGCTGCATCCGAGCTTTTCTTCGTTGCAGGTCCAGTCGCCCAGGCTGTTGGTATCGTCATTCCGCTTTCCGAACCAGCCGTCGTCCAGCACCAGCATTTCCATGCCCAGTGCTGCGGCATTCCGTGCCAGCTTCAGCAGTTTTTCCGCGTTAAAATCAAAATAGCAGGCTTCCCAGCTGTTCACCAGCACCGGCTTCTTTGTGCCCCGCCACCGTGCCGGAATCACTTCGTCCCGGATCAGCCGGTGATAGTTCCGGCTCAGAGCGTTCAGGCCCTCTGCGCTGAAGGAAAGAATCGCCTCCGGCGTCTGGAAGCTTTCGCCCGGCGCCAGCTTCCACCGGAATCCTTCCGGATGGATCCCACAGATCACCCGCGTGCTTCCGACCTGATCCGAGCTGACTTCCTCCAGATGGTTGCCCGAATACATCAGCATCACGCCCGCACAGTCTCCCTGCCGCTCCGTCGTCTCCGGATCGCACAGGATGATAAAGGGATTGCTCTGGTGGCTTGTCATGCCCCGGCGGGATTCAAAGGCCAGCCGTCCCCCAGCGGGGATCGTGACCCGCTCCGGATTCCGTTCTGCGGCCCAGCGGCCGTAAAAATGCATCACCTGCTTCCGCCCGTAGGGCAAATCCGCACACAGCGACGCCGCCTTGGTCAGGATAACCGCCTCCCCGCCCCGGTTCTCAATCCGGACGCTGCGGACGATGACGTCATATGGTTCAAAAAGCCAGTAGCTGAGGTGCGCGGCCAGCCCGTTCGCCTTGTCTTCCAGGACAATTTCCAGGCCTTCGGTATCCGCGTTTCCGCGCACGCCGGGCAGTCCTTCCGGCTTTTCTTTTCCCTTCAGCAGCCGGTATCCGCTGTAGCGCCAGTCCACGCTCATGCTGCCGCCCGCACTCTCCGCCTCCACGGAAGAAGAACGGTAATCGCCGACGCCGCTGCCGCTGTATTCCTGGGGCAGCGTATCCAGGGAATAATCCATCCGGTCCTGCGCTTCATACGGATTGCCGCAGAAGCCCCGGTTTGCCGTACGGATCCGGTAGCTCATGTCCGCGTCGGTCCGCGGACCGTACCACAGGTGCAGCAGCACACCCATTTCATCTGCTTTGATCTGATACAGCGTATGCGCTGTCTCCAGGGAGAACAGCCTGCTCTTTTCATCGATTCGTATGCTCACAGAATCCTCTTTCCGGGCGTCGGTGCCCCTAGTCAGTTTTTATTCTGTCTCCTGTTTGTGGGTTCGAATCCCTGTCGGCTCTATAGCCAAACGAAAAGCCACCCGCAAGGGGTGGCTTTTCGTTTGGTGAGCCCCTCTGTGTACAGGCATTTGAGTACTTTTTCTTCTTCGGAAACGCCTTTATTAA
>CAZUXV010000137.1:0-7852 GCA_964624445.1 uncultured Oscillospiraceae bacterium | reverse complement strand
CAAAGAGGGAAAAATTCAATCCTGATCTGATGCGTTGCGTGGATAATGAACAACATACAGCCTAAAAACTGTTGACTTTTTATAGGAGAATCAAGATGGAAAACAGAGAAGCCAAACTGAAGGAATATGCGAAACTGCTGATTGAGATCGGCCTGAACGTACAGAAAGGGCAGACGGTGAAGATCGCCTGCTCGGTGGAGAACGCCTACTTTGCGCGGATGTGCGCGTCCGCTGCCTATGACGCGGGCTGCCGCGAGGTGGTGATGGACTGGAGCGATCCGCTGCTGGCGCGGGAAAAGTACCTGCGGGCGGACGACGCGATTTTTGACGAGTTCCCGGAATGGCGGACCCGCTTCCTGACCGGCCTTGCCGAAGGCGGCGCCGCGAGCCTGTCCATCGGGGGCAACGACCCGGAACTGATGCGGGGCGTGGATCCGGGGCGGATGACCCGGGCGGCCCGGGCGGCGGAAAAGCCGCTGGAGAAGTACCGGCAGCTGCTGATGTCCAACACGGTGCCCTGGTGCGTGGCCTACATCCCGATGCCCGCCTGGGCGAAAAAAGTGTTCCCCGGCATTCCGGAGAACGAGGCCATGGAAAAGCTGTGGGAGGCGATCTTCGCCTCCGTGCGGGTGACCGGCGACGGCAAGGCCGTGGAGCGCTGGAAGGCGCACCTGGATCTGCTGGAGAAACGGAAGAACAAACTGAACGAGCTGCGCTTCAAAAGCCTGCACTATACCAATTCCCTGGGCACGGACCTGACGGTGGAACTGCCGGAAGGCCACCTGTGGGCGGCGGGAGCCTCCGATACGCCCAAGGGCCAGACCTTCGTGGCCAACATGCCTACGGAGGAGATCTTCACCGCGCCGAAGAAGACCGGCGTCAACGGCGTGGTCTACGCCGCGCTGCCGCTGGTGGAGAGCGGGAACATCGTGGACGGGTTCCACTTTGTGGTGAAGGACGGGAAGATCGTGGAGCTCCACGCCGAGAAGGGCGAGGAGTTCCTGAAGGAAGCGGTGACGCTGGACGAGGGCGCAAGCTATTTCGGCGAGGTCGCCCTGGTGCCCTATCAGTCCACGATCTCCGATATGAACGTGCTGTTCTACAACACCCTGTTCGATGAAAACGCCCGCTGCCACCTGGCCTTCGGGGAAGCGTACGCCGAATGCCTGGAGGGCGGGCAGGATATGACGCGGGAGGAGCTGGAGGCCCACGGGCTCAACTACTCCATGCAGCATGACGACTTTATGATCGGCACCGCGGACCTGTCCATCGTCGGAACGACCCACGACGGAAAAGAGATCCCGGTCTTTGTGAACGGCAACTTCGCGATCTGATTATACTTCCGCTTTCGCCTTTTCCAGCGCGGCGACGACCCTGTCGGTGTAAGCGTCGAAATCCGGGTCTTCCCGCTGGCATTCCGGATGAGCAAGGATATAGTCCAGGGCTTTGCGTACGCCCACATGGAAAGGTACGGCCGTCTTCATATCGGGGACGGCCCTTTTCAGTTTCCGGTTGTCAAAGACCACGGAAACGGACTTGTCGCCCAGAAGCTCCCCGGCGTAGTCGTAGCCGTATTTCTTTCCGGTGGCGGCCAGGAAGTCCGCGGAAACGTGGCAGGGCACGAGTTTCACGCCCAGGGCGTCCGCCACGGTCTGATAGACCTGGTCCCAGGTCAGGGTTTCGTCCCCGGTGATCTGGAAGGCTTCGCCGATGGCATGGCGGTTGCCCATGAGGCCCACGAAGCCCCGGGCGAAGTCCGTGTTGAAGGTCAGGGTCCACAGGGAGGAGCCGTCCCCCGGGATGATCACGGGCTTGCCCTGCAGGATGCGGCGGATGACCTGCCAGGAGCCGTTCTTTCCGTGAACGGCCATGGGGACGCTGCGCTCGTCATAGGTGTGGCTGGGCCGGACGATGGTCACCGGGAAACCTTCCTCCCGGTGCTTTTTCATCAGGAATTCCTCGCAGGCGATCTTGTTGCGGGAGTATTCCCAGTAGGGGTTCGCCAGGGTCGTTCCCTCGGTGATGACGTAGCCCGCCGCGGGCTTGAGGTAGGCCGAGGCGGAGGAGATATAGATATACTGGCGGGTTTTATCTTTAAACAGGCGCCAGTCCCGCTTCACCTGGTCCAGGGTGAACCCGATGAACTCGCAGACGGTATCGAAGGTCATATCCTTCAGCTTTTCCGCCACGTCCTTTTCGTCGCTGATGTCCGCGGTGATCGTATGGACGCCTTCCGGTACGTCCGCCGCGCGGCGCCCCCGGTTCAGGAGCCAGACTTCCCAGTCGGTCTTTTCCGCCAGGCGCCGGACGATGGCCATGCTGATGGTGCCCGTGCCGCCGATAAACAATGCCTTCATCTTTTCAGTCTCCTTTATGCCGTTTTTTCTTTTATTGTAATCTTTACAGCCCACTCTAAGTCAAGAGACAATTCATAATTCAGAATTCATAATTCATAATTACGGATACCGGGACTAAAGAAACGTCCCTCTGTCCTACTTGCCTGAAAAAGGGGTTAAAGGTAAAATCATTATGAATTATGAATTGTGAATTATGAATTCAAATCAATCAAGTACCGCAAAGGAATGAACCGGATGGATATGAGTACAGTCGCCCTGGTGCCGGTGAGCAGCTACGACCAGGCGGAGGTGGACGCGGCGGTCCGGACAGGCGTGGAGCTGCTGGGCGGAATCGGCGCGTTCGTGAAGAAAGAGGAGAAGATCCTGCTCAAGCCGAACCTGCTGTCCGGCGCGCTGCCCCAGAAGGCGATCACTACGCACCCGGTGGTGCTCTCCGCGGTGTGCCGGCTCCTGCGGGAGGCGGGATATGCGCATCTTTCCTACGGCGACAGCCCGGGCAACCCGGTGACCACGCCGGAGAAGGCGGCGGACGTGTCCGGCATCAGCGAGGCGGCGAAGCAGTGGAACCTGGAAAAGGCCGACTTTGACGCCGGCAGCGTGGTGCGCTTTCCGGAGGGAAAGACGGCCCACAGCTTTTATCTGTGCAGGGGCGTGCAGGAAGCGGACGCCCTGATCAACCTGTGCAAGATGAAGACCCACGCCCTGGAGCGGATCACTGGCGGGGTGAAGAACCTCTACGGCTGCGTCTGTGGCGCGAAAAAGGCGGTGGGCCACGCCCGGTATCCCTCCAGCGAGGTGTTCGCGGACATGCTGGCGGACATGAACCTGTGCGTGAAGCCCCGGCTGCACATCATGGACGGAATCGTTGCCATGGAAGGGAACGGCCCCACCTCCGGTGTGCCCCGGCAAATGAACGTGATGCTGTTCTCCGCGGACCCGGTGGCGATGGACGCCGTGTTCTGCGCCCTGATCAGCCTGAATCCGGCCACGGTGCCCACCTGCGTGAGCGGGGAGCGGGCCGGGCTGGGAACCATGAACGCGGACCGGATCCGGATCCTGACCCCGGAAGGGGAGATCGACTGCGCCCGGGCGGCGGAAAAATACGGCCAGCCGGACTTTGACGTGCGGCGGGACAAGCTCAGCCGGAGCTTCTTCATGAAGCTGATGCCTCTGCTGCCCTTCCTGCAGGACCGGCCGAAGGTGGACAGAAAGAAGTGCATTGCCTGCGGGCTGTGTGAAAAGGCCTGCCCTGTTCCGGAGAAGGCCGTGCATTCAGGCGGCGGCCAAAAGGCCGTCTATGATTACAAAAAATGCATCCGCTGCTACTGCTGCCAGGAGATGTGCCCGGCCAAAGCGATCACGGTACATCAGGGATGGTTTGCAAAGAAGTAGAGGGAGAAAGAACGATTTTCGTCAGGCCGCTGCCCAGGTCCGGGGCAGCGGTTTTTCCGTCGTCCCGGTAAAGCTCATAGGTGCTTTCGGTTTCGATCTGTCCCAGGGCGGTGAAGCGGGTATCATCCAGGAGCTCGGAGCTTTCCCCGCCGGGGCAGAGGAGCACCGCGTGGTTCTTCTTCACGAAGAGCGGGAACTCGTTCAGGGCCAGGTTGATCCAGTGGTCGCCCTTTGCCAGGGGGACCAGGTCATAATCCTTTCCGGAGCGGAAGCGGACCAGGAGCATATCCTCCGGCAGGTAGACATACCGGCCGGCGGCGTTTTGCTCGTAGACCGGGGCGATCATGCAGCCTTCGCCCAGCATGAGCTGGTCCTGGACGTGAACGGCGCGGTGATCGGCAGGGTAATCGAAGACCAGGGGACGGAACAGCATTTCATCCCCCAGGGCGGCCTTCATGAACTCGCTGTAGAGCCAGGGCAGCAGGGCGTAGCGGACGGAGACGGTGTCCCGCATGATCTCCCAGGAGGAGAAGCGGTAGATCTCCTGTTCCCGGGTGTGCAGGGCGGAATGGTTGCGCATCAGGGGCGTGAAGACGCCCAGCTGGAGGAAGCGCTCCAGCAGGTCCTCCGTGACGTTGCAGCCGAAGCCTCCCAGGTCGCAGCCGGTATAGAGGAAACCGCAGAGGTTAAGGCCCGGGAGCATCTGGATGGCCATCTTCAGGTGGCTCCACCAGGAGAAGTTGTCCCCCTGCCAGATGCCGCCGTCCCGGTGGGCCCCGATGAAGGAGCTGCGGGAGAAGAGCAGCAGGCGCTGGTCCGGGCTGAAGCGGCGGAAACCGTCCGCCGTGGCTTTCGTCATGCCGGCACCGTAGAGGTTGTGCACCCGATCGTGGCGGACGGGCTTCCCGTCCACCAGGTGGAAAAACCGCCGGTAGTCGTCCATGTTGTTGGCAATGCCGTTGAAGGCGTCCTTCAGCCACCAGGTGGTCTCAAAGTCCACCTCGCCGCCCCGGATGGCCTCCACCTTCGCGAAGGCGTCGGCCACGCCCTCGTCGGAATAGAAGAGGGCGGGTTCGTTCATGTCGTTCCAGAAGCCCTCGATGCCGGCCTCCAGCAGGGGACGGTAAAGGTCCCCGAACCAGCGGCGGGCGTCCTCCCGCAGGAAGTCCGGGAAGCAGCAGCGCCCCGGCCAGACCGCGGCGACAAAGTCGCTGCCGTCCTCCTTTTTGCAGAAGAAGTCCCCGGCTTTGCCCGAATCATACGGCGCATAGCCTTCCTGCACCGCGATGCCCGCGTCGATGATGGGGATCAGGCGGAGGTGGTCTTCCTTCATTTCCGCCTGGAACTGCCTTAGGTCCGGGAAGGCGTCAGGCTTCCAGGTGAAGTTTTTGAAATCCACCATATAGTCGATATCCAGGCAGACCCCGTCCAGGGGGATATGCCGCTTCCGGTGCTCGGAAACGACGGCGCGGACCTCCTGCTCGCTGGCGTAGCCCCAGCGGCTCTGGATATAGCCGAAGGCCCAGCGGGGCGGGAGATAGCTCCGGCCCGTCAGTTCCCGAAAAGCCCGGGCGGCGCCGGTGAGGGTATCTTCCTCAATGAGATACAGGTCCAGGTTCCCGGAAAGGGAGGTGATGACGGCCTCGTCATGGTTTTCCCAGCCCAGGTCCCAGACAACCTTTCCCGGATCATCCAGGTATACGCCCAGCAGGCGCTCCGGGCTGAAGAAGAGGATGAAGTTGTGGCTGCCGTAGAGGCTGGGCCGCTCCTCGGTGTGGTTGAAGACGTCGCTGTTCCAGCTCTCATAGCGGTGGCCCCGCTTGTCGACGCCGCGCACGGCCTGGCCCAGGCCGAAGATGACCTCCTCCGGATGCAGGGAGAGGGAGAAGGAAACGCTGCCGTCCTCCCCGGTCTTTACGTCAAAAAACGGCACGGGCCCGGACTGCGCGGGCTGCGGCCTGACAACCGCGCCGGTGGGCAGGGGCGTACCGAAGGTATATTTGCGGATCATGGATATTCCTCGCTTTGCTGTTTTATCGGCGGGATCATTGTATCATCACTTTGCGGTATGATACAATGAGAAAAAAAGAACCGGGTGAGCAAAATGAAAAAGGCGCGTATCCTGTCCGGAATCCTGGCTGCCGTGCTGGTGCTGCTGGCGGCTGTTTCCGCCTGCGCGGACCTGAAGAAGGGCAGCAGGGGAGAGAAAGTAAAGGAACTGCAGCAGCAGATGATCGACCTGGGCGTGCTGGAAGGCAGCGCCGACGGCCTCTACGGCAAAAAAACGGAAGCGGCTGTGAAGAAGCTGCAGCAGTACTGGGGAAAGAAGCAGAACGGCCGGGCGGATCAGGCGTTCCTGGACAGCCTGAACGACCTGTGGCACCTGGCGCTGGGCAACGGGACGGAATCCGGCGCGGACCCGGAAGACCTGGAGGATCCGGTGATGTCCTGCGCCCATAACGAGCGCGCGGCCTACGGCTTTGATTACTGCTACCGCCATGAGGAGGGGAAAGCCCTGCGGGACCTGCTGAACCCCGGGAAGGGCCGGAAGGTGCCGGACGGGCTGAAGAAAGTGATCCTGCAGCGGATCAGGGAATACTGGCTGGAGCAGATCCCGCTGATCTATGACGAGTGGGCGGAGAGCCTGGAAGATGAAGCGGCGGACGTCGCCTATGAGCAGAAGGACAATTTTGAGGCGGGCTGGGCGGAGGCTGAGCCGGACCTGGCGCAGGCCAACGGCGGTGCGGATACGGTGAAGACGCTGGAAGCCTGGGCGAACTGGCTGGAAACCACCGGGATTGAGCTGTGCTTCGACCTGCACGGCGCTGAACCGAACAACGCGGAATAAAAGGCGAGTAGACCGAACGAGTAGGAAGAAAGTGATTTCTTCCTACTTTTTTGCGTTTTTTTGCAGTTTGCAAAAGGATTTTTGCAGAAAGCAAGATTTGCATACTTTCCGGCGTGATTTGCATGGAAACCGCATGATTCCGCTCTTAAAATATAAAATGAAAATGGATCGAATGGTCCGGAAAAGACATGAAAACAACAAAAATACAGAGAAGGAGAGGGAAAGCGATGACTGTGAATACAGCAAAGCCCCGCAGGCAGGGAAGCGGCTGGTTCCGCCGCGACTGGCGCCTGTACGTAATGCTGATCCTGCCTGTTGCCTTCTATCTGATCTTCTGCTATAAGCCGATGCTCGGCATCATGATCGCATTCCAGAAATACAATCCGGTGAAGGGAATGTGGGGCAGCCAGTTCATCGGCATGAAGAACTTCACGGACGTGATGCGCCTTTCAGATTTCAAGCCCGCGCTGTGGAATACCCTGTGGCTGAATCTGCTGGGCCTGATCGCCGGCTTCCCTGTACCGATCGTCCTGGCAATTATGCTGAACGAGCTGCGGGCGATCCGGTTCAAGAAAGTATCCCAGACGCTGCTGTACCTGCCGCATTTCCTGAGCTGGATCATCATCGGCGGTATGGTGCTGCAGATCTTCGCCCCCCGGACCGGCGTGATCAACGCTCTGCTGCTGAGATGGGGTGTGATTGACAAGAGCATTCCGTTCCTAACGGACGGCCCTCACTGGCAGACTACCTACACCGTGGTCGGCGTCTGGCAGAACATGGGCTGGGGCACAATCCTCTACCTGTCCGCCATCACCGGTATCAACATGGAACTGTTTGAGGCCGCCAAGATCGACGGCGCCAACAAAATGCAGCAGATCTGGCACGTGACGCTGCCCGGCATCCGCTCCACGATTGCGGTGCTGCTGATCCTGAACGTAGGCCAGATGATGAACATCAGCTTCGACAGACCCTTCATTCACGGCAATCCCCAGTACCGCGATTACGGCGACGAGGGGGGCGGCCGAAGGGGTTTCGAAGTCGGGACGTTCGGTGTAGAATGCCTCTATCGCGGATCCGAGGCGTTCCGGAGAGCGGACAAGGCCGCCTACGCGTTTGTCAACAAGCTCATTAGGGAGGGATGAAATGCCTGGCGGAAAACATTCGCAGACGTGGGATGAGTTTTTCGCAAGCCTGGAAGACGGCACCTTCGAGCAGGAGTACGACGAGCCCCTCGACAGCGACAAGTTCCCCCATT
>CAZUXV010000136.1:0-7859 GCA_964624445.1 uncultured Oscillospiraceae bacterium | reverse complement strand
TTTCCGCAGAAGGCACGAAGAACATCAGCATATGCAAATGCGGCGTGATGGATGTGGTGATCAAACAGAACAAGATTGTGGCCATCCGTCTTCACAGCCCGGAAATCCATCCGGATATCCTGCTCCTGAAAGAATGATACGAAACACAAATTTTTAAGTTTTCCACAGGCAACTCCGGGACTCAAGAAACGGCAACGACCTCACGGCTTATCCACAGCCCTTTCAAATCTGTTGATGTTCCGTAGGCCCCAGTAAACTCAACGTCTCCAGGACCCGGCAGGAAACATTTTCCAGACCAGATTTCCCATTCAAAACGACCGATCGGAGTGCTATATTGGCATTCCCTTCTCTCAGGAAGGAGGAACCCTTCATGAAAAGACCGCTGTACGCCGCCTGTCCCCGCTGCGGAAACCGTGCCGAGATCATCAAGATGATCTGGGACTGGGACAACGACCAGAACCTTGCCCTGGTGAAATGCAGGTGCGGAACCTCCCAGGTCCCCTATTCCGAAAGCCGGGTCCTTAAGATCGATCTTCCCAACCCGTACATGCACGACGAGAACAACCATTTCGACCTGCTGGTCCCTCCGGGCTGGAACGAAGAGAAATGGGAAAAGATCTGCAAGCAGCTGACACGCTGGTAAACGTGAAGGAAGACAAACAGATGATCACCAAGCCCAGAGCAAACTGCCCACGCTGCGGAAGCAGATACACCGTATACGACGCCACCTGGGTCGGCCCCCACGCCGAAACCGTCGTCTACTACGCCGAATGCGACTGCGGCGCTGCCGACATCACCGTCAGCATGGGACAGATCCAGAGCATCACCCCGCGGGCGCCCATCGAAATCCCGGAATACGAAGACATCCCGATCGGCACCCAGGAAGATCCGGAATACATAGCACAATAAACGGAAAGAAGTGAACCCCCTTGGAAATTACCGAAGAACTCCTGCTGGACGAACTCTTCCCGGCGGAAGACGATCTGCTCAGCGAAGCATGGCCGCTTCCGCCGGAAGAAACCGCCAAGGAATATGAACTCTACCTGGCGGATATCGGCGTCCGCATCTGATATACGGCTGCGCGTAAGCATTAATGCAGAGCCCGCCACTCTGCGCCGCAGGGAGGCTGTCAACGTGCACTTGGGGCCAGCCTCCCGTCCCAAAGCTGCTTCCCTGCAAGACTGGTTCCCGGGCTGGTTAAGCGGGTTGATGCCACGGTACCCCGGGACATATACGGAACTCTTGGACTGGAGGATACGCACGATGACAGATACGACTGAAAGCATTGACTACCCGCAAGACAACAACCTCCCGACCGAACCCCTTCGCTGCCCCGTATGCGGCGCCCTGTTCAACTACTACTCCCCCGCGTCTAACGCAACCCTGCTCTACCGCTGCGACAAATGCAGCAGCGACATCGACATCACCCTCAAAGAAGGCGCCGTAAACTACAGGAAAAGAAGCAAACGAAAGCAGACAAGCAACAAAAACCACTGAAATTGAATATTTACCGGAATCATGATGAAGCAAGCTGAAGCCACCTCGAAGTAAGGCAAGAGCGCCCGTGAATTCCGAAGTTCTGTCTCAAACGAGCTGAAGCCGGCCTCGAAGCACGGCATGAGCCGGACAGAAACACACCCGAACGAAGTACTGTTCAGGTGGTTTCTGTCCGGCTCTTTTTTATCCCCGGTTATCCTCCCTTACGGGAATAACAAATAAAATTCATAGCCCCGGGCGCGCGACCTGGGCGATGGACAACATAGTCACGGGAAATAACAAGCACATCCCCCATGACTATGACGGCCACCGCTCTATTCCGTGCGCCCTGTTTGTCCATCGCCCGAACCCGTGCTTCCCGCGGCGGGAAGAAGGACAAACATGAAAAAGAACAATCCCTGCAACAACACAAGACGCACAAACAAAAAGGACCAGAACCGGATCGTATTCGAGTTCGTCACGGAAGACAACATTACCGCATCCTCCTGTACTGTCCGCATCGGAGACAAAGACCCCATGACCGGAGAAACCATAACGAATATGGAATTCTATCTCAAGGAATACTACAAACTGGACGAGCACCAGGTACGAAAGAACGTTGAGAATATCCGGACCCCCTATCCCAAGAAGCTAAAAGAAGAGCGGGAAAGACTGAAGCAAAAATACATCCGGGAATTCAAACAGGATCACGGCTATCTCCCGTCCAAGGACGATATCCGTTTCTATCTGGAACAGAAGATGCCGGAAAACTACCACATGTCTTATGATGCAGTCCGGCATGAAGACGGCGAACCTGTATATGAATGCGGAGAAGAATTCCTGTACAAAGACGAAGATCCCTTTGAATGTGACCTGCCTGACTGCATCGAAGCGCTGCGAGAAACGATAAGCGCCCTTCCTGACAGGCTCAGGGATGTATACGCAGCCATGCTCCAGCGCACAGCTGGCGGTGCCGGACGGATCACTTTCACAGACATCGCAAAAAGATACAATGTCTCCCCGAACCAGATCAAAAAAGACCGGCAGAAAATCGAAAAAATAATCATTGAGCAAGTCGGACCAAAATACCAGAAATGACAAATTGACAATTTCAAAATTGGTAAAAAATGGATCCCGGCTTCATTGCTGAAACCGGGATCCATTGCTTGTCAAGGCCGCCAGCTTAAATTGAAGTAAATTTGAGGTAAACTGCCATTTTTGGCACTTTTTCGACTCAAGAAATCCTTATTTTTCAAGGCTTTCAGGCGTCGTTCGGCTTCATCGTGGGGAAAAGCAGGACATCGCGGATGGCGGCGGAATCCGTCATCAGCATGCACATCCGGTCGATGCCGAAGCCGATGCCTCCGGTGGGTGGCATGCCGATCTCCAGGGCGTTCAGGAAGTCCTCGTCGGTGTGGTTGGCTTCCTCATCGCCGGCGGCAAACTGCTCTTCCTGCTTAGCGAAACGGCGGCGCTGGTCAATCGGGTCGTTCAGCTCGGAATAGGCGTTGGCCATTTCCCAGCCGTTCATGAAGAACTCAAAGCGTTCCACATAATCCGGATTGCCGGGTTTCATCTTGGTCAGCGGGGAAATCTCGATCGGATGGTCCATGACGAAGGTCGGCTGGATCATATGCTCTTCGCAGTATTCCTCGAAAAACAGGTTCAGGATGTCGCCCTTGCCGTGCCGTTCTTCATATTCGACGTGATGCGCCTTGGCGGCTGCCCGGGCTTCTTCCAGGGTATGGATCTCGTTGAAATCCACGCCGGCGTACTGCTTCACGGCATCCACCATGGTGATCCGCGCGAAGGGCTTGCCCAGGTCCATCTCGATGCCGTTATAGACGATCTTGGTCGTGCCGAGCACTTCCTGGGCCACGTAGCGGTACATATTCTCGGTCAGATCCATCATGCCGTGGTAATCGGTATAGGCCTGATAAAGTTCCATCAGAGTAAACTCCGGATTGTGCCTGGTGTCCAGGCCTTCGTTCCTGAAAACGCGGCCGATCTCATAGACACGTTCCAGACCGCCGACAATCAGGCGCTTCAGGTACAGTTCCAGGGAAATCCGAAGCTTGAAATCCTCGTCCAGTGCGTTGAAATGTGTCTCAAAGGGGCGCGCGGCAGCGCCGCCGGCGTTGGAAACCAGCATAGGCGTTTCGACTTCCATGAAGCCCTGGGCGTCCAGATAACGGCGGATCGTGCTGATGATCTTCGACCGCTTGATGAAGGTATCCTTCACCTCCGGATTCATGATCAGGTCAACATAGCGCTGACGGTACCGCAGGTCGGTATTGGTCAGCCCGTGATACTTCTCCGGCAGGATCTGCAGGCTCTTGGACAGCAAGGTCAGTTCGGAGGCATGGATGGAAATCTCGCCCGTCTTCGTCTTGAAAACGGTGCCTTTCAGACCGACGATATCGCCGATGTCCATCTTCTTGAAATCCTTGTAGGATTCCTCGCCCACTGCGTCGCGGGCTATGTAGCACTGGATGCCGCCCTTCAGGTCCTGGATATTGCAGAAGGAAGCCTTGCCCATCACACGTTTGGACATGAGACGTCCGGCGATGGAAACTTCTTTGCCTTCCATCTCGTCATAATTGTCCTTCACATCCGCGCTGTGATGCGTCACGTCATACTTGGTGATGACAAACGGATCCCTGCCCGCTTCCTGCAGTTCTTTGAGCTTGTCCCTGCGGATCTGGAGCAGTTCGTTCAGGTTCTGGACTTCCATATCTGCCATAGCGGTGTCTTCCCTCTCTGTATCGTTCAGGCGTCAGTTCTTCTTGATGGAGATGATCTTGTAGCGGAGTGTGCCCGCGGGGATCACGATGGTCGCGGTCTGGTTCTTCTTCATGCCGATCAGGCCGGCGCCGACAGGGCTCTCATTGGAGATCTTGTTTTCCATGGGATCCGCCTCATTGGCACCGACGATGGCGTATTCGTAAGTTTCGCCGTCATCCAGGTCCTTGACTTTGACAACGGTGCCGATGGACACCTTCTCCGTGGTAATCTCATCGTCCGCAACAACGGTGGCGGTACGGATTGTCTGCTGCAGCTTCGTAATCTGCTCCTCTACCTTGGCCTGTTCTTTTTTCGCCTCGTCATACTCGGCGTTCTCACTCAGATCTCCGAAACCGCGGGCCACAGCGATCTGCTCGCTGATCTCATTGCGGCGCACGGATACCAGATAATCCAGTTCTTCTTCCAGTTTTTTCAGACCGCTTTCGGTCAGGATTGTTCCTTCAGCCATGATGGGACTCCTTTCATACACAAGAAACACCCTGCTTCCGCTCCCGGTACAAGGTGTTTCAGGATCTTCTGAGGATGAATGGGATTATACCCTTATTTCTTCAGCAGGTCAAGTGCGGTTTTCAGCAGATCTCCGACGGTATTGGCCTTTTTAACCTCAAACTTGATCGCCTCTTTGGCAAGGAAATTCAGTTTGTCATCTTTATGCTCCTCGAACCAGTCCAACAGCAGCTTGATATCTTCTTTCTCCACTTGTTTATCCTTCTTTCTCAAGGTTGATGATAATCAGTTCGCAGGGGTTGTTGATCCGCGGAACCCTCGGTTTCGCGCCGTTGGTCATTCCCCGGGAAATCAGCATCTTTCCCCCGTCGTGCAGCCCGTGGGTCAGTTTCGGGAACAATCCCTGGCCCGGGGCATACAGCCCCCGGCCGAAAAACTGGATCTGTCCGCCGTGGGCGTGTCCGCACAGGGTCAGATCGACGTCACGCCCGCGTACATAATCCCGGTACATCTCCGGATGATGGCACAGCAGCAGCCGGTATCCGCTTTCAGTCTCATACCGGTCCAGAAACGCCATGTCGGGTACTTTGTCCCAGGAACTGGACAGGCCGCCGATCCGGACGCCGTGAAAATCCATGCTTTCATTGTCCAGCAGAATGGCCTTGCTTTCCGCCACCTTCTGCATATAGGCTTCACGCTGTCTGAACTTCCGCTCGTGATTGCCGACGGAATAGAACACCGGTACGATCTCAGGCACTGTTTTCAGAAAGCGAAGTGCGTTTTCATTGTTCCGGCGGTGCCTGTCCACCAGATCTCCCGGGATCAGCACGGCGTCGCAGCGGCTGAATTCATCCAGTACGTCGTCAAATGTATCGCTGTGCAGGTCGGAACACACCGCGAACCGAAGCGGCCGTTCAATCCGGTCTGTCCGGAACGTATACGCTGTCTGAATTCGTTTCATGCGTTTTCCCTGTTCTTCCGTTTTGGAGCCAGGCACAGTACACAGCCTGCAGCCAGGGCTGCGGTAAGGATCCCGGCGCGGATCATGGTGCCGGAGAGGATGCTCCGGTACTGGATCGTCAGTCCCGCAGAGGCCTCCCGGATCATCGGCAGGATTCCGGCGCACAGATACAGGGCCATCAGGGCAGCAAGCACCAGTGCTGCGCCGCCCATTGCTGAGCCGATATAAAGCGCCGCGTCATGGAATTTCCTTCCCTGAAGCAGGGCAATCAGGCCCGCGAGCAGCGCGCACAGCGCCAGCGCGGCCCAGGGAACCTCCAGGAAAAAAGTAATGATGTTCGGCAGGTCTATCCTTTTGCCGATTTCCTGCAGCCCCAGCCTGATCACCTGAACCCGCATGGGAAGCACCATACGGAGGATGCTGTTCCGTACGTCTTCAGCCGCCGATACTTCCAGGTATTCGTCCCGTTCCGGGTCCTTATTCGCGGCCAGCCGAGGATCCGATGCAAGCACCTGCTCCAGTTCTCTTGTATCCCACCGAAGCGACTCCCCGGTTGTCCCGTCCTGCAGCACCGTGCTCCACCATCTGGAAGCCTGGCTGTTCAGATCCCGGAGGGTTTCTTCACCGATCAGGCTGACCACAGGTTCAGCATCAAAACCGTACAGATCGGCTAGCCTCGTAACCCGTTCCCGGGCCAGCTGCTGTTCCTCCCTGATCACGGCATCGCTCACCTGAGCGCCGCCTTCGTTCATGGCGGGCAAAATAATCTGCCGGCCGAGAAAGCTCACGCTGAAAAGGATCAGAGTTCCGGTCAGCATAAACGCCAGCAGGACGGCCAGGATCTTCTTCATGAGACCACCGCCCCCTTGATCGCGACATTGATGATCTCAAGCAGGCGCGGACCGAAACGGATCACTGCAAAAGCGATCGCAGCGAGAAACGGCAGGGCAAACAGCAGCGGAAGCAGCCATCTTCCCTTTCCGCGGTTCTTTCGCTCAGTGCTCACTCTTCCTCGTTCTCTCCCTTCGTCTGTGACGCCGGCTCTGGGTATCGTCCTTCATCGGCGCTTCACCCCGCAGTTCCAGCAGCCTGTCGCGCAGCTTCGCGGCGCGTTCGAATTCCAGTTCCTTCGCCGCGCTGATCATCTCGTCCTCAATCTGGCGCATCAGCGCAGTCCGCTCTTCTTCATTCAACGCGGCAGGGGCAGTTTCCTCCACCCGGCGCGTAATTTCGAGCACACTGCGGATCGCGTTGCGGACGCTTTCCGGTGTAATCCCGTTGACGCGGTTATACTCCTCCTGGATTGCGCGGCGCCGGTTTGTCTCAGACATAGCCCTGGCCATGCTCTCCGTCAGCTGGTCTCCGTAAAGGATCACCCGCCCGTCGACATTCCGTGCGGCGCGGCCGATTGTCTGAACCAGCGACGTCTCGCTCCGCAGGAATCCTTCCTTGTCCGCGTCCAGAATGGCGACTAGCGCAACTTCCGGCAGATCCAGTCCTTCCCGCAGCAGGTTGATGCCCACAAGCACGTCAAACTCACCCAGCCGCAGGTCCCGCAGCAGTTCCATCCGTTCAATCGTCTGGATATCGCTGTGGAGATAACGTACTTTGATGTCCAGTTCCTTCAGATAATCGGTCAGGCTCTCCGCCATCCGCTTGGTCAGCGTGGTTACCAGAACCCGCTCGCCTTTTTCCGTCACTTTCCGGATTTCCCCGACCAGGTCGTCGATCTGGCCCGTGGCCGGCCGGAGGATCACTTCCGGATCCAGCAGACCTGTCGGCCGGATGATCTGTTCAACCACCTGCTGCGCCCGTTCCCGTTCATAGGGCCCCGGCGTCGCGGATACAAAAATCGTCTGACCGATCCGCTTCTCAAACTCCTCAAAAAGCAACGGCCGGTTGTCATAGGCGCTGGGCAGGCGGAAACCGTATTCGACCAGCGTGTTCTTCCGGGCCCGGTCGCCGTTGTACATCGCCCGGATCTGGGGCACGGTCACATGGCTTTCGTCGATCATCACCAGGAAATCCCCGGTAAAATAGTCCAGCAGCGTATAAGGCGCGTCTCCGGGTTTCCGGCCGTCAAAATACCGGGAATAGTTCTCAATTCCCTGGCAGTATGTCCTTATCGAAGTTTTCATAAGTTTCTGAATCCCATAATCTTGTAGTGTCT
>CAZUXV010000135.1:4861-7920 GCA_964624445.1 uncultured Oscillospiraceae bacterium | reverse complement strand
TCTGTCCCGATATCAGGAAAGGCAGATGAATGGTTCACCTATTCATGAATAGTTGGACATGATGCTTCAGAAAACCGGAAGTTAACTCTCTATCTGATATCCTAAGGATACTTATTGAAGGACAGAAAACAGTATCTGATCCGTTATATAGACGAACCGGAATAAAGAGACGTATTCCGGGATGAAAGGAGAACGAACATGATAAGTAAAACAATAGCCAGAAGATTGATGATTGCTCTGTTCATCATTTCCATTTCAGTTTCAGTGGCTTCTGCGTCCGAAACCGGTTCTTCTGAACTGATGAATCAGGAATATGAGGAATCTGCTTTGGTATCCTCCGCGAATCCATGGACGGAACTGCTTACGAAGCAACAACTTGAGGATGTTACCGGCGTGTGCTTCAACATTCCGGAAGACGCGAAGAATATTCGTTATCGCTGCCTGCAGGACGAGGGGCTCGCAGAGGTACAGTTCTCCCGGGATGACGATGAATACTGTGTCCGTGCTGTCAATCAGACGGAAGGGAGGCCGGAAGACATCTCCGGGCTGTATTATGAATGGATGGATGAAGAAACATTCAGCTTCGGGAATTGCAGCGGTATCTTTAGCCGTGCGCAGGATGGCAGCCGTTGGGTGGAAAGGTGCCTGTGGGTTGATCCGAACCATGAAGTCAATTGGTCTCTGGCTGTTTTCACGGCGGATCCGGGTAGCCTGGATATTGTCGGGATAGCTGAAAAGATCTGTCTTCCGGACAACGCAGGTATTTCTGATTAATAGTGACATTGGAACTTTATATAAATAACGATGAAAGCAGGGAAACCACGGATCTTACTGAGATACTGACGGTAAAGAATTTCGGAAAATAATCTTCCGAAGGCAGATTTCCAAATTTGAAGTTATGGAACGATAGCAGCAAAATAATTTGGCTGTTTTTCGCTGTCCTTCGCTTGTCGGCGGAAAACACCTGTGATATCATTATGCTGTGAGCAGAGATCCTTTCGGGGGTCTCTTTTTTCGTGCCCGAAAATGCTGAATAAGCCAGGATACGTCTGAAAACAGATGAAAAACAGATGGTTTTTTGCCTGTTTTTGGGGTCTTGTATTCCTTGGATTGCTTGTTTTCAACGTTTTCAGCCGTTTTTGGGCTTTGGAAACGGAGGAAAATAACAGATGGATAACAGACAGATAACAGATGATAAGCCGCAGGAAACTGGCGAGGAGAAGTATCCGAACCGGTATAAGCCGGGTCAGTCTGGGAACCCCGGCGGCCGGCCGAAAAAGACCAAAGAGGATGAACTTCTGCTGGAACAGTTGAAGGCACTGACGCCCCTGGCCCTGGAGAAGATGGAGGCAATGCTGAAGAATGACCGTGTGGCTGCCCTGGCCAAGGTGCGGATCATTGAGATTATCCTGGAGCGGACCTTCGGCAAGGTGGAATCTTCTGTCAAGGTCACCAATACCCAGGAATCCGTGGAGGCCGCCCAGGCTGAGCTGGAGGCGATCTTTGCTTCCTTCGACAGTGAGCAGGAAGGCGGTGCGCTGCAGTGACGGAGGAAGCCGCTGTGATGATGCGGAAGATCCGTGCGCATCCGGAGGAGCTGGGACACCAGATCGGTTTCACGGATCTGACGCCCCTTCACGGGGAATGGATCCGGGAAATGGTTTGGGGAACAGTGGACTATACCCTGCAGGCCCATCGCGGTTCCTACAAGTCGTCCTGCCTGGCTGTGGCCATCGCCCTGATCCTGATCATCCTGCCCACCAGGAATATCATCTTCCTGCGTAAAACGGACAGCGATGTTTCCGAAATGCTGGGTATGGTCTCCAAGATCCTGAACAGCCGTGTCATGATGAATATCGTGAAGATTGTTTATCATCAGGATCTGAAGGTGGAAGGGGAGTCCATGAATCATCTTTCCACCAATCTCTGGACGTCACCCATGGGCGCACCGCAGCTGCTGGGTTTGGGCATCCGTGCTTCCATTACCGGCAAGCACAGCTGGTATGTGATCACTGATGATATCTGTAACAAAGATGACCGTGAATCGCGGGCAGAGCGTGAACGGACGAAGCGCCAGTATGATGAGCTCCAGAATATCCGGAACAAGGGTGGGAGAATCATCAACCTGGGTACGCCCTGGCATAAGGAAGATGTGTTTTCCAAGATGCCAAATATCCATCGGTATGACTGTTATCAGACCGGGCTCATTTCAAAGGAGCAGCTGGAAACCCTGCGCCAGTCCATGGCGCCTTCTTTGTTTGCTGCCAACTATGAGCTGAAGCATATTGCTTCCACTGAGGTTATCTTTGAAACAGCGCCGCGTTTTACGGAGGATCCGGATATGCTGCGGGACGGCGTTGCCCATGTGGATGCTGCTTACGGCGGTAGCGATTATACCGCGTTTACCTGCGGCCGGAGGGATTGGCAGAACGATGTGCTGTATCTCTACGGAAAGATCTGGCATAAGCCGGTAGATAAGGTGATTGACCCGATCATCGAGGAATCAAAGCGTCTGAAATGCTGGCCGATCCGTTGCGAGGATAATGGCGACAAAGGCTTTCTGAAAAAGGAGTTTTTCCGGAGGGGTGCCTATGCTGCCTGTTATACAGAGCATATGAACAAGTTCATGAAAATCTGCACCTATCTGAAACGTTGGTGGCCGAAGATCGTGTTCCTGGAAGGGACAGATCCGGAGTATATCGACCAGATCCTGGATTATACCGAGCATGCTGAGCATGATGACGCGCCGGACAGCGCTGCCTGTGTGTGCCGGATCCTGTCTCATGGGTATCATTAGCTGCTTGATTCTCCGGCCTCCGCTGACCCGCTCGGCCGGGTCAGGCTTGACTGGTAGTGCGGCAGCAGGGGCGCTTTTTGCGCCCTGAGATTCTCACCCGTGCGGCTCCGGCCTGCCGTTTGTCCGCCCGGCGCATTGTGCCTCGCGAGCTCGGCAGGAGATGGCGCCGGGTCGGCCGCCGTCTGGCCTTTCCGGCAGCGTTTGTCCGTCGGCCCCGCCCGCCCCTCCAAAGAGCAGCTCCGTCCTCCGGCCTTCGTTCGCT
>CAZUXV010000135.1:0-4761 GCA_964624445.1 uncultured Oscillospiraceae bacterium | reverse complement strand
GTCGGCCCCGCCCGCCCCTCCAAAGAGCAGCTCCGTCCTCCGGCCTTCGTTCGCTTTACCGCAGCCTCGATTGTCGCGGCGGCATTACGGCTGCCGCCGCTCTGTCTCGGCTGACCTCACCGCCGACGAGACTCCCGCCACTGGCGGTCGTCGGCGGTTCGCCCTCCCTGTGGCCGGGTAGTTTCGTTCCCGTCATCGCAGCAGGGGAGCGCTTCGCGCTGAGCTGCCCGCCGCTCCGCTGCGCTCTCCCTGCGCCTGTGCCTTCGGCCGTGGAACCGTCTTGCCTCGCCGCCCTGTTGCCCCGTGGGCCGTCATGCTTCGCGTGGCGTCCCCCGGGGCGGGCCGGCGGGCTCGCCGATTCCATGGGCCTCGGCAGGCTTCGGTCGACGGCAGCTTCGCGGTCGCTCCCGCTGCTCCGCCTGACCTGTAGTTCGCTTTGGCTTTCCGGCGAACTTCTCGCTGTCGCCGCCGTTCGTCCCGTCGGGCCCGCTCCGCTGCGCTCGCCGGCACGTCGGGCCGGGCGGCTGTGGCTCGTGCGTTTTTCGCCGGAAAGGCCTTCGCTCGCAGTCAGGCTTCGCGGCGGTTCGCTTTTCCGGTTTCTCCGGCCTTCCGCTCCCGCTCCGCTTCGCTTTCGGCCGGATCGCGGAGGTCTGTTCCGTTGCGTCTGTGGCGCTGCGCGCCGGGTTTGTTGTGCGCGTGCTCGTTTTGCACCCCCTTCGGGGGTACACTCGCACGCTGTCGCCTTCGCCCTGCGGCAGGCCTTCGGGCACACCGCTCTCTTGCGGCAGTGAAGCGCCTCGGCTCCGCCTCGGGGCGGCAGGCCTGCGGCAGCCGCCCTTCGCGCCTTCACTGCCGCGTCGTTCGCTTGTGCCCTTCGGCAGCCGCGGGCTCGGCCTGGGCTCCTGCCGCTTCGCCTGCCCTGTGCTTCGCTTCGGCTTTTTCCGGCATGTTCCTCGCTGGCGCCGCAAGCCCCCTGCGGTGGCCTGCGGCTGGCTCGTCGCCTGCCGGAGCCTCGCTCGCACGGGCACGCTTCGCGGCTGTCGCCGGTGTCCCTTTGGTTGTCCGGCCTTCCGCTCCCGGCTGCGCCTTCGCTTTCGGCCGGATCGCGGAGGTCTGTTCTGTTTCGTCTTTGGCGCTGCGCGCCGGGTTGGTCATGCGCGTGCTCGCTTTGCACCCCCTTTGGGGGCGCACTCGCACGCTGTCGCCTTCGCCCTGCGGCAGGCCTTCGGGCACACCGCTCTCTTGCGGCAGTGAAGCGCCTCGGCTCCGCCTCGGGGCGGCAGGCCTGCGGCAGCCGCCCTTCGCGCCTTCACTGCCGCGTCGTTCGCTTGTGCCCTTCGGCAGCCGCGGGCTCGGCCTGGGCTCCTGCCGCTTCGCCTGCCCTGTGCTTCGCTTCGGCTTTTTCCGGCATGTTCCTCGCTGGCGCCGCAAGCCCCCTGCGGTGGCCTGCGGCTGGCTCGTCGCCTGCCGGAGCCTCGCTCGCACGGGCACGCTTCGCGGCTGTCGCCGGTGTCCCTTTGGTTGTCCGGCCTTCGCTCGTTCCTCTTCGCTGTGGCCGGTTAGTTACGTTCCCATCATTGCGGCAGGGGAGCGCTGCGCGCTGAATTGCTCCCCGCCCACCGGCTTGAGTGCCCGGCCCCTGTTGCGGCCGACGCGGCTCCATAGGCCCGCATGCGGGTGTCCGTTTTGCTGCTTTGCTCCGCGGGCCTGTGGGGCCGTGCCGTCCGCTGGCGTTGCGTACTGCGGGCCCGTAGGGCCGCAAACGTCCCTACGGCTCCGTAGCCCGCGCCGCCGGGCCGGATGTTTCTTGTTGCGCCCACCCTGACCGGTTTTTCCGGCAGGTCCCCTCCAGCCCGGCCTGTCCGGGTCTGTTTCTCCCGGTATGCCGGCTTGTTTCCATTTCCTTATCTGTTCTGAAGGAGGTTTTTTCTTTATGTCCCGTTCCCGTAAACGCAGGCGTTATCATGCTGATACCCGTAAAGCTGCCGTTAAGACTTCCGCGCAGCAGCAGGCGATAACCCGTACCCAGGCGGAAGGTGTTTTGCTGGCCGCGCTGGACGGGTACTCCAATGCAGCTGCTTTCCTGGGGGATGATTCAACCCTGCTCTCTGCAGGTACGTTTGTCCGTTCTGTGCTGACTGCGCAGCAGGAACTGCTGACCACGGCCTACCGGGTGTCCTGGCTGGCCAAGCGGATCATTGACATGCCTTCTGAGGATATGACCCGGGCCTGGTATTCTCCCAATACATCCCTGTCCCAGGATGCGCTGAACGATCTGCGCCGACTGGAGGCCCGGCATTCCGTCAAACAGGAAATCACCAACGCCATCCGGTGGGGAAGACTGTACGGAGGCGCCATTGCCGTGATGGTGATCCGCGGGGAGGAGGACAGGCTGGATCAGCCGCTGGATATGGATATGCTGATCCCGGAATGCTTCCAGGGCCTGCTGGTGCTGGACCGGGCGCAGGGCGTGGAACCTTCCCTTGAACTGGTGACGGATCTGGATGATCCGGACTTCGGCCTGCCGGAATACTATACCGTGGATCTGGATATGGGGGATGTCCGGACGGTCAGGATCCACCACTCCCGGGTGCTGCGGTTTATCGGCAGGGAACTGCCGCACAATGAAATGGTCCGGGAAAACTACTGGGGCGCGTCCGAACTGGAACATATCTGGGAAGAACTGCAGAAGCGGTCTGCCGCCTCCGCGAACATCGCCCAGCTGATTTTCCAGGCGAACATCACCACGCTGAAAATGGGAGACCTGGGAGAGCATGTCGCCTTCGGTGATGAGGAAATGCGCAATTCCCTTATGCAGGCCCTTGCCAATGAGAACAGGCTGCGCACGTCCTACGGCCTGCAGGTCATGTCGTCCAATGATTCCATTGAGAATCACGCGTATTCCTTCGGGGGCCTTTCCGATATCTATGAGGCCTTTATGATGGATATGGCGGGCGCTGCCGAGATCCCGGCGACCAAGCTCTTCGGCCGGTCTCCGCAGGGTCTCAACGCCACTGGCGAGGCGGACCTGCGGAATTACTATGACATGATCGCCCAGATGCAGGAACGGATCCTGCGGCCGGCGCTGGAGAAGCTCCTGCCGGTGATGGCCGTTTCCTGCTGGGGATATGTGCCGGAAGACCTGGAGATCGTCTTTGAGCCGGTGATGACAACCAGCCCCGCCGAGCGGGCGGAGCTGGTCAGCAAGCTGTCTTCGGATGTGATAGAAGGGTATAAAGCAGGCCTGCTCACCCGGGAGCAGGCCATCGCGGAGCTCAAATCAAGAGGGGAGGAACTGGGGGTGTACGCGAAAATCTGATTGATTACCCGGCCGGTGCTATCTTTTCATCATCCGGTTTGGGCAACGGGGAAGGCTTGGGGTTGGGATCAACGTAATTGTAAGGGAGACATGTTTCCAAATGCTGGATGTAATCGCTAGCGTTGGTGAACTCTGTAGAGCATTTCGGGCAGTAGAAAATGGGAGCCTGATTGGATCCTGCTCCTCCACTGACCTTGTCCATCTGTTCCGGGGTTAGCTCCATCATTTCATTGGTTTGTGCAGTTTTTTCGTTTTTCTTATCCATGGTACAGCGCTCCTTTCTGCCGGATGATCTGTTCCGGTTTGCTGGTTCGGGCGGAGGGAATTAAAAGGCAGGCCATTTTGGCAGGGGATTTCCGGGAACCATGCCTTGGTCATCCTGGTTATCCTGGTCATCCGAGAGATTAATTTCTGCAAGGTAATCATCCGATTGAATATTAAGTATTCCGCCGGATACCTTGTCCATCTGGTCCAGGGTGAGCTCCATCATTTCATTGGTTTGTGTAGTTTTTTCGTTTTTCTTATCCATGGGAACACGCTCCTGTTCGGTGAAATCCGGAAAGCTTTCTTTGCCTTCTCTGCTGCCTGTTTATTTGCTCTGAACGGGTTCGGGGACAGGATCGGGCTGTGTCGGCGACACCTCATATCCCTTGCAGGTTTTGGTATGGCTGGAATAAAGGTTAATGGGGAAAGCTTTCATGCATTTCTTGCATCTGAAATATACCTCATCATCTGAGTTTCCTCCGCTGACCTTGTCCATCTGTTCCGGGGTGAGTTCGGTGATGGTTTTGTTCTGTTTGTCCATGCTGTTCTTCCTCCGTGTTATCTTTTACGCGGTTTTAAGGGATAGCCGCATACCGGACACATAATATGGTATTCGTTGGTAACAGTCTCGTGGCCACACATTTCACAGTAGCATTCAATGTATGGATTGTCTACTCCGCCGGATGCCTTGTCCATCTGGTCCGGGGTGAGTTCGGTGATGGTTTTCTTCTGATTGTCCATGGTTTGAACTCCTTTCTTTCTGTCGGATTTGGGGAATAGCTTCCCGTAGGTTTATACGGTTGAAGAGTGGGGGTTGTCAGCTGGGTTTGTCCCCGATATTCGCTTTTTGCTGCGCGTATTTGATGACCCTTCTCAGGTTCTCCGTGAAGGTCCGGATCTCCTTTTCCTGGCTGTCAGGGGTAAGGAGGGCCAGGGCGTTGCCCAGGAAATAGGCGGAGGTCTCCACGGTAATGAAAAGGTAGTCCTCCATCTGCTGCTCCATGGTCTCGTTGCCTACGACGCAGTATTTGGCGGAAAGGTAGTTTGTCAGCTTTTCCGTGGCGCCGTCGTAGATCTTCTGGGAGATTTCGATCAGCTCGTTATAGTGTTTCGCGTTCATAGGGCCTCCTTAGTAATCATATGGATAGATGCTGCCGAACACGGGTTCGGCGGCTTCT
>CAZUXV010000134.1:0-7993 GCA_964624445.1 uncultured Oscillospiraceae bacterium | reverse complement strand
GCCAGTTCCTTTCCCGCACCGGCTTCCAGCGCATCCAGAATCCGGCTTGCGCCCCAGGCCCAGGCCAGCAGTACACCGTCCTGTCTTTCCTGCCCCTCGCTGTATGGATAAAGCTCGAAATATGCTCCCTCGTGAAGATCGTTGTCGGACGCCACGGTTACCGGATCATACTGGATCGCCGCATATCCCCGGCCGGCAGCAATCTTCATGTTCGGAGATGTCAGCGGTTTCCCGAACCAGGAAAACGGGCAGTATTCGATATAGCACGGCATTCCGGCAGCCGGCTCCTCCGGCAGCGTCACCCGGACCGGAAAGGATGCTTCCTTTCCTTCCCGGCTCACGGTGATCTTCATCTCCCGCTCCTGCGTTTCCGCTCCGGGAGCAATCGCATAACTCACGCTTTCCGCTGCAGTGTCCGGCATTTTTCCATACATGCAGTTTTCAAAAAGCGCGAGGATCTCCTTCCGCCTTTCCGCCCACTGTCCCGCCGTTTCCACAGGCCGCCCATCCGCAAACCGCATCAGTTCAGGCAGGGACACGGCTGTTTTCCCGCTCATACCGGATCATTCTCCTTTCCCTGCTTATCCGATCCGCTTCCCGAATATCTCACAGATCAGTTCCTTTGAGCCGTCTTCCCTGATCAGCACGTTTTCCCACCGGAAGCGGTCCGGTGCCATATCGGAAAAGATCCAGTATGCATTTTCCTCATCCAGCACCTTCCCGACAAGCCTGTCCGCTTCCTTTCGGAAGGTGAGCCGCTTCATACATCTTTCACAGGTATATACCACGTCATACCAGCCTTTTTCCCTGTTGAACATGCGAAGGGATGTGCCGTATTCGCCGTCCGGCTGCGGTTCGGTCTCCTTCGTACTTCTGGAGGGGAAGATAAAAACGTCCTGTACGCCTGTGCCCTCAAGGATCCTCCTGAAGATCCATTCCCCTTTCACATGGCGCTTCTGTCCTTTTTCCGGTTCATCGTAATAATCGCAGTCCCAGTCCCCGATCAGCGGCGCAAACCAGTCGTATGCCTCCGGGATCCTTTCCGTCTTTTCGCTTAACAGCGCTTCTGAAAAGAAGTCCATTCCAGTTACCTCCGCATTATCTGATCGATACGTTCCAGTCGTTACCGGAAACAATATACTGAAACTCCGTCAGTTCCGGACTGTTGATCACCTTCAGCAGTTCCCCGAGGTCGTCCACCGTGTTGACCGCTGACAGTTTCCCGTATTCGACCCATTCCATCTGTCCTTCTTCAGAGGAAACCAGTTCCCCGGTCCATCGGGTCGCCTTGAACAGCAGAACCGCATATCTGCCGTTTTCGATCGGGAACTGTTTCACCCCGGCCAGCCGGGGATCTTCCACCGTCAGCCCGGTCTCTTCCTTCATCTCCCGGATCACCGCGTCCACAAACGACTCTCCGGGTTCCACATGGCCTCCGGGCAGCGTATATCCCTGCTAGTCCTTTTTGACCCTGTTCTGCAGCAGGATCCTGTCCCCGTCCTCGATCAGGCATAACACGGTCAGTTCAACATTCTCCGTCCTGCTCATCCTGCTTCTCCTTATGCTGTGTGATCATTCCCCGATCACCGCGTTGATGCAGCTTTCGATATCGCCAGCCCTCCGCAACAGCCGTTTCCGCCTGATGTCGCCCTCGCTGGGCCATTCCATCAGCTTCTTGATCCTGCCGAGGGCAATCGTTTCATCGAACCGGTTCCTCCAGCCTTCATAGAGCTCTGTATACCATGTCCTCAGTTCTTCTTCGCTGGCTTCCTTCCCTCCCCGGATCCGGCGCGCCAGCGCCGGGTCCGCCAGCAGGCCGCGGCCGATCATGACAGCTTCGGTTCCGGGGCAGCGCGTTATGAGTGCCTGCACATCCTCCGGCGTCCTCAGGTCTCCATTGTAGACCGGATGCGGCACCCCCTTCTGCAGTGCCATCTCAAAAGCTTCCGGATGCGTGGCACCGTTGTATTGTTCCTTTGTCGTCCGGACATGAATGGCCACATGGGCAAAGGGATACCCGGCAAGCAGCTCCGCCAGGCCCGGCCATTCCTCCGGACTTTCATATCCGATACGGGTCTTGACGGAAAGCGATACGGGCAGGGTGTTTGAAAACAGCCGGTCCAGGAAAGACTGCAGATAACCCCTGTCCTGGAGCATGCCGCTGCCCCGGCCCCGCCTGGTCACCGTCGGGGAAGGACATCCGAGATTCAGGTCTGCGCAGGGATAACCGCATTCACTGATATAATACAGCCAGGCGGATAACTGCTCCGGATCCCTCGTCAGCGCCTGGGGGAGTACATTCAGCCCTTCGTTTTCCTCCGGAGCCGTATCCCTGATCTCCCGCGTAAGCAGAGACAGGGACTGGGTCAGCTTGTGAAACGGCAGGCAGTATACGTCAATCCCGCCGAAGATCCTGTTGTGGGTCTGGCGCAGGATCCCGTCCGTAACGCCTTCCATCGGCGCAAAATAGATCGTCAATCCCGTTCCTCCTTCGGCAGGCTCTTGTTTTCCTGTATTATATGCCGAATCTCCGCAATTGAAAACCGGGATGCCCGTAAAGCGTATCCCGGCTTTTCTGTATCTTCGGTATTCCATGCCGCGGAGACAGCCTGCGTCTTTCGCGTTACAGCCAGTGCTTCAGCTGGGAAAGCCATGCATCATACTGGCTGCGTCTGTCCTCATCGTCCAGGCCTTCCGGATTCGGCATATGCTCGATCAGGTAATCAAGCAGCGCGTCCTTGGTCGGATACGTATACTTTCCGTCCGTATAACACCATTTGCAGTAATCTTCATTAAAGAACCCGTCCGGTTCCCTGCTGATCATCCCGTCCTCGCTCAGTGGCATGCCACAGCACTGGCAGAGCAGCTGCCTGGGAGAACCGAGCAGCGTGTTGATGGATACGTCGTACTCCCGGGACAGCAGCTTCAGCGTTTCCGTGTTCGGCATCGTTTCCCCGGTTTCCCAGCGGCTGACCGCCTGCCGCGTCACCAGCACCCGCTCCGCCAGTTCTTCCTGGGTCAGTTTATGTTTCTCTCTCAGATCTTTCAGAATAACGCTCGTTTCCATGATGAAGCCTCCTTGCGGTTTGTTTTCATCCGCATCATACCCTGCTGTTTTGCCCTTCGCAAGCAACTCTCTGTTGCTTTCATCCGTTCTCTCCCCGCATCACGGCTGCCGCCGCAATGTGAGCCTCCGGTGCCTGCATGATATCCCAGCACAGAGCCGCTCCGCCAAGACCGCATTCCCTGATCATCGCCAATGATTCCCTGACATATTCCGCATCTGTCTTTACGAGATCTTGATCGTAATTGACCTCAATGCCCGGATACTTTTCACAGGGAAGGTCTTTGAATGCCTGAATCTGGGTTTGAAGAAATGCCCGATTCAAAGTCGGCCTGGGATTGTTCCGGGCATTCGGCGCACACTTTTCAAAAAGCGCATATTCATATCCGATGCCGGCCGGAGCTTCCGTCCTCCGGTACAGCATTGGTTTGATGAAGTCGGCCGCTTTGGCGATCAGCGAATAGTTCTGGCCGACAAAACGGCTGATCACCGGGGCAAACAGATCCAATCCGACAATCAGTCCTTTGCGCCTGAAATATCCGGCCAATTCGGCAACCGCTTCGGCGATGATTTCCTCTTTCACTTCAAAAAAGCGCTGCGCGGACTGATTTTCGAGAACAAATTCCCCGTTCATCGGCCACGATGCCATATCGAAGAAGGCGTCTCCCTGCTCCTCATACAGGTTCCTGACTTCGTCGATATTCACACCTTTATCCAGAAAAGCCTTCCTGCACCTTCTGCATGCGCAGCTTAAAACGCCGGATACACCGGTCACGAAAGACTGACTTCTGATTCTGTCGAGAAAAACCCCGTCAAAGCCGCAATCCGAAAAATACTTTTCGTATGTATCTGTCACGATGCGGGCATTCCGGCCGGAAGACGGACAGACAAAATGAAACGATGGATCTTTCGCGGAATCAGGTCCGATGACCGTCTTTCCGAAAATGTCTGTCGCCTGATCCGGCCGGGAGTTTTCAATACCCTCCGAAAAAGCAGGAAGCCATAGCAACATCTGTATCCCCTGCTCATGAAGAAAAGACGCCAGTTTCCTGTATACGGATGCTTCCCTGGTCCAGCCGATAATGACCTTATCAACCCTGATATCCGAAGCAATCGTCCTGATCCTGCCGATCATCTCCTCCGCCCGATAGCCGGAGGTGTCACCAGAACCTGTAAAAACCTGCAAAATAAACTTCATAGCAAACCATCCGTCGCCGGTCTCCGGTGATTCACGCCGGTCAGCCGGAGCAGCCGAAGCAAATTCAGCCTTCTGAAACCGCCTTTGTTTCCTTTGATGTCAGTATTTTACCAAACCGGTCTACACTGTCCATCCAGCATCATTCTGCCTTCCCGGACAGTCTCAAAGGCGCCTGTTGTGCCATACAGGCGTAAAGCGTAACCCACTTGTTCTCTTCACCGACATTTCCCGCCTTGAAGGCCGGTACGCTTTTACAGCCAGTCAGAATATATCTTCCGTTTTCCGTCCGATGCTGATCCAGCACTTTATATCCGGCCTGCATCGCTTCCGAATCCGGCTGGCAGCCTAAAACCCTCAGCGCATAAAGGATGTTCTGCGCTCCGACCTTGATCGGATCAGATGGATAGAATGTGCTCAGCATAACGTCAACCATGGGCGTTTTCATATCGTCCGTCCTGTAAAAGATGTTGCGTTTCGTAAAATACTGAACAAGTTTGCTCTCGCATTCCGTCCTGTATCCCAGCAGATGCAGTTCGGCGACAAGCAGGAGGTATTCCACCGTCAGCCTTGCGCAGCTCTTATGCGGTTTCCTCGGATCGTTGGCCTTTTTATTTGTGCTGATGCATCCGAAGCCTCCGTCTTCCTTGATGCCGCTTAAGACACAGGCGATTTCATTCTTTACGGTATCCTCCCGGTCGTATCCCAGTTTCACGAGATTCCTGAGCAGATAGGGTTCTCCGCACAGCATCTTAAACCCGGTGCGCTCTATCAGGCCAAACACCTCATCATCGATATCTTTGCCGATGTCCTTACGGGTCAGTCCCCATTCAGCCAGCGCCATGATGGCGTCAAACTTATCCCAGGGTTTATCTTTCCTGAGTTTTTTCAGCACCCGTTCGTATGTTTTGCTCTCCAGCAGCCTTTTTTTGCATTCGATAACTTTTTCATCATCGTCCGGCAGTTTCATATATTCTTTCAGCGTCCTGAGCCGCACTTCCGGTGTCTCTTCCTCTAAAAGCCAATCCAGAATCGACTGATCCATCTTTTTCCCCTCCTCGTCACTTTTTCCTGACAGGAATGCAGATCTCACTGATATAGTTCCGTGAAGACGGATCACCGGGCAGGTAGTTTTCAATGTCATAATCGGGGATCAGCTCATAATCGGAGACCGGCAGCCATTCCCTGTAAATCTTTCCCCACATGGCCTGGATCGCCTTGGGCGTCGGCCCGACGCATTTGAAAACTGCCCAGGTGTATTCCGGGATATGGATGATCTCGAATCCCTCCGGGATTCCTTCCACATCGGAAGCCTTGCAGCCGATGCCGTACCGGAATTCATCACCGTCGGATTTCTGCTGGGCGCAGAGTCCGAGATAGCCCGGGATTTTCCGGTATTCTTCGTGGGCGTAGTATTCCTCCCAGAACTTCGGGATCTCCGTTTCGCCTGTTTCGGCATGGAAATCTTTCGCGTGCATGAGAAGGTCCATCGCTTCCCATTTTTCGATTTTGTACTCCATCATACAGCCTCCTTCAATTGCCATCCGGACGGTAAACCGGTTCATGAACTGAATGGGGCTTCCTTTTTTTACCTGCATCGGCGACACGCCGTGGAACCGTGCAAATGCTTTGGTAAAGCTTTCCGGCGAATCATAGCAATATTTCAAAGCGACGTCGATAACTTTCGCGTCTCCGCCCGTCAGTTCTGCCCCGGCCTGCGAAAGGCGCCTTTTCCGCAGGTATTCCGCCGGAGACATTTCTGTCAGCAGGGAAAATGCCCGCTGGAAATGAAAGGCGGAAAGGTTTACATGCTTTGCGATGTCCGCCAGCGTGATCTCATCCATCAGATGGCCTTCCATATACTCAATGGCGTTGTTGACTGTCCTGATCCAGTCCATCCGGTCTCCCTCCTTTCATAATTGATCATAAGGCTGTTCACGGGAAGAATCCTGTCCCGGATTGCTTTGTTTTGTCCGCTTATGACTTTGGCAGCCAGAATACCGAATATTCTTCTTCGGTTTCAAAGCCGAATTTCTCCGCCAGATGACGGGAAACGTCATTTTGCGCGTCCCAATGAACCGTGATGCCACGCTTCATGCAGTCCCGCAGCATCAGGGCAGCACAGGCCGTGGCCAGTTTTTTCCCCCGATGTGTTTCTTTTGTGGAGATATCCATTTCAACTTCACCGTTCAGGCTCAGGAAAGAAGACGCCGCCGCCACAATCTCTCCGCCGTGATATATGACGGCTCCGGATCCTTCCGCCTGAAAAGCGGCATAGCAGGAATAATTCATCCCATGGGAAAACGGATGCTGTTCGAACGCGGCCTCATCCATACCGGTCAGCCGGTATTCTTCCGGGATTTCCGTCTTTTCCGGGATGGTGAAGCGGCATGCCGGTTTCATTATCGTCCGGCGGTATATTGCCGCGTCGGGATACCGTGCCCTGATCCGCTCTTCCCAGGCGTTTGTCAGGCACACCAATGGCCTGTCTCTGAAATGCGAATCCACCCGGACAGCGGATTCCGGTTCCGGTTCCCCGTCCAGATAAACAAACAGCGCGTCCATAATACTGCCTCTGCTGTACGCTTCCCGCTTGCCGAAAACACCCTGTACGGCAGCCAGGTATAAAAGAGGCCTGTTCATGTTTTCTTTCCTCCGATCATCCCGGAAAATGGAACAGCGGATCGCCGTTTTCCTCCGTGCCGTACTGCACCATACCGCCTTTTTCCATGGCCCGGGCAGAGGCGATGTTTTCTTTGGCACAGCCGCCGTGAACGCCGGAAAGTGCATAGTCCTCCGCAGCGATCCGCAGCAGTTCCCGGACGCATTGGGTTCCGTATCCCCGGTTTCGGTATGCTTCATCCAGCAGGATGAAGATTTCAGGCTCCGAATGATTCCTCGTGCCGTCCAGCCCGCACCAGCCCATGATGGTTCCGGGATGATCCTTCCCGCATACAGCGAGGCAAAGATGGCAGATGCCGCCTTTTGTATTCCTTCCGTAGTTTCCGCACATATAGGCGATCGCTTCCTGCGCCTCCGCATCAGAAAGCGGATGGTGGTCAGCGGGCCAGGTCCGGGCGACCTCCGCCAGATCGTTCTCCGTGACAAAATGAAGGATCAGGTTTCCCGATTGATAATCCGTCATATCTTATTCCTTTCCATACTGCCCGACTTACAGAGCAGAAGCCTTTATGCCGTTATTCTATCAAACCCGCCGGTCTGTGTCTATCCGGCGCCAAAAAACAAAGTCCCGGGAGCATTGATTCACAATGTCCCCGGGAATCGAAGGCATAACCTTTTCCGCATCTCCTTCAGCGGTTTTTCGAATAGTAAATAAAGTCACTGTCACGCTTCACTTCCGAATACCTCAGTTTGGTGTAGAAAGCGTTTGTCCGGGTATTCCGGGCGGGGGTGTCAAGCGTAAAAGCCTTCACATCCGGGAACAGGGCCTCAATTTCCCGCATCATAAAGATGCCGTACCCTTTCCGGAAGTGCTGCGGGTCGATGAATATCCTTCCGATGTTCAGCGTGTCCCCCTGGCGGAACAGAATCGCGCCGCCAAGGATTACGCCGTTCTCATCAACCAGTTTGAACAGATTATTCATCCGGGCCATTTTGAGATGGAACGGAACGGACTGATATCCGGGCGGTCCGCCCGGGGAAGCGGCTCCTACCTCCGCATCACTGTCGAAAGCCTGCTTGGAGATGCTGTTCAGCACCAGCGCGTCTGAAGT
>CAZUXV010000133.1:0-8092 GCA_964624445.1 uncultured Oscillospiraceae bacterium | reverse complement strand
CTGGTTGCGGGCGCCGCCCAGGCGGAGACCCTGAGCCTGAGCGGAACGGTGGAAGCCGGCGTCACGGTGCCGGTATATGCGCCGATCGGCGGAACGGTTGACAATGTGGCTGTGGAAGCAGGGATGCATGTTGCCGCTGGTGACACGCTGTTCAGCTACCGGACGGAGAAGACCTACGCTTCCGGAGACGGAACGGTCACAGGTGTGTTTGCCAAAGCCGGTGACGACGCGGAAACGGTGACGGAGCAGTATGGTGCGGATCTGTATATCGAAGGAACAGCGCTGTACACCGTCAGCGCCAGCACTTCCAAGGCATACAGTTCCATTGAGACCATGCTTGTTCATACAGGCGAAACGGTTTATGTTGTCTGCCGGACGGACGCAAGCCGGAAGGGCATCGGTATTATCACAGCGGTCGACGGGACCAGCTACACGGTACTGATCACAGAAGGGAGCTTTATCCCCGGCGATTCGGTTTCGGTATACCGTGACGAGGCATTCAGTGAAAAACAGCGCCTGGGCCGCGGCTCCATTTCCCGCGTCAATCCGACAGCCGTGAACGCAACCGGTGCGATCGTCAGTATCTCGGTCAAAGACGGCGACCAGGTGAAACGCGGCGATCTGCTGATGGAGACGCTGAGCGGTACTTTTGAAGGTTATGAAATGACAGGAACGGCTGTGACTGCTGCAGAAGAAGGCGTGATCGTGTCCGTTTCCGCGGAAGTCGGCGCAGCGGTCAGCCAGGGTGATGTAGCAGTTCAGATTGCCCCGATCAGCGGCATGCGGGTGGAGGCGGCTGTCGGTGCTGATGAACGTCTGTCCCTGAAAGCCGGCGACAAGGTAACGATCGAGCTGGAGTCGGATGACAGCAGGACCTATGAAGGAACGGTCAGATATATCGCCGAAATGCCGGAAGAGGACGCGGAGGAAGTAACCTATAAAGCGGTGATCGATTTTACGCCGGATGAAAACGTGTATTTCGGCATGACCGTGGTAGTGACATCCGAAGAGAATTCTGCTACCATGAACCCGGGTGAATAAAGATGAAAATCCTGTTTGCGGAGGATGACCGGGATCTTTCCATAGCGGTGAAGACGCTGCTGGAGCGGACCGGATATCTGGTAGATACCGTACATGACGGAGCGGAAGCGCTGGCTTATGCGGAAGCTGAATCCTATGACGGCATGATCCTGGACTGGATGATGCCGGAAAAGGACGGCGTGGAAACCCTGAGGGAGATGCGTTCCAAGGGGATTACGACGCCATGCCTGCTGCTGACAGCAAGGGACGCGATCGAAGACCGGGTGACCGGACTCGACGCGGGGGCGGATGACTACCTGCCGAAACCTTTCAACGGCAAGGAACTGCTGGCACGGGTCAGGGCAATGATGCGTCGGCGCGAGACCTATGTGCCGGATGTAATCACCTGGGAAGACCTGCAGCTGGACAAGGGCAGCTGCGAACTGAGATGCGGGACCCAAAGCGTCCGGCTGACGGGAAAGATGTATCAGATGACGGAGCTTTTCATGGAAAACCCGAAGCATCTTTTTTCCGCCCAGCAGCTGATGGACAGAGTATGGGGCTGGGACTCCGAAGCTGAGATCAACGTAGTCTGGGTCAACATCTCCCAACTTCGAAAAAAACTGAGCGAGCTTGGTTCGGACACAGAGATCAGGGTTTACCGCGGAACAGGCTATGCATTGGAGAAGCAAGAATGATCAGGCAGCTGCAGAAGCGGTTTATCCGCATCGCCGTCATCTCCCTGACGATGGCGATGATACTGGTGGTGGCGATCGTGAATATCGCCAACTGGATCAGCGTACGGAACGAACTGTTCGGTACGCTGAATCTGCTTGGTGAAAATGAATCGGAAATGGAAAAGATTGCGGAGTCTGAAGAAGAGCGCCACGATCAGTCTGAGTCGGAAAACGGCCGTAAATCTACATTTCCGAGACCCTCCAGGCATTTCCGGAACATGATGGCGGAATCCAACTGGTTTTCCGCGATGGTGTCTGAAACCGGTGAAGTGGAACGTGTGATGCTGGCAAGAATTGAGAACCTGGAGGAGGAAACAGCCCGGGAACTCATTCGCCAGATCGTGGCGGACGGGAGGACGGAAGGCTTCCTGCAGGATTATCTCTTCCGGATCACGACCTGGCGGAACGGGAACAGAGAAGTGATGGTGCTGAACTGTGAGACGCGCCTTGCGACAGTCAGGACCCTGATCCTGATCTCCGCGATTGCCTGTGCAGGGGGTATCCTGCTGGCACTGATGCTTGTCATGCTGTTCTCCCGCAAGGCCATCCAGCCGACGATCCGGAACATGGAGCAGCAGAAGCAGTTTATTACCAATGCGTCCCATGAACTGAAGACGCCGCTGACGGTGATTTCCACCAATATGGAACTGCTGGAGATGGAAAATGAAGGGAACCCCTGGGTCCGGTCCACCCGGAATCAGGCGGCGGTTATGCGCCGGCTGGTAGACGAACTGGTGTATCTTTCCCGTATGGAGGAAGAACATCCGACGCTGGAGTTTGAAACGCTTGATCCGGGAGAACTGCTGAAGGAAACGGCGGAGCCCTTCGCCGCTATGGCTGAATACAACGGACTTGAAATGACGGTCATTGCAGAAAAGGACCTGCAGATGAACGGCGACAGGGCTTCGATTCAGCGGCTGATATCGACCCTGTGCGACAATGCGGTCAAATATGCTTCCGCCGGCCCGATCCGCGCTGAGATCCGGGGTGAAGGAAAGAACATTATCCTCCAGCTGTCCAATCCTGTGGAGGAACCGCTGACAAAGCAGCAATGCGAGCAGCTTTTCAACAGGTTCTACCGGGTGGACCCGTCCCGTAACAAGGAAAAGAGGAGCGGATTCGGGATCGGCCTGGCGATCGCGGCGGCGATTGTGGAAAAACACGGCGGCAGGATCGCTGCCGCCATGGAAGAGAACCGGCTGGTCATAACCTGCCAGATGCCAAAAGAAAAACAGTAACAGGAAGACGGGCTGACGGATCCGGTCGGCCCGTCTTTTTCTGTTGTACTGCTTTTCGGCGGGAGCAGCCGGGGAATCCGTATTCCTGCGGACGGAAGACGGCCGATGGCCGAAAACAGCGGCAGGAATGTATTTCTTCTGCATCAGGGACTGTTTTCGGCTGTCAGCTGAAAAGGAGTTCTTGTCAGAGAGGGAATGCAGGTGATAAAATACGTCGTCTGAATACAGAGGCTTTCCCGGGGAGGAGTAACGACCATGATCATCGCACTGAAAAAAGATATCCGCAAAGAGGAACAGGACCGCCTGATTGCCTGGCTGGAAAGCTACGGCGTACGGACGCATATCTCCGAGGGAGAATTCCAGACGGTGGTCGGCCTGGTCGGCGATACGACCCGGATCGATACGGACCTGATCAGCGGCCTGGATATCGTCCAGAGCGTGACCCGGATCTCTGAACCTTTCAAGAAAGCGAACCGGAAGTTCCATCCGGATGATACGGTTGTTCAGGTGACGGATCAGGTTGCTTTCGGCGGCGGGCACTTCCAGCTGATTGCCGGCCCCTGCTCCGTGGAAACAGAGGATCAGGTGGAAACCATCGCCCGGGCGGTGAAAGCCAGCGGAGCGGGGATGCTCCGGGGCGGCGCATTCAAGCCGCGGACTTCTCCCTATGATTTCCAAGGCCTTCACGGCGAAGGAATCCGGATCCTGCTGGAAGTGAAAAAGCGCACAGGTATGCCGATTATTACCGAGATCATGGATATCGGACATCTGCCGCTGTTTGAACAGGTGGACGTGATCCAGGTTGGCGCCCGCAACATGCAGAATTTTGAACTGCTTAAAGAGCTTGGCCGGATCGACAAGCCGATCCTGCTTAAGCGCGGCCTGGCCAATAATATCAAAGAACTGCTGATGAGCGCCGAATACATTATGTCCGGCGGCAACGAGCAGGTGATCCTGTGCGAGCGCGGGGTGCGCACATTTGAGACCTATACCCGGAATACACTGGATCTTTCTGCCGTGGCGGTGCTGCATGAGCTCAGCCATCTGCCGGTGGTGGTGGATCCCAGCCACGCGACAGGCGCCGCGCGGTATGTGAAGCCGATGGCCATGGCGGCAGCTGCCTGCGGAGCAGACGGCCTGATGATCGAAGTGCACAACGATCCGGCGCACGCCCTTTGCGACGGTCCCCAGAGCCTGACGCCGGAGCAGTTTGACGATGTGGCCCGGGCGGTCGCGAGGATTCGCTCCGTAGTAGCATAATGCAAAGCGGAGGAACGGAAGAATGGAGAGAAAAACGATCGGCGTCATCGGGCTTGGACTGATGGGCGCTTCCCTGTGCAAGGCTTTGGGCGTCTGCGGGCACAGGATCCTGGGCAGGGATACGGACGAACATGTTCAGAAATATGCCCGGCTGACCGATACGATCCGGGAAGACCTGACGGATGACCGGATCGCTGAGTGCGACTATCTGTTCCTGGCGATCTACCCCGGAGCAGCGGTAGAAGCATTGAAGCAGGCAGCGCCGCTTCTCCGGAAGGACGCGGTTGTATGCGACCTGTGCGGTGTGAAACGTGCGGTCTGTGAACCCTGTTTTGAGATTGCAGGAGAATACGGCTTTACGTTTATCGGCGGCCATCCGATGGCCGGAAAACAGTTTTCGGGGATCAAGTACGCGGACGGGGAACTTTTCCGGAACGCTACGATGATCCTGGTCCCGCGGGAAAAGGAAGACCTGTTCCTGGTCAGCCGGCTCAGCGAACTGCTGCGGGAGACCGGTTTCCGTTCCGTGACGGTAACCACAGCGGAAAAACACGACGAGATGATCGCCTTTACTTCCCAGCTGGCGCATGTGGTCTCCAACGCCTATATCAAATCCCCTACGGCCGCTGAACACCTGTCCTTCTCCGCGGGAAGCTACCGGGACTTGACCCGGGTGGCGAAACTGAATGAGACCATGTGGACGGAACTGTTCCTGGACAACGCGGAGCACCTGGGCTTTGAACTGGACTGTATTATCCATTCCCTGCAGGAATACCGTGACGCCATCGCGGCGGGAGACGCACAGACGCTGTGTCGGCTGCTGCGGGAAGGCCGGGAACGCAAGGAATCGATCGATACGGAGTGGAAGGAAAAGAAATAAAAAACCAGCCGGCAGCAAGGGGTAGACCGACGCGGCCGGTTTGTGTTATGCTTTCAGCAGAGAAACGAAAAACAGAGCAGGAGCGTATTGCAATGCAGATGAAAGATTTCGGGTTTTACCGGGGCGTGAACCTCGGCGGCTGGTTTTCCCAGTGCGACTACTCCCGGGAACGGCTGGATCATTTTATCGAGGAAAAGGATATTGACGTGATCGCCGGATGGGGACTGGACCATGTCCGGATCCCGATGGACTATAACGTACTGGAAAAAGAAGACGGCTCCCTGAATCCGGAAGGATTCGACCGGATTGCCCGGGCGGTGGGCTGGTGTGAGAAGCGCGGCCTGAAAGTGGTGCTGGATCTGCACAAAACAGCCGGGTACTCCTTTGACGCAGGGGAGAATGAAGGCGGTTTCTTCCACAGCGAAGCATTTCAGGAACGCTTTTACCGGCTTTGGGAGGGCCTGGCTGCCCGGTTCAACGAACCTGACCGGATTTCGTTTGAACTGCTGAATGAAGTGACGGACCAATCCGTGATCGGTGAATGGAACCGGATCGCCGCGGAATGCATCCGCCGGATCCGGCAGATTGCTCCGAAGAGCCTGATCCTTGTAGGCAGCTACTGGAATAACAGCCCCGCTGCTGTGAAGGACCTGGATCTGCCGGCAGACGACCGGGTGATCTACAATTTCCACTGCTACGATCCCCTGGACTTTACTCATCAGGGTGCGACCTGGATCCCGGATCCGGCGTTTGACCCCGGCCGGCGCGTTGCCTTTGAGCAGATGGAGATTACTCCTAAGTACTTTGAAGGGCAGTTCGCCTCCGCGATCAGCACGGCCGCGGAACGCGGAACCACCCTGTACTGCGGAGAATACGGCGTGATCGAAAAAGCGACGCCGGAGGATACGGTCAAATGGTTCCGGACGATCAACGAGGTGTTTGAGAAACATCAGATCGCCCGCAGCGCCTGGTCCTACCGCCAGATGGATTTCGGCCTGAGCGACGCCCGGCTGGACGGCGTCCGGGAAGAACTGATCAAATACCTGTGATGTATAAAAGAAAAGGTCCCGCGGCTTCTGATATGCTCCCTTTATGAAAGACAGTGAATAAAAAACTGTCTCATGAAGGGAGCGTTTAATTATGCCAAAGTTCAAAGTTACAATAGAGCAGAAAATTGAAATAGTCAGAATGTATTCTGAAGGGAGAGAAGGAAAAAGTTCATTAGCAAAACGATATGGGATTGATAAAAGCACAGTCCGTGAATATATTGCCATATATAACGCCCAAGGCGAAGAAGGCTTTATAAATCAGGGAAAAAACAGAGTGTATAGCGAAGAACATAAGTATCAAGCGATTCAAGCCTACAAGGAAGGAAAAGGATCAACCCGTGAAATAGCAGCTCAATTTGGATTGCGAAGTTCACACCAACTAAAAGAGTGGATAAAGATGTATAATAGCGGCAGAGGATTCCGACATAGAATGTCAGGAGGGAGCCGCAAGAAAGAAGCACGTCCTACAACCGTGGAGGAACGGATTCAGATTGCCAAAGACTGCATTGCCAATGGCGGAAACTACGGTGAAACAGCTCTCAAGTACAACGTCAGCTACCAACAGGTCTACCAATGGGTAAAGAAGTTCAAAGAGAAAGGCAACGCCGGCCTTGAGGATCGCCGCGGCAAGCGGCTCAAAGACCAGACGCCCAGAACTCGGGAAGAAGAATTGGAGATTGAAATTGCCAAACTCAAGCATGAACTGTATATGACCAAGATGGAGCGTGACGTGCTAAAAAAATTGGACGAAATCGTGAGGAGGGATGCTTATCGCAAGTAAGACAGGCGCATCTCTATTTTGCAGTCAAAACAAGTAATGAGGAATATACTTATCCGGTAGACGCCGTCTGCAGAATACTGAGAATTTCCAGGGCAGCATATTACAAGTGGTCAACAGGCGAACTGTCCCCCAGAACTGCAGAGAATGAACGCATTGCTGATCTGGTTGAAGATATTCACGAGAAGCATCCGGAGATGGGATACCGCAGACTCAAGGATGAACTGGACCGGCACCATGATACCCATGTGAATGACAAGCGGATGCTTCGAATCTGCCGGAGTCGCAGGATTAAGTCCACGATTAAGTACAGCAACCATGGATGCACCCGGCAAGGCAAGAATACATATTACCTGGCAGACAATCTGCTGAACCGGGAATTTAAAGCGGACAGACCTAACCAGAAATGGCTGACAGATGTTACTGAATTCAAGTACTACGTTGGCATTGAGGTCAAGAAAGTCTTTCTCAGTGCTATCCTGGATCTGTATGACAGACGGATTGTCAGTTACGTAATCCGGGACACCAATGACAATCCACTGGTATTTGATACATTTCGAGCAGCGATTACCGCACATCCGGATGCTAACCCTCTTTGCCACAGTGACAGAGGTTTTCAGTATACTAACCGCACATTCCACCGTATGCTAACCGAAGCCGGAATGACCCAAAGCATGTCCAGAGTTGCCAAATGCATTGACAACGGACCAATGGAAGGATTCTGGGGCATCCTGAAACGAGAGCGGTATTACGCGAAACGCTTCACTGACAGAGCCAGCCTGGTCGCTATGATTGAGGATTTCATTCATTATTACAATACCGAACGGCTTCAGCGAAACCTTGGGGTACTCACTCCCATGGAAAAACATGAGATGTATTTCGCTGCTTAAGTGAGAATTGGCCCGGGAGGGCAGATTTATCTGACCCTCCTTGATTGCCTTTCAGCACACTGATGGCAGCCGGTCAAGGGTGGCCGCAGGCCACTTCGAAGCCCTTGTCCGGATGGCAGCACTGTGCTATTTGCCGTGCTTTCCCCAAAGAAAATCTCTGGCAACCTTAGCTGGTCGCCAGAGATTTCTTGTGTCTGACTTGTTTTTTGTTTCACTGTCTACTTGACGGGATGCGGTTCA
>CAZUXV010000132.1:0-8231 GCA_964624445.1 uncultured Oscillospiraceae bacterium | reverse complement strand
ATCTCATGTTCAGCTGAAAAAAGCAAATCGACCGCGCGAAAAACAGAACGAAAACCGCCCTGATCCCCGCAGCTCATTGACATCCCTTGCCTTCACGTTATACTGTCAATGAAGATTCATAATTATGAATTATGAATTATGAATTGTGAATTGTGAATTACATGACAGAGGTTTGTATGAAAAACACCTTCGGCACTTCCGTTTCCGTCACCTTGTTCGGTGAAAGCCACGGCCCTGAAATCGGCGCGGTCGTCGACGGCCTCGCTCCCGGGCTTCCTGTGGATGAAGCTTTCATTGCCTCCCAGCTGACCCTCCGCCGTCCGGCCGGAAGGATTTCCACGGCCCGGCAGGAAGCGGATGCCTTCCGCATCGTCAGCGGTGTTTTTGAAGGCCGCACCACCGGTACGCCCCTGACGATCCTGATCCCCAACGCGGATACCCGCAGCGGAGATTACCGGCGGGGGCCTGCTCGTCCGGGCCACGCGGATCTGGCGGCTTATGCCAAGTATCACGGCTTTGAGGATTACCGCGGCGGCGGCCATTTCAGCGGACGCGTCACGGCCGCGCTGGTCGCGGCCGGGGCGGTGGTCATCCCTGCGCTGAAGGCCAAAAGAATCCTGATCGGCACCCATATCGCCCGCTGTGCCGGAATTAACGACGCGCCCTTCGGCAGCGATCTTCCCGCCGACCTGGAAAAACTGAATGCCCTGCCCTTCGCCGTCCTGGATGAGGGCAGCGGCGAACAGATGCGCGCCGCGATCGAAAACGCCGCTTCAAACGGCGACAGCGTCGGCGGCGTACTGGAAACCGCCGTCACCGGCCTGCCGGCCGGCGTCGGCGAACCCTGGTTCGATACGGTCGAAGGCGTCCTGTCCCATGCGCTTTTCTCCGTTCCCGCCGTGAAAGGCGTCTCCTTCGGCGACGGCTTCTCCCTGGCGGATATGGCCGGCAGCGCTGCCAATGATCCGGTCCGGATGGAAAACGGCAAGCCGGTCACCGTGACCAATCATAACGGCGGCGTAAACGGCGGCATCACCAACGGCATGCCCCTGCTCTTCCGCTGCGCAGTCAAGCCCACGCCCTCCATCGCGCTGGAGCAGCAGACCGTCAACCCCCTCACCGGCGAAGAAACCACTCTGCGGATCTCCGGCCGCCACGATCCGGCGATCGTTCACCGGGCCCGGGTCGTCGTGGACAGCGTCACCGCCCTCGTCCTCTGCGATCTCCTTGCCCTCCGCTACGGCACTGACTGGCTTGCCGGTACATAACACCGTTACCCGGGTGTCATTCCGAGCGACGTCGGGGAATCTCCTCCCGAAAGCGCCCTTTAACATGAATCGTTTTCATATTGGAATATGGCAAAATAGAATTATGAATTGTGAATTATGAATTTTGAATTGACCTACGGCTGCATCGGCGAGCACCTGCCCCACAGCTTCTCCAAAGAGATCCACGGGCAGATCGGCGGATACGCCTACGAACTGAAGGAATTGACCCCGGAAGAGCTGCCCGCGTTCATGGCAGCCCGGTCTTTCCGCGGAATCAACGTCACGATCCCCTACAAGCAGGCCGTCATTCCTTTCCTGGATGAGATCGATGAAACCGCCCGGGCAATCGGCGCGGTGAACACCGTCGTTAACCGGAACGGAAAACTGTACGGGTTCAACACGGACCTGGACGGGCTCACCCGGCTCATCCGCCGCATCGGCCTGGACCTGTCCGGCAAAAAAGTCCTGATTCCCGGCACCGGCGGCACTTCCCGGACCGCGGCCTTCGCGGCGGAACAGCTCGGCGCCCGGGAGATCCGGAAGATCAGCCGCACCGGCCGGGACGGCAGCCTCACCTATGAGGAAGCCCTGCGGGATCATACCGACGCGGAGATCATCCTGAACACGACGCCCTGCGGCATGTATCCGGAACCGGATGCCCAACCGCTGCCGCTGAAACCTTTTCACCGTCTGGAAGGCGTGGCGGACGTGATCTACAATCCCCTGCGCACCCGGCTGGTACTGGACGCCCGGAGCCGCGGTATCCCCGCGGAAGGCGGCCTGTATATGCTGGTAGCCCAGGCGGTCCGCGCTTCGGAGCATTTCCTGGATACCGTTTATCCGGACGGCCTGACCGACCGGATCTATGAACAGATCCTGCGGCAGAAGGAAAACATTGTCCTCATCGGCATGCCCGGCAGCGGCAAATCCGCCGTCGGCCGGATCCTGGCTGAAAAAACCGGCCGGTCCCTGGCTGACACGGATCAGCTGATCACGGAAAAAGCCGGCAAACCCATCCCCGATATCTTCCGGGAAAACGGCGAACCCGCTTTCCGGGACCTGGAATCAGAGATCATCCGGGCGCTGTCAAAACAAGGCGGACAGATCATCTCCACCGGCGGCGGCGCGGTCCTCCGACCGGAGAACGTCAACGCTCTGCGGCAGAACGGCCGCCTGTTCTGGCTGGACAGGGATCCTGAAGCCCTGGTTCCCACGGACGACCGGCCGCTGGCGGACACCGCTGAAAAGATGAAACAGCTGTACCGCGTCCGCGAACCGGTCTATCGCGCCGCCGCGGATGAGATCATCCCCGTGACCGGCACACCCGAAGAAGCAGCCGACAACATTGAAAGCAGGTAACACAATGAACATCCTTGTCATCAACGGGCCGAACCTGAACATGCTCGGTATCCGCGAACCGGAGATCTACGGCAAAGCAACCTATACGGATCTGTGTGATCTGATCCGGGCTCATGCCGAAAAACGGGGCGTCAGCGTCACCCTGTACCAGTCCAACCATGAAGGAGACCTGGTGGACGCCATTCAGCAGGCCTGCGGAAAGCAGGACGGCATCGTCATCAATCCCGGCGCCTATACCCATACCAGCGTCGCCCTGCTGGACGCACTGAAGGCCGTCGGTATTCCCGCGGTGGAAGTCCATATTTCCGATCCGGATACCCGGGAGGAATTCCGGAAGGTCAGCTATATCCGCGCCGCCTGCGCAAAGACCATCAAAGGACATGGCTTCGACGGCTACCTGGAAGCCATGGATTATCTGACTGGAGACCGTTCATGAACGTACTGATCCGACCCGGCACTGCCCGGGGTACTGTCGCGGCGCCGCCCTCCAAGTCCATGGCGCACCGCCTGCTGATCTGTGCCGCCCTGGCGGACGGTGAAAGCACCGTCCGCGGCGTGGATCGCAGCGAGGACATTCTCGCCACGGCGGACTGCCTGTCCGCCCTGGGCGCTTCCCTCACCTGGAAGGGGGATGACGTCCGGATCCGGGGCTGCGATCCCCGGAAGGCCGGTCCCGCCGTGCTGCGCTGCCGGGAATCCGGCAGCACGCTGCGCTTCATGATTCCGCTGTGTCTGCTCTCCGGAAATCCCATGCGGCTGGAAGGCAGTGAAACGCTTCTTTCCCGTCCGCTGTCCGTATATGAAGGCCTCTGCCGGGAACAGGGTCTGACCCTCCGGCGTGAGAACGCCGGCCTTCTGGCGGAAGGCTGCCTGGTGCCCGGAGAATATACCGTACCTGGCGGCATCAGCAGCCAGTTCATCACCGGCCTGCTCTTTGCCCTGCCCCTCCTGCCGGCTGACAGCCGGATCCGGCTGATCCCGCCGGTGGAAAGCCGTTCCTATCTGTCCCTGACGTTGCAGGCGCTGCATGACGCCGGCGTTGAGGTATCATGGGCGGATGAAAACACCCTCCTCATCCCCGGCAGCGCGGCATACCGTCCGCTGGACACGGAGGTGGAAGGCGATTATTCCAACGCCGCTTTCTTCGAGGCGCTGAACTGTGCCGGCGGAAACGTCACGGTCACCGGCCTGCGGCCGGACAGCCTGCAGGGCGACCGGGTGTATCGGGAATCCTTTCCCCGCCTGTCGGCTGAAAACGCCGAGCTGGACCTGGCCGACTGTCCGGACCTGGCCCCTGTGCTCTTTGCCGCCGCGGCGCTCGGCCGCGGAGCTTCCTTCACCGGCACACGCCGCCTGCGCTTCAAGGAAAGCGACCGGGGCGCCGCCATGGCCCAGGAGCTGGCAAAGTTCGGCGTTCAATTGATTTCAGAAGAAAACCGGATCACCGTGCCCGCCGCCCCGCTCCGCGCGCCGTCCGAACCGCTGGACAGCCATAACGATCACCGGATCGCCATGGCCCTGTCCCTGCTGTGTACCCGTACCGGCGGAGAAATCCGCGGCGCAGAGGCTGTCCGCAAAAGTTTCCCGGATTACTGGGACCGGCTCCAATCCCTGGGGATTGAGATCGAGATTCGAAATTGATCAGGTAGATTCTTCCGTCGGGACAGGGATGTGGGGCGAAGCCCCACCACTAACTTATTCCCGTCTCCGCTCCGCTCATGCTGCTTATTCATAAAGCATCAGAGCGAAGAAGGGGGCAGGGGGAAGAGGAGAAGATAGAATGTCTACATTTCAGTCATTGGATGAGGCCAAAGCGTTCTTTGTCAAGGACCGCTTTGCAACGGAAAACAATATGACCCTGGAGGCGCTGACAGAAGACGGCGCCGTCTGCGCCATGGAGCTCACCGGACGCCACATGAACGCCGAAGGCCACCTGATGGGCGGCGCGATTCTCGCCCTGGCCGATTTCACCTTCGCCGTCGCCTCTAACAACGCCCACCGGCCTTCCGTCGCGCAGCAGGTCAGCCTGAGCTTCCTGAATGCCTCCAAAGGAAAAAAGCTGGTCTCCACCGCCTTCTGTGTCAAGAGCGGCCGGACCAGCTGCGTCTATCGCGTTGAAATCAAAGACGACCTGGGCAAGGATATCGCCCAGGCCATGTTCACAGGGTTTAAACTGTAATCTTACTTTGCCCCTTCCAGCTGTTTCAGGATACCGGCCGACTTCAGCGCCGGCCGCACCGCGTGGTAGAAGATCGGCGCGGTCACCACGGCGAAGGCCGCGTTGATCAGCGAGGGGATCAGCTTGGCGACCATGATCCCGGGAATCGTATCCGCCGGCACCGGCTCCACATACAGCTTGAACAGCCAGGTCTTCAGCATATACAGCGCCACATAGGTCAGCGCGCCGAGCACGCAGGCCACGATTAGCGGAAGGAGATTCTCCTTCCAGCTTTTTTCTTCTTTCTTCAGCACCCAGGTCTGATATAGGATACCGGTCACCCAAGCCATCGCGAACTTGCTCACAAACGTGATCAGCGCGTCGAAAAAACTGTATCCTCCCAGCGCGATGTCATAGATTGCGGAACCGAGGCCCGCGGCGGTGCCGCCCCAGACCGGCCCCAGCAGCAGGCCGCTCAGCAGGCACATGGAATTGGCAAAGTGGACCTTGCTCTGGCCCAGCGGGATCCGGAACATGGTGATCACGCAGATGATCGCGGCCATCACGCCGGTAAAAACAATCCGGGTAATCATCGCGTTGCTGTTTCTTCCGCCTGTCGTCGTGTTGCTCATTGTACTGCCTTCTCTCTTTTCTTTGTATCCATTATACAAAATCCATTGACTTTGTATGCGAAGGAGTATATGCTTCATTTGGCCATATGAAAAGTGCCAGAAAGAGAGTTTTTTATCAGACCAGATGAGAACAAGCAAACCGGCTTACCTGACCCTGTATGAATCCCTGCGGGAGGAGATCATCTCCGGCGTCCGTCCCTTCGGCAGCCGTCTGCCTTCCCGCCGTGAGCTGGCCCGGGAGCGCGGCGTCAGCGCCGTCACCGCGGAGCACAGCGTCGAGCTTCTCTGTGAGGAAGGCTACGCGGAGCCCCGGCCCCGCAGCGGCTGCTACGTCGTCTACCGGGAGTCGGACGGATTCATCCAGCCTTCCGTCCGTCCGGATCATCGCCTTCCGCCCGCATCCCCCGCAACCGGCCGGAATACCTTTCCCTTCCCCACCCTGGCAAAGGTAATGCGCCGGGTTCTTTCGGAATACGGAGAGGAGATCCTGGTCCGTCCTCCGCATACAGGCTGCAAGGAGCTTCGGGAAGCGCTCAGCAGCTATCTGGCCCGCAATCGGGGCATCCGTGTACAGCCGTCGCAGATTGTCATCGGCGCCGGCGCGGAATATCTTTACGGGCTGGTGGTGGAGCTGCTGGGCAGCGGCAGGGTCTACGGCATTGAGTCCCCCTCATACCAGAAGATCGAGCAGGTCTACCGTTCCCGGGGCGTCCGGGTGGAATCCTGCCCGCTGGGCAAGGACGGCATTCTCTCGGGCGCGCTTCAGCATACCGCCGCTTCCGTCCTGCACATCACCCCCTTCCGCAGCTTCCCCAGCGGGGTCACCGCCACCGCCTCCAAGCGCCGGGAATACCTCCGCTGGGCGGACCGGCCGGACCGCTATCTCGTCGAGGACGACTACGAATCGGAGTTTTCCCTGCTCCGCAAGCCGGAGGAAACGCTTTTCGCCGGTACGGTCCGGCAGAACGTCATCTACCTGAACACCTTCTCCCGCACCGTGTCCCCGTCTTTCCGGGTCGGCTATATGGTGCTTCCCCCGGCCCTGCTGCCTGTCTTCGAGGCCCGGGTCGGCTTCTACAGCTGTACCGTGCCCGCCTTCGAGCAGTACGTCCTGGCGGAGCTGATCAACGGCGGTGAGTTTGAGCGCCACATCAACCGGATCCGCCGACGGGAGCGCAAATCCGCCGAAATCGGATGAAAGCAATCTGGAACCACCCCTTCCGGAAAAGGAAAGGGGCGGTTTCGCTTGATTTCACGGGTCTTCTGTCGTACAATAGCAGACGGAAGATCCTGTTTTTACAAGAGTATATCCCATCATCATGCTAAAGGATTGATCTGATTTATGCCTTCCAAGGAGAAAAAGAACAAGAAACCCGCGGCGGAGAGCATTTATGTCAACCGGGAGCTGAGCTGGCTGGCGTTCAACAAACGCGTCCTGCTGGAAGCTGCCGACCGCCGGGTTCCCCTGCTCGAACGGCTGAAATTCCTGATGATCTACCAGTCCAACCTGGAAGAATTCTACCGGGTGCGCATCGGCATCCTGACGCACCGGGACATGCTTGCGCCGGACAGGGGCGATCCTGTCTCAGGCATGCTGCCCGCCGAGCAGATCGTTGAGGCCCTGCGCGTCACCCGGGAACAGCAGGCGCTCATGGAAAGCGTCTGGAAGGAGATCCGGGACGAACTCCGCGCCAACAGCGTGGACGTGCTGGACTTCAAAAAGATCAGCAAAGTGGATGAGCTGATGAGCAAAAAGCTCTTCGGCGATATCAAGGACCTCCTGCAGCCGCAGATGATCGGTCTGGATCAGCCCCTTCCCTTCCTCTGGAACGGCGAAACCAACATCGTGGCCTTCCTGGGCCGCGGCACGGAACAGAAGCTGTGTTTCATTCCGCTTCACCGCATTCCCGCCTACCAGAGCTTCGAGATCGACGGCTGCCAGAAAATTGCCCCCACCGCGTTGCTGGTGCGCCACTTCCTGCCCCTGCTGCTGAAGAAGGAAACGATCTCCCAGGCCGCCATTGTGGACGTCACCCGGAACGCGGACGTCTTTTTCTCCAGCATGGAAGACCGGGCGGACGATGATTTCCGGAACAAGGTCTCCGGGATGCTGTCCAAGCGGAAACGGGAGATGCCCGTCCGCGTCCGGATCATCGGCAAGCTCACCGATCCGGCCAAGGCCCTGCTGATCCGGAAGCTCCGTGTGCCGGAAAACCGCGTCTTCTCCCAGAACGTTCCCTTCGATCTGTCCTTCCGTTCCTGCATCAACCTCCCGGCGGAATTCCGCTATCCGGAGCGCAGGCCGGCCCGGGATATCGGCCTGAAGAAGGGCGAGTATTTTGCCTATGTCCAGAAAAAAGACCTGCTGCTCTCCTTCCCCTTCCAGAGCATGGCCCCCTTTGTGGACCTGATCTATGAAGCGGCGGACAATCCGGATGTCGAGTCCATCAAGATCACGCTGTACCGCATGTCCGGCAGCAGCAAAGTCGCGGCCGCCCTGGCCTACGCCGTTGACCGCGGCAAGGACGTGCTCTGCCTGCTGGAACTGCGTGCCCGCTTTGACGAGCAGAACAATATCGATTATTCCGAGATGCTGGAGGACGCGGGCTGCCGCGTTGTCTACGGCCTGCCGGAGCATAAGGTCCACAGCAAGCTCTGCGTCATCACCCTGCGGCGCGGCGATACCGTCAGCCGCATCACCCAGGTCGGCACCGGCAACTATAACGAGGTGACCAGCGAGCAGTATACCGACCTCTCCCTGATCACCACCCGTCCGGAAGTCGGCCGGGAGGCGGAAGAAGCCTTTGCCGCTCT
>CAZUXV010000131.1:0-8343 GCA_964624445.1 uncultured Oscillospiraceae bacterium | reverse complement strand
GGCGGCAGCCCCGGGCAGCACAAGCGCGAGCGGTCCCCAAATCGGGATACCGTGACAGCAAGCGATGCTGCTCATTCATTCAAACCATATTCTCCGGGTGAAAACACTCGTCAAATTCTTTCTCCGTCAGGAAGCCGAGCGCAAGGCAGGCCTCTTTCAGGCTTGTCCCCTCCCGGTGCGCTTTCTGCGCGGTCTTCGCAGCATTCTCATACCCGATCCTCGGCGACAGCGCCGTCACAAGCATCAGGGACCGGTCCACATTTTCCTTCATCTTCTCCCGGTTCGCCTGAATCCCGCTTACGCAGCGTTCGCGGAAAGAATCCATGCTTTCCTTCAGCAGCCGTGCGCTCTGCAGAAAGTTGTAGGCGCACACCGGCATGAACACGTTCAGTTCGAAGTTCCCCTGGCTCGCGGCGATTCCGACGGTCACGTCGTTACCCATGACCTGGGCCGCCACCATGGTCACCTGTTCGCACTGGGTCGGATTCACCTTGCCCGGCATAATGGAGGATCCGGGCTCGTTCTCCGGAATTGTGATTTCGCCCAGACCCAGCCTCGGTCCGCTGGCCAGCCAGCGGATATCGTTGGCAATCTTCATCAGATCCGCCGCCAGCGCTTTCAGCGCGCCGTGGGCGAACACCATCTCATCCCTTGACGTCAGGGCGTGGAACTTGTTTTCAGCGGTCACAAAGGGAAGTCCGGTCTGTTCCGCGATCTTTGCAGCCGACAGTGTATCAAACCCCTTCGGGGCGTTCAGCCCGGTGCCGACAGCCGTACCGCCCAGAGCAAGGGAAAGGAGCGGTTCCTGGGCTTTCCGAAGCAGATCCTCATCCTTTTCCAGACTGGCGCGCCAGCCAGAGATCTCCTGTGAAAACAGGATCGGCGTCGCGTCCTGCAAATGGGTCCGTCCGCATTTGAGCGCGTCCGTATTCTCTTTTTCCAGGCGAATCAGTTCATTCTTCAGGCGCGCAGCCGCTTCGGCTGTTTCCTGCAGAGCCTCCGCCGCGGCAATATGCATCGCCGTGGGAAAAGTATCGTTGGAAGACTGACTCATGTTCACGTCGTCATTCGGGTGCAAGAGTTTCCTTCCGGCGATCTCATTTCCCCGGTTCGCGATGACTTCATTCATGTTCATGTTGCTCTGGGTACCGGAGCCCGTCTGCCAGACCACCAGCGGAAAATGCCCGTCCAGTTTCCCGGCCAGGATTTCCTCCGCTGTCTTCCGGATCGCGTCGCACTTTTCTTCCGTCATCTTTTCCGGTTTCAGTTCCCGGTTGGCCAGCGCCGCCGCTTTCTTCACCACGGCAAACGCCCGGATGATTTCCTCCGGCATGGGTTCCCGTCCCGCGCCGATAGGGAAATTGTTCCGGCTCCGTTCCGTCTGGGCGCCCCAGTATCTGTCCGCCGGAACCCGGACTTCACCCATGGAATCATGTTCGGTTCTGTATGTCATTTCCTGCTCCTGTCGGTTTTTCTCATTCTGCAAACGCGCTCAGGCCGCCCGAGACCCAGCCCCACACGCCGTCTACCCAGATATAATGCCAGGTTTTTCCGTTTTTCAGCGTCTCGGAACCGTAGCACGGGAAGCTTTCTCCGCCGTAAACCCTGGCAACCATGGTTTGATCGGTACCCGCGTTCTTCCGGACGATCACCGCGTCTTCCGCGGTCCCGCCGATGGTAACTGTGCCGATTCTGGCAGTGTTCTCCGGCGACGTCACCGGAACACCCAGTTCCTCGTTTCCGTGATAGGTCACTCCGTCAATGACGATCCCTGCCCGGCTCCGGTCAATAAAGCCGCGGGTCTTGATCCCGTCCAGTTCCGCTTCCACATACCACCAGTTGCCGCTGTAGGTGTATTTGGCAAGGATCGTGATCTCCGCGCCCGCGTCCAGTGTACCGAAAGGCGTGCTGTTATGGCGGGGATTGTCCGAGATCTCCGTATCCTCGGCAAGCGTTACGGAAAACGCATCAAATGCAATGTCCCCTGTTTTGGATTTGCTGGCTTTGGCGTATATCGGCGGAATATATCCGACGCGAACCTTCTTGTCCTTCTCGTTTTTTTTGCCGATCTCATAGCGGACCATCAGCCAGCCGTCAACATGTCCGGCAACGGCAATCTCGGACTCAAGGCTGCAGGATGCTTTCCCGTCCGCAAGACGGAGGGAATTCTCGTCCGGCGCGGTATAGACAGGCGCGGATCCTTTTCCGATGCCGTCTTCCCTGACAAAGAATTTGAAATCCAGAATATTCAGCAGCTTTGCCACTGTTTCCGATGCGGCTGCCGGAGCTGATGAACTGCCTTCTGCAAGCGCGCCTGTGCAGCAGATTGCCAGAAGCAGCGCGATCATCAGCGACGCTGTTCTTCTGCCCGTCTTCATCTCTTTATTCCTCCCTGTTTTCATTGTACCTATCATATCATATCGCCGAAATCGGAACAAGGTCACATCGCCCTGATCAGATTCCTGTAAAAATCCACCGCGCCCGGCAGGCAGTTGTACTCAATATTCTCGTTCAGCCCGTGCATGCCTTTCATCTGTTCCGGTCCGTAGATTACCGGCGCGAAACGTACCACGTTGTCGCAGATTTCCTGGTAGAACCGTGAGTCCGTAGCACCGGTCATGACATACGGGCTTCCGGAGCATCCCGGGAAGGTTTCCCCGATGACGCGCTGTACCGTGCGGAACGCTTCGCCGTGAATATCCACCGGTTCAGTGTAGTCGTTGGCGCTGAGCACTTCCATCCTGAGTTTATGCTTTTCAGCGATTTTTCGGATTGCCTCCAGACTCTCCTCCATTCCCTGATGCGGAATGAACCGCATATTGGCGCTGACGGATGCCTCCTGGGGAATCACGTTGCACGCGTCGGACCCGCTCAGCATGGTAAAAGCGATCGTTGTCCGGATCATGGCGCCCGCCTGGGCGCTGATCATCGGCAGCACTTTCAGAAGTATCGGCCTGAACAGCCACAGGTTGCTGAATACCAGTTTCAGCGGGAACCCGGCGTAAGGCGCCAGGGTCTCAAACATCGCGGCTACTTCCTTCGGCATCTTCCGCCGGAAAACCGGATGCGTCTCCACCTCGTTGACGAAAGCCGCCAGCCTCGCCACCGGGGAATGTGCCTTCGGCGCGCTGGCGTGTCCGCCCTCGGAGACTGCGGTAAACTTCACGTCCGCTTTGCCTTTTTCAAACACGCCGACCATGGCAAAGTTACCATGGATCCCTGCAATGGGTTCGGCAATGATCCCGCCGCCTTCGTCGCAGACCAGATACGGTTTCACGCCGCGTTTTTTCAGTTCCTCCACGATCTTCGGGCATCCCGGTCCGCCCCATTCCTCCGTGCAGGAAGAGGACAGGTAAACGTCCTGCGGCGGAACATACCCTTCTGCCAGCAGTTCCTCCGCCGCCTGGAAAAACGCCATGACCGAGCACTTGGTGTCAGAAGCCCCGCGGCCCCAGACCTTGCCGTCCGCGATATCTCCGGAGAACGGCTCATGTTCCCATACACCTTCCGCCGGCACCACATCCTGATGGCTCATCAGCACCAGCGGCCGGTTGGCTTCCCGGCCTTTCCAGCAGTACAGCAGGTTCCCGTCAATCTCCGTTTTTTCCAGCCTTTCATGCACCAGCGGAAACAGATCCCCCAGTACTTTGTGGAAAGCAAGGAACTTCTCCCGCTGGTCCTCATCCAGAACGGACACCGTTTCGCACCGGACCATGGCGGACAGTTTCTTCGCACAGTCCATCGCCCGCTCCGGATCCGGATCGGGCTGATAGGTTGATGTTCTGCCCGGAATCAGCAGCGTGCGGATCACGGCAGCCAGCAGCAGAATCAGGACCAGGCCGACGATCCCGAGCAGGATCCACAGGATGATCATTGTCCTGCCGCTCCCTTCGTTTCTTTCCGGTATTTCAGCCAGGCCAGCAGGATTGCCAGCGCGCCGCTGGGAATGATCATGAAACTGGTGGAACTCGTCAGGGACGGTACCAGCGTGAACAGGATAATCATTACAGTCAGCGGAATCATGGCGAGTGCCGGATCCTTCCGGTAATACTTATACGCCATCGCGCCGAACAAGGCCGGCACCACGTTGGCGAACGCCGGAGCCAGCGTCTCGCTCTGCAGGATCGGCTGCAGCGGGATCAGCAGCACTACGCCCAGCGCCAGGATCAAAATCGTCACCAGGGCGGACGTAGCGATGGACAGGGTCGAGATGACTTCGTTTTCCGCCGTACCGGACTTGGCGCCCACCAGTTCCTTCGCGTTCATCGCGCAGGGGATCTTCATATTGATCAGGTTCCCGGTGATAAAGGCGAGATAGCTTCCGCCTGATCCCAGCATCGGCGTATAGACCAGGAATTCCACCACACTGGACACCGTCCAGACCAGACCTACTGACAGGAATGCCCGGGCCACCGCGCCCAGATCCGGCTGTGCGCCCAGCAGCGTCCCGATTGCGAACGGCGCGCCGACCAGCAGTACCAGCGTAATGACTGAAACGATCCGGCCCAGCCGGTGGGTAGACTTCAGATAAGCATCATAAGTGTTCTGTTTCTCCATTTCTGTCATCCCCCTTCCTCAGCGTCCGATCAGCACCGCAGCCAGCATGCCGACCAGCATGCTCCCTGCGATGGAGAAGTTATCCAGCCATTCCATGTGTTTCTTTTCCGATAAGTATGTAAACACCGCCATTGCCAGCGCTGCGGCGGCGACAACCACCAGCGGCGTCCAGCTGCCGGAGAAGGAGAACAGTTTTTTGTTCCCTGAAACAAATTCGCCCACATAGCTGCCGATATAGGCGCTCACCATGCCGATGAACATCGCGGTCATCGCCCGGTCGCCGAAGCCACCGCCCTTGCGTTCGCCCGTCTTCCCGCCCTGCTGCAGTTTGCGCAGGTATTTCTTGTTGAAAAGCACCGACAGAATCATGCCCCACATGATACAGATGCTCATCAGCAGCGCGATTGTCGGAAACGCCTGGACCGTCATACTGCCGGAGCCAAGGGAAACACCCAGCTGCTCTGCCGCTGCGTCCGCCACCTGGGTCTCATAGTGCAGCGCCCCGATGACCGACAGCCTCAGCCACGGCCACGGTACGCCCAGGCTTCCGCTCAGCGCAATCACGCCCAGCAGAATACCGACGCTCGGAAGCACGGAAAAAGTCGCGCTGGCTGTCACTGCCCGTTTCATCCGGGTCACGTCCATACCCAGTGCCTTGCCCGCACGCCACGCGCGGATCATAAAGATGATGCAGACCACGGCGATAAACGCCACAATCGAACCGCAGATGAGATATACTCCTCCGCCGTTCAGCTGTTCCAGAACTGTCATATGCTTGTCCTCCGGGTTTTATTGTATTCTTTTCAGAAGGGCTTCCTTTTCATTTGGAACTGCTCCGTCCATCACCGCTTCCAGAAGCTGCTGCAGCGTTTCACCGACAGCCTTGCCTTTCAGGCCTGTCGCTGTCAGATCCCGGCCGTTCACGGCCAGATCCTTCAGGGTAAAGCACGGTTGCTCCGCCAGAAGCGCATCCAGGGCGTTCATCCGTTCCTTCAGGCGGATATCCTCCCGCTCTGTGGTGGTATATCCTGTTGCGATCCGGTCGGACCGGTGGATCAGGAACAGGGCGCGAAGATCTGTCTCTCCGTACTTGTTCAGCCGGCGCAGCAGGAAGGAACGGTCGGTGTTGATCTCGCCGTTTTCCGTGCGCAGCGGAGTGTCGTGATGGCGCACCAGCGTGCAGAGGCGGTCCCTGAAGGCGTTGTCCAGATGCAGCGCTTCCGCGGTTCTGCGGGCGATTTCTTCCGAGACCTTCGGGTGTCCTTTATAATGGCCTTCTCCCTTTTCATCCGTCGTTCGGACGACGGGTTTACCGGTGTCGTGCAGCAGCATCGTCAGTCGGAGAACCGGGTCGGCCGGCACGCATTCGATTCCGCGCACAGTATGTTCCCACAGGTCATAGCTGTGGTGATGGTTCCGTTGATCGTAGCCGATCATCGGCCTGATCTCCGGAATGATCTCCGCGAGCACCTCCGGATACGCCCGCAGGATGCGGCCGGCCGCCTTCCCGCACAGAAGCCTGAGCAGTTCCTCCCGGATCCGTTCGCCGGCGATCCGTTTCAGATCCGGCGCCATTTTCCGAAGCGCAGAAGCGGTGGAAGACTCGATCTCAAAATCGTAGACAGCGGCAAACCGCATGGCGCGGAGTATGCGCAGGGCGTCTTCGTCAAACCGCTGTTCCGGCTCGCCGACGCAGCGGATGATCTTTGCGGAAAGATCCTGCTGTCCGCCGAAGGGATCCTGTAGTCCGGCATCCGGCGACCATGCCATGGCGTTCACGGTAAAATCGCGCCGGGCCAGGTCCCTGGTCAGGTCATCCACAAAGATCACGGAATCCGGATGGCGATGGTCGGTATAATCCCCGTCGATCCGGAATGTGGTCACTTCATACGGCAGATGATCCGCAATAACGGTCAGCGTGCCGTGCTTCAGCCCGGTCTCCACGGTACGGTAGCCGCTGAAAACCTCCTGCATCTGTTCCGGCAGGGCGGAAGTGCAGATATCCCAGTCATGGGGTTCCATTCCCAGCAGGGAATCCCGGACGCAGCCGCCTACGGCATACGCCGAAAAGCCGGCCTGCTTCAGGCGGGCCAGCAGTTCGGCAACGGGTGCGGGAAGCGTCAGTGAGTAATTCATCATTCAATCATCAATCAGGCCAGCGTAAAGCTCTTCAGCGCGGCAGAGCCGGGCCCGGTATAAGTGAAATAAATGGCGTTGACGCCGTCGGGGATGGCGACGTCGGCGGTGTAGTCCGTCCAGACGTTGGTGAACTCCACCGGGATGGATGCCAGCGCCGGGCCGTCCCAGGCCGTTTTGACTTCAAAGGAGCCGGCACAGTAACCGCGGACCGTAACAGTAACAGACTTTACGCCTTTGCAGTCAAAGTATTTGAAACCGCAGGAAGCGCCGTCCGTCATGTTCATGATATACGGATCGTTCTCGTCGCCGTCCCGGCCGTCCTGCGTGATGCGTGGCAGGCGTCCGTCCGCCCAGAAACCACCGCGGTATCCGCCGGAATAGACGGTATCTTCACCGGTAAAGAGGTTGCAGGCGATATAAGCCGGATAAGTGCCTTTCCCTTCCAGCGGCCCGCCGTTCAGGCCGCAGGAGGTCATTTCCGCCTGGGGAATGGTGCCGTCCGGCAAAACGGTCACTTCCTGTGCCATGCCCTGGCGGCTGAACGTTGTACCGTCTGTATGGCGGTGATAGAAGATATAAGTCTTTTCTCCGATCTTTACCAGGCCGCCGTGGTTGTTTCCGCCGTAATACATGGGTTTCTGCGCGGGCTTGTAGGTGTCGATACCGATATCGTTGTTGCTGCTGATAACCCCCTTGTAGACAAACCCCTTGTCCGGGAATTTGCTGACAGCGTAAGCCAGTTCGTGCATCACGACAGAAGAATAAACGAAATAATACAGTTCTCCGTATTTGCGGATGGAAGAAGCTTCGAAGAATTCATGTCCTTCATAGCCGGAGCCTTCGCTGTATGGCTTGCTGGGCATAATGAAGACCGGTTCCTGCTCAATGGTCAGCATGTCTTCCGCCAGCTTTGTGCACATGGGGCCGTGGCGGGATTTGTCAAAGGGAGAGCAGAAGCCTGTATAGAGCCAGGTCTTTCCGTTCTCCGTCAGCACGCCTGGGTCAAACTGCGGTTCATCTCCGGGGCGGTTGCCCAGCAGGCCGCCTTCCCTGTCGTGCACATGGCCGTAGAACTCATATTTGCCGGCGGGCGTATCGCACACAGCGACCGCAACGCGGCTCTGCTTGTCAAGCACATAATAGAGGTAGTATCTCCCGTCCGGACCCCGGGTTACGTCCGGCGCGTAAAGACAGGCTTTTCCTTCACGGTTGTCCGGGTCATCCGTCTTTTTGTAGATCACACCTTCATAGCGCCAGTCGGCCAGATTGTCCACCGGAGCGGACCAGCAAACGTAATCGTTGATACAGAACACATGGCCGTGGAGCGCGTCGTGTGAGCCGTAAACATAGATGCGGTCGCCGAAAATATGCGGCTCGCCGTCAGGCGTATATTCCCATCCGGGAAGATAAGGGTTGAAAGCCTGCATACAGGAATCCTCCTTTTGTTCGTCTGTTCCATATTATATAACAGGAAGATAAGAATTGCACCAGACAAATACCGGATTGTGATTTAATTATTTTGTAACATATTTTATAAAAATTTAAGATTTTTACAGAAAAAATCGTTGCCTTCTGCCTTTGCTTGTGCTAAACTGTCGAAGTTAGCCCTGGTTTGCCTCCGGGCGGCTGCATCCGTTGAAATACGGG
>CAZUXV010000130.1:5262-8460 GCA_964624445.1 uncultured Oscillospiraceae bacterium | reverse complement strand
CCGTGCTGAGCACGATCAAGTATTTCCGCGATGAGTATGAAGCGCACATCAAGGTAAAACGCTGCCCGGCGCATCACTGCCTGGCCCTGCTGAACTACAAGATCACCGACGCCTGCCGCGGCTGCACCGCCTGCGCCCGCAAGTGCCCGGTGAACGCGATCAGCGGCAACGTCAAAGAACAGCACGTGATCGATCAGCAGAAGTGCATCAAGTGCGGAAGCTGTATCGCCACCTGTAAGTTCGGCGCTATCATCAAGGAATAATCGTGCGAGGAGGAACAACACAAATGGAAAATCTCGTTAAGCTTACGATTGACGGCGTCAGTGTTGAAGTTCCGGCCGGTACGACGGTTCTGGAAGCGGCGAAGAAAGCCGGGATCAACATCCCCACGCTGTGCTATCTGAAAGACATCAACCAGATCGGCGCCTGCCGTATGTGTATCGTGGACACCGGCGCCCGCGCTTTCGGCGCGGCCTGCGTGCTGCCCGTGACCAACGGCATGAACGTCAAGACCAATACCCCCAAGATCCGGGAAGCCCGCCGGGTGAACCTGGAACTGCTCCTGAGCAACCACGACAAGAAGTGCCTGGAATGCGCGCGCAACCAGAAGTGCGAACTGCAGCAGCTGTGCCAGGACCTGGGTGTGGAAGACGTGGACAAGTACAAGGGCAAGATCAACGAATATGACATCGACGACCTGAGCCCCTCCATCGTCCGCAACAACAACAAGTGCATCCTGTGCCGCCGCTGCGTCGCCGCCTGTAACAATACCCAGGCCGTCGGCGTCATCGGACCCATGCAGCGCGGTTTCAAGACCAAGATCGGCAGCGCCTGGGAAATGCCCCTGAACGACGCAGCCTGCATCAACTGCGGTCAGTGTATCGCGGCCTGCCCGACCGGCGCCCTGTATGAGAAGGACGGCACCAAGGCAGTCTGGAACCTGCTGGCCGACGAAACCAAGCACGTGGTCGTACAGCCCGCTCCCGCGGTGCGCGCCGCCCTGGGCGAAGAGTTCGGCATCCCGATGGGCACCTCCGTGACCGGCAAGATGGCCGCGGCCCTGCGCCGTCTGGGCTTCGAAAAGGTCTTCGACACCGACTGGGGCGCTGACCTGACGATCATGGAAGAAGGCACCGAATTCATCGGCCGCCTGAAGAACGGCGGAACCCTGCCGATGATCACCAGCTGCTCTCCCGGATGGATCAAGTTCTGCGAAACCTACTATCCGGACTTCATCCCGAACCTGTCTTCCTGCAAGTCTCCCCATGAGATGGAAGGCGCGATGATCAAGAGCTACTGGGCGGAGAAGGAAGGCATCGATCCCAAGGATATCCGCGTGGTGTCCGTGATGCCCTGTACCGCCAAGAAATTCGAAGCACGCCGTCCCGAACTGAGCCACAACGGCATGCAGGATGTGGACGAAGTCATCACCACCCGTGAACTGGCCAAGATGATCAAGGAAGCGGGCATCGACTTCGTGAACCTGCCTGATGAAGACTTCGATCCCATGCTGGGCGAAAGCACCGGCGCGGGCGTCATCTTCGGCGCCACCGGCGGCGTGATGGAAGCTGCCCTGCGTACCGTGTATGAAGTCGTCACCGGCAAGACCCTGGAGAAGGTTGACTTCGAAGCCGTCCGCGGCACCGAAGGCGTGAAGGAAGCCACCGTCAAGGTCGGCGATCTGGACGTCAACGTGGCGGTCGCCCATGGCACCGCGAACGCAGCGAAGCTGCTGGACAGCGTGCGCAGCGGCGAGAAGACCTACCATTTCATCGAGGTCATGGGATGCCCCGGCGGCTGCGTAACCGGCGGCGGACAGCCCATCGTTTCCGCTCAGAAGCGGATGGAATGCGATCCCAAGGCTCTGCGTGCCGCGGCCCTGTACAACGAAGACGCGAACAAGCCGCAGCGGAAGTCCCACGAGAACGCCTCCGTCATGGCCCTGTACAAGGACTATCTGGGCGAGCCCAACAGCCATCTGGCTCATGAGCTGCTGCACACCCACTATGTGGAGCGGCCGAAGTACAAGAAATAATCCATGGTTTCAAAATCGCCGGGAGCGCATCCCGGCGATTTTTGTTCAAATAAAAAAGCATGCCGGGAGAATGATTATCGGAACTTTCTGACCGGGTTCTCCGTCCTACAGAACAGAAGGAGGTGTTGGAAATGAAAAAGGCGTTAATAGCCCTGACGCTGGCGCTGGCAATCCTCTGCTGCGCGGCTGCGGCCTGCGCAGAGGGAGACGTCAAAAGAGATCAGCTGAAAGTCGGCCTGAGAATGAACGTTCCCGGAAAAACCGGCGCGACGATGGAGGCAGGGGATACCGTTCAGATCACGCTCCGGATCACAAATGCTTCCGGCGCGGATTTCGCCAGCGAGATGTACCTGTTTGACCCCGCGAAGGAAAGAACGGGGGAGTTTCCGCTGCTGAAAGACGGAGAGAGCGCGGAGTGGTCCGGCGAGTGGACGGTAACGGAAGAGCAGATGGAAGCCGGGAAGTTCACTTACAGGCTCCAGTTCAAATATTTCGATGAAAACGGCGAGTCAAAGGCTTCATACAAAAACCTGAACATGAAGATCAGTGACGTCGGCAAAAAAGCAGCGGTGAAGTACGCGCCGGTTTTCCTGTACTGTGTTCAGGACAACAGCCATTCGGACGGAAAAACCTGTGTATTCTGCATTGACGAGGAGGGTATCGTCTGGAGCACGGCGGAGGCGGACCTGAAACCGGGCTACAGCGAGGAAGACCTGATGCGGCTGATTCAGGAACGCCGGGGTATGACGAGACGGACGGAGACGCTGCATTCCGCCGCTTACGGTATGTACACCGATGACGAGCTGAAAGAACTGGCGCAGTGGGCGTCCTCCGTCCCGGCGGCGGAAGGCACACCGGAAGAAACCGGCGTTGATACGGACGAAACCGCGATCTACGCGCTGAAGAACGGGGAAGACGGACACACAGAGTCCATCCTGCTCGGGATGAGCGGCCGCCGGCTTTTCGAGAATACGGATGCGGACGCCCAGGCACTGTATCAGTTCATGTGGGCGCAGCTCTACTGGGAAGTGAATACTTTCCGGTCTTCCTACGGCTTCGCGGCGGAAGGCGTTGCGCCTTACGGTTTCAGGACTGTCAGCGTGCGGGAATTCCTGGGACTGGAAAAGGTCGACGCGGCGACAGCCGTGATCACCGCCGTGGAG
>CAZUXV010000130.1:0-5162 GCA_964624445.1 uncultured Oscillospiraceae bacterium | reverse complement strand
CCTGCCGGAAGAGGAACAGAAACTCCTGAGGGTGAAGATCGAAGGATTTGATTACCAACTGGGAAAGACCACGGTACGGGACATGATCCGCGACAGATGGAAATGCAGCCTGTCGGGTCACGGAATGTATAGACTGGACAATCAAGACGGTACAAAGCAGTTTGTTGCCAATGGCGAGGGTGACAGCCTGGATGAGCCCATCACTTTTATCAGTTCTTCCGGGATACAGGAAGGCGTGCCGGAATACTGCGGGTTTGACGGCTATATGGATCCGGAGAATCCCGAGGATCCGGATAGGGTCTGGTGGGAAAAAGCCAAAGAAGCCGCCAAAGCGAACGGAGAAGAGGAGGATGAGGAATACAATCCACCGTTCGGAGGACTCTATTACTGGCTGAGCACCGGCGCCCTGGGTGAAGTGTACAAGGAACCGGACTATCTGGGCGGCGAGGTTACCGTTGATGTGACGCTGAGCGACGGACGGCGGCTGGAGATCCACGCGACAGAATGGCAGCCGATGCACCTGGTTCTTCGTGAACCTGCTGAACCCATATCCGATCTGACGTCCGAGACGGAAGACAATCCCCGGGTCATTATGTATGCCATCGTGAAGGAAAAACCGGACAGCGAAACCTTCAACGTTTGCCTCATCGACGAGGAGGGGGATGTCTGGACCTCGCGGAACGATCTGACGGAACAGGAGGGAGACCTTCTGCAGCTGCTGGCAGAACGAAGGGATATGAAATCGGACAGCCTGCTCTACAACGCGGAGAACGGGAGGGATGTGCTGGAGGACCGTTTCAAGGACCTGACGGCCATGGCGGATCTTGTGGAAAAGGCAAACGGGGACGCGGTACCAACCGGCGCCGACACCGATGAGGAACGGGTTTATGCCCTGAAGTATGACGCGGACGGCAATGCGGAGCCGGTGCTGCTCGGCGTGTGCGGGAGCGCGGTCTTTGAGAACAAAGACCGGAACGCCCAGGCACTGTATCAGTTCATGCTGCAGTTCCAGTACCTCACCCCACCCTGCGGCTGGGCGGCGGAAGGCCTGGCGCCCCATGGCTTTCAGACGGTCAGCGTCCGGGAGTTCTTCGGCCTTGAGAATGTGGATGCGGAAACGGCGGTAATCACCGCGGCAATGTCAGACTGCGAAACGGGTTTTATTGACGTGCGGTTGACGGAGGAAGACCGGAAAAAGGTGCTGGCGCTGCTCGAACGCGGCCTGGTCATCGGGAAGCACGATCCGTGGATGGTGACGGGCGGCACAATGAACTATTTCTTCTATGACGAAACCGGGAACTGCATCGGCTCCATTGCAACTTATGAGGAAGACAGCTTGGCGGTGGGCCCGGACGGTATGTATACGCTGTCCCTGCTGCCGGAAAGTACGGAAGGACTGCCGGAGGCGGAAGAGCAGCTGCTGCACCTGAAGATCAACGGGACAGATTATGAGATCGGAAAGAGCACGCCCCGGGACCTGATCCGGAACGGCTGGATTTGCACCTTTGATTACGAGGGCGCCTTTGCCTTTACGGACGAGGAAGGGAAAGAACCCTTCTATATCCGGACCGAGCGCGGAAGTGTGGACGAACCGATCAGGACGATCGACTGCCGGTCAGCCAATGAAATCTCATTCGAATACTGCGGTTTTGACGGGGTTGTGGATCCGGACAATCCGGAGGATATGGACATGATTTGGAATCAGAAGCTGCTTGAGGAATGGAAAGCGCAGCATCCCGAATTATACAGCGATTCTGACGACGGGGACGAATCGGAGGACGAGGAGGAGGGAGACGGAGTATTCTGGGGACCGATGGAGCTCTGGATGAAAACGCTGGGTGAGGCGGATGACGATGAGATGAACGGCCTGACCGTCAACGTCGCCATGAGTGACGGACACACGCTCCAGATCTTTTCCGACGACACGCCGGTCTACCTGAGCCTTGGAGATAAGGAATTGATCCGGCTCGGGCCGGAACCGGAAGAGGAATGGTAAAACCGGAACGGGATCCAGGAGGCGAGCGGAAGCCCGCCTCTTTTCATTGCCTGCGGATGCCGATTATGGTAAAATTATTTGGATACGGAAGGGAGCGTGACAGGATGATCCGGGAAGTAAGGGTTGAGACGCTGGAGAACCTGATGCCGCTGCTGAGCGAACAGGATTTCCGGCCGGAGCTGCATCGGAACCGGAGTGGATATCTGTACCGGGGCATGCCGAATTCGGAATATAAGATGGTGACCAGCCTGAGCCGCTGCTGCAAGGACAAGCAGCAGATGCTGGAGCCGGCCATCCTGAACAACTTCGCCAAATATGCCGTACGGGAAGACCCGACGGTGGAACATAACGTGTGGTACCAGATGATCACCGGGCAGCACAACGGCCTGCCGACGCGGCTGCTGGACTGGACCCATTCCTCGCTGGTGGCGCTGCATTTCGCCATGACGGAAGATGATCTGGAACAAATGGACGATCATGACTGCGTGGTCTGGCGGATCGACATGAACGAGCAGATCGCCCATCTGCCGGAGAAGTACCGGGCGGCCGTCGGAAAGCAGCAGACGACGTTGTTCTCCGTGGATATGCTGACGAAGATTACGGACAGCCTGTATCAGTATGACGAGGATATGGGCGACCGGAGCATGGTCATCATCGAGCCGCCGAGCACCAACGACCGGATTATCATGCAGTATTCCTTCTTCTCGGTGATCCCGATGGGAATGACGGATATTGAGGAGTTCCTGAACGACCATACGAAAAACACGGTGAAGTATGTGATCGATAAGAGGCTGCGGTGGCGGGTGAGGGATATGCTGGACAGCCTGAATATCAGTGAGCGGCTGTTGTATCCGGGGCTTGAAGGACTGAGTAAGTGGATTGCGAGACACTATTATGTGAAATGAATTCATAATTCACAATTCATAATTCATAATTCAGATTACTGAACAGAGAGGAGAAAACAGATATGAAGAAGTATGGCTTTGCACTGCTTTTGCTTGCTTGTTTTTTCCTGGCGATGTTAAGTGCAGCCCATGCGGATGTGATCATCAATGAGGTGATGGCGTCCAACGGTTTTTATGAGAGCGGGCATGCCTGGGACTGGGTGGAGCTGTATAACGACGGGGACAGTGCGGTGGATCTTTCCGGATGGGGATTCACGGACAGCAAGAAGGACCTGTACAAGTTCACCTTCCCGGACGGGGCGAAGCTGAAGTCCGGGGAATACGTGACCATCTGGTGCACGGGAAAAGAAAACAAGACGCCCGGGAAAGACAAGGAGTTTTACGCAGATTTCAAGATTTCCGCATCGGGCGAAAAGCTGCGGCTGACCAACGCGGACGAGGAAGAAATCCAGAAGCTGGAGCTGCCGGAGCAGTACGGCTGCGTCAGCTATGGCCTGCCTTCCGGCGGCGGTGAATACGGCTTCTTTGAGAATCCTACCCGGGGAAAGAAGAACGACGCGGAGGCTTTTGCCGGCCGGGCGGCGGAGCCGCAGATCGTTACGGCGGCCGGGTTCTATGAAGGCAGCGTGACCGTGGAGGTCCGGGCTGAAGACGGCGCGGAGCTGCGCTATACCACGGACGGGGAAACGCCGACAAAGAAGAGCAAGGCCTTCCCGGCGGAAGGGCTGATACTGAAGAAGACTACGCCGCTGCGGGTGAAGGCGTTCCGGGAGGACGCAGTCTCATCGGTGACGGCGGGCGCGACCTTCTTTATTGACGACGCGCCGCAGACGGCGATCGTTTCCCTGATCTCCGACGACAAATACCTGTTTAACAAAAAGACAGGCATGCTGACAAAGGGAAGCGGAAACTATCCGAACTACGCAAAAGGATATGAATATCCCGTCCATATCGAATATTTCAACAAGGACGGGGAGATGGAGATCAGCCAGACCGGCACGATGACCACCTCCGGGCACAGCGCGCTGATCAACGCCCAGAAGAGCATCGCCCTGTATGCCCGGAAAGCATGGGGGGCCGACCGGTTCGCGTTCAATCCGTTCCCGACCCGGGACTATGAGAGCTACAAGAGCCTGCTGCTGCGGTCAACCAACAGCGATTATTCCGCCACCCGGCTGCGGGACATTGTAGCCAGTTCGCTGGCGGAAGGACAGGGGATCCTGTACCAGGACCATGTGGTGATCCAGGTCTATATCAACGGCCGGTACTGGGGCCACTATAACCTGCGGGAGAAAATCAACAAATACTTCGTTGCGGCCTATGAAGGCGTGACGGAGGAAGAGACCATCGACAGCATCGACATCCTGGCCCGGACGGGAACGGACGAATTCCTGCAGAACGGAGACAACAAGGACTGGCTGGAACTGTGTGATTTCTGCAAGAAGAACGATCTGAATGTTCCGGAGAACCTGGCCCGGGTGGAGCGGGAACTGGACATAGACAATATGTTCACCCATGCAGCCTATGAGATCATCCTGGGCAATGTCGACTTTACGAACGTGCGGATCTACCGGGTGCCGGGCGGCAAGTGGAAGTATCTGCTGTTTGACGTGGAGGCCTGCTGGCGGAACCTGGACACGACGCCCATCGAGCTGTATATCAAACCCCTGAACGCGAAGATCCAGGGATTCCGGCATGAACCGCTGAATGCGCTGCTGCAGGTGCCGGAGATGAAGGCGAAGTTCCTGAACCGGGTGAGCGAACTGCTGGCGGCGGTGTTCCGCTGGGACAATGTGGAAAAGCATTTTGACGACGTGATTGCCCAGCTGAAACCGATCCTGCCCCGGCACATCGAACGCTGGAAGAACATGAAGATGGAAAACTGGAAGGTCAACATCCACGCGACGAAGTATTATGCCCGGGTGAGGCCGAGGAAGATTCCGGAGATGCTGAAAAAGCGGATGAAGCTGACGAACGCGGAGTATGAGGAATACTTCGGGGAGACGCTGAAACTGCTGGAAGAGACGAACAAAAGGCCGGAGGATTAATTCATAATTCACAATTCATAATTCATAATTACGAATTACAGGAGGCACGTCGTAGCCCACCGTCAGCACCATCTGGTCGGCGGCGAGGCCCTTGCGCACCATGTCCAGCGCCAGCCCCTCGGTCATCTCACGTACGATCAGCCGCGCCTTGTCGAAGGAATAGGGCGATTGCAGCACCTGTCCCGCGCTGACGCTGGTGGATTCGGGCCGATA
>CAZUXV010000129.1:0-8609 GCA_964624445.1 uncultured Oscillospiraceae bacterium | reverse complement strand
CAGGCCCACGGAGAATCCTTACGTTCCTCTACGGTTTTTCTATAGTATGCCCGAATTTCCTGTTTTTTGCAACGGCTTCACATGGTTTTCACCAAAAGCTGCATCATACACGAGAAAAGTTAGGCTAAAATATAGTCGACTTTATTTTAGCCTAATTTTTCATCATTATCATCATTGCTTCACTTGAATGACCTGTATCGAGAAAGTGGTATCCCGTCGGCATACCATATTACTTACTGTGGGCCCCACACCTTTTTTTGAACAAATAAAGATGATAAGAATGTGAATATAATCTCAGAAAAGCCGAAAAGATTGTAGCTTTTTATGATAATTCCTGAAGCATTTGCTTTTCTGGCAACTTTCCTGCCATATTTCACGATTGCAGATAAAACACAAATTGCGCACATTTTACGGATGATTTCCGGAAGAACCTTGGACGTATTATCATCACAAAATTATATAATTCCGTGGGCGCCACGAAGCAGAAACAGACAAGCTATTTACATCACACGAAATATATGGTATATTGACGCAAGGAGGTGATGCAAATGTCACTACTAAACGGATTTGAACCCTTTGATTTTGACGTTGGGGTCGCGAGCGTGTCAATCACGCCAAACGGACTTACATTTAACAGGTCCGTTGCAATCAAGCTTGGCTTGCCTTCTTATGCTCTGCTGTTGATAAACAAGGAGAAGAAACAAATCGCCATCAAAGCATGCGAAGAAGATACGCCAAAGGCTATGTCATTTTATAAGGAGACCGCCGAAGATGCCCCTATTCGGTCTGTCCGATGGAATAGCAGAGACCTGCTAAACTGCCTTTCGGAAATGATGGATTGGGATCTTAAAAAGATGTCACATCGCGTGGAAGGTAAACTTCTACAAGAAGAAAGAGCTATGCTGTTTGACTTGTCCATGGCGACTGACATGAAATAAAGTTTATTTGGCGATGTTTCGCCAAGTAAAAAAGCTTCATCCAAGCGGCAACTTGGGTGAAGCTCTGTGAGAAGCCGGTGCGGATAAACCGTCCATATACCTCTCTTTGGCAAGAAAAGTATATCGCTCCGCACCGACTTCCGCAACAAAATCCGCAATTTGCTCTGGAATCATCTCCAGACATTGATTGGATTTGAGTTTTTGCGGAAAGGAGGATGTTCCGATGCATCGTGCTTCTGATGAATCAACTCATATCGAGTTCGTTGCGTATATTACACGCAAAGATGGAACCAGGGTCTATGCAAGCGAATACGGATTGAAAGCTTTTCCGATCCGTGTCCCAAACAAAAATGACTAACTAATGTTGGTGGGAAGGTTTTGACGGTTTTCCTTCCCAGGATGATACTACCTTATTTATCACTATTATGCAGAAAGGAAAAAAACTAATGGCAAAGAAAACTGTTATCGTAACTAAAGAGACTTCGAGTGGGTGCAACACAGGTTTTCATGACACCAAAACCGGTGCCGACATGACGCGTTCTCAATTTGTCAAGCGAATTGAAAACGGTAATTATCCCGAATACCATGTCCGAAGAGTTAATGGTGTCAAGACTCCTGTAAGCAACCCTGACCAGTCGACTGGTAACAATCTCGGATAATAACAAATCAACAGCACCCTGTCAGCAAGTTCTGCGGATAGGGTGCTCTTTACATTATAATAGATAATGTACACTTTTATTCTTCTATCTCCAGCATACCCTTTGCAAAGACCATGGAAAGCTGGAAGGGCTTGATTTGATCGCCAAAGCGAACAAACAGGCGGTTGGTTTCCTCGTTGATCTCCGTGACGGTGCCCTTACCGAAGAACCGATGCTTCACCACCGTGCCGACATGGACGTCGGGGAGTTCGATCTCAACCGGTGCAGCCGGCGGAGCGGCGGGAGTCGGGGCCGGAGCAGGCGTCGGTTCCGCTCTTCTCGGCGTAATGATCGTCACATCCTGATACCGTTCCACAACAGAGCCCCTCTGCGCCTTCTTGGGCCTTTCCACCACAGGCTCCGGCACGAGGTCGTCCTCATCATCCGGCTCCACCTCAAAGGGCTTGTCCGGAACGTCATCGTCTGCCGGGATCGCCGCAATCATCGAGGCGGCCAACTCATCCGCATAATGATCATATTCTTCGCGAGTACCCACATTCTTCATGGCCTCATATTCCTCACGGGAGAGAATCGTGCTGTACAGGCCGACCTTCTCCCCGGCGTGTTTGTTGATGCCCGTATAGTTGAGGCTCGACTCCTCATACCGCCAGAACTTGTACACGGCATCATTCATCGTGGTCGCGTTGAACACGTTGAGAGAACACAGCAAATCGAAGTCCTGGACATCCAAGCCGGTAACCTTTCGGAATAGGTTGGGCTCGATCTCCGTGATCACGTCCTGCAGCGTTTCCTCCCGATAATCGGTCAGGAACATGAAAATGGGGATACGCGCTGCGAATTTGAGCAATTGATTCCGGATTTCCTTTCGCTTATTCTTGATCTCCTTCTGTTCATCATCCAGTTCTTTTTTCTTTTTTGGTGTCAGTTTATCGCTTTCTTTCTTGATGTTTTTTATCGCTTCTGAGCGATTAATGATAGCGGGAATATCTTTGTTCAGGTTTCGAAAGGCCTCAATCTTATTCAAAGCTGCCATAGCCTGTTCATTTGCCATGAGCCGCCGAAGCGTATCGTTATCCACGTTGACCAGTATGGCTGCCTGCCACCGTTTGGCCAGCAAGGTTGCTGTCGTTCCGCTCATTGCAAAGTCCAGGATCTTGCTGGCATCAAACCGTTCCATGTGGCTGCCTTCATAGGCTAGCACCGGCAGGAAGCGAATGAACTCGGCAACTTTGCGTTCTGGGCTCCGTTCTCCGGTATTCAGCTCACAAGAGTACTCCTGAATCTGCTTCAAAGCACGGTTCAAAGCAAAGTCGAACACATAACAGTCATGCTTCATGACCTCCTTCGTGCCGTTCTCGCCTTCGATCTCCCAGGGAGACTGTACCCGGAACGCCGCCTGGAAATAGGTCTCCGGGCTGGACAGATCCCGCAGCATGAAAATGCCGCTCCAGGGTTTTACCGTGACGCCGGTCATCAGCTTGCCGCAGGTGAGCGTAATAGTCTTGTTGGTCAGCGGGTCACCCATGGACTCCATCACCGGGTCCAAGGCGCTGGCACCGATGCCCGCGCCGATTCCGGCGCAGGGAGTCACTTTGTAATCGTGATAGAACGTGTTGTGCGGCTTAGCCAGCAAGTTCCGCATGGCGAAGCAGGAGGCTACCGAGGGCATGAACCACACCGTGTGCAGCAGCTCGCTCCGCAGCGTCACGTCGGAGAAGGGCATGGGCGGCTTCCTGGCCCCCATCCGCAGCTCGTCCACCGTGGTCTCGTTATACGCGCCGCGAATGAGATCCAGCCACTTCTGCACATATTCCTCATGCACGAAACGGGCCTCGTCACCCTTTCCCTCCGCCTTGAAAAACACATTGAGGCCAAACTCGTCCTGGTCCGTCTCTTTGGCGATCCGCTGGATGCTCTCGGGAATCTTATAGGTGAGCATCACCATCCGAGGCAACGCGGCATACGGATTTTTCTCCCCAGGTTTTGGGACATAATCAGGAAAACGAGAGAGCTTGGGCCATTCTTCCTTCGCCTTTTGCTCGTCAGAATACGTCCAGGTAAACAGCTGATCCTCCACGAATTCCCCGAGTCTCAGCGCCCGGAAGGGTGTACCGGAAAGGTATAGATAGTAGTCTGTCGTAATAGGCAACTCGTTTTCATTGGCGGCGTCGCTCTGGCTGTAGTTGGACAAATCCTCCTCGTAGGTGTCTTCGTCGTAGGCGAACATGGCCTTGGCGTTTTCCTTCCAGGCGCCAAAGTGATATTCGTCGAAAATGACCAGATCCCAGTTGATGGCCCGGACCCATTCGTGCTGGGGCTTGTACCCGTTAGTCGCCTTGTTATAGCCAAGGAAGTCCTGGAAGGAGCCGAAGCAGACGATAGGCTTGCTCTTGTCGGCGGCCAGATACTGTTGGTTGATGTCCGGTTCACCCGGATTCTCCGGCCGGGTGATGAACTGCCAGCCCACATAGTTCTTATGGGTCAGCAGATCGTCCCGCCAGGCGGTCTTCACGGCGGGCTTGAAGGTGAGGATCAGCACCCGCTTCAGTCCCATCTTCCGGGCCAGCTCATAGGAGGCGAAGGTCTTGCCGAAGCGCATTTTGGCGTTCCACAAAAACTTGGGCGTCTTTCGGGACCCTGCCTGATAAGCCGAGCGGAAATAGGCCATGGTCTGATTCACAGCCTGTTCCTGTTCCGGACGCATGGAAAAATCATTGGTACGGTCCAGGGCTTCGGGTGTGGTGCGGTTGCGTATCGCTACCACAGCGGCCCGCACTTTATCCACGTCGCAGCGGAACCATTCCCCGCCCGGGTTCTCCACGCCCATCTGCCGCAGCAGCCGATGCACGTCATGATCCGAAAAGCTGCCGCCGTCGGAATACATGGCCGATTCCCGCAGCACGATCCGATAGGGCACGCTGCCGTCCGGCCGCCGGGTGGGATACTGCTGTGCCACCCGGGCATCCACGTCGATGGCCGTATAGCCCACCTTCAGCAGCCCCGGATAGAGCTCGTCCGTATAGGCATAGATCATGGGATGGGCTTCCGGCTTGCCATGGAGGAATTCATCTAAGCTGTTGATGTCAGGCATCACATTGCTCCTTTTCAGCTGGTGCGACTTGATTGTTTCTAAGTAAATTGGACATTTGAACAGTAATGTCAAAAACTGTTTTCACAATTTCTATTTCACTATAAGGATATATCCGCTCATCTATTTCTTTAACACATAACCTATTAAAAAGCGATGTCACTTTCCCAAGTGCTGCCCACAATTGCTTATAATCCAATGATACGTTTGCATCGGAATAATCGTTGTGCGCAATCCATTGGTCACGAATTTTAATCAAATCGCTTACAAAACTCTCATCTTGCTTAAGGGATTGAAACTCATTTGTTGGGAGCGCATGCTCTGGATAGTGTTTCTGCAAGAAAGCATTGAATCGGGATAAATTGTTTTTTGAATCTTTATCATAACAAATCTTACAGAGGCACAAGGCTAAATCCTCTCCAGCAACCTGCGCGATATGACCCATAATTCTATCAATGCCTTCAAAGGATGCTTCTCCTTTTTTGACAGCATCATTATGCATGTCTAAGGAGTGTAAGATTTGTTCATCCTTATATGCGCGATCAATAAAATAGTATAACTTTGCCCATCTATTGTAATATTCTTCTTCCATATATCGTCACTCCTATTATCCAGATAGATAATCAGCTGTCTCTTCCAATAACCCTGATTTGAAAGCTACCTTTTTGCTCTTCAATAAATGAAAAAGCTTTAATATCTTTTGCGTCAAAGACTTGTGCATAATCGCCCAATTGAGGCAAATCAATAGCTAACGTATTCTTTTTCCAATCATATGAGCTCTCATAATAATTTCGATTGATGAACCCAACACTCGGAATAGTGTATCTCACCTCTGACTGCCATGAAAGCTCATTTTTCTTGTAAAAAATTGAGTCGTTTTTCAAAGATTCAAGATTAAAGAAGTTATTTTCATCATATCGGGAGTAGTCAACTAACCTATCTTGAAGAGGGTTCAAAGGGTCAAATGTTGAATAATACATTTCTGATTGCAATTGTCCCTTAGCGGTCTTTACTGCCAAAGGTATTTGGTGCTTTAGTTCTTCTCTAAATACCTCTGGTTTTAATACAACAAAATATGCCGCATCGTCAATCGAGTAACCCATGGATTCGCAATATCTATCCAAATCGTATTCAAACCCGCTATAATCCTTGTTCTCTTGTCGAAAAAAGCTTAACCATTCATCAAGGTTAAACGAAAACATACAAAATGTCGGAATAAGAAGGACTGGTAACAGCTGAAGATAATATGAATCTCCTCTCTCTAACTTAATCAAATGGTCTCCCATTTGAACGCCATGACTATCCAATATGCTTTTCTCATCAAATGAGCTTGCTTTGATATGCGCAAAGGTACATTCAAGAAGATCACCCGTTGATCGGTTGTTATGAAAATGTGCGTAATTAAACCAATTTGCTGGGCAACTGAATTCTATTCTATGCTGATCAAAAGCAGCATATATATCAGTCTTTTTCCCAACTCTAAATTGGAGAGTGGTGTTGTATGTTAGCTGCTCTTTCAACATATGGCATTACATCACTCCATCGGTTTGATTGTGGATTCGATGAAGGCGATCTCTTCATCGGTCAGGCCATATTTGGTGTACAAGTCAGCATCCGTCCATGGTCTAGAAAAGTCTTGCACAGGAACAAACACAAAATTTCCCTTCGCAATATGTTGCGTTGATGTTGTCTGGGCAATGAGGAATCGGACAAATCTGCTTTTCAGATATTGGAACAAATTGTTAGCTTCGTTCTCCGTTTGCAAAGCGTCAACTACAAGATATGTTTCTGTACACACAGCCTTGGGAGGAAGCACCTCCATTGTAGAAATAATACGTTTCCGTCCATCTTTGTCTGCGCGTCCCGCATGGTCATACGTCAAATACGACATGATAACTTTCCATTTATCAATCCACTCTTGTGCTTGGGAAACATCTTTTCGCCAAAACGGTCCTTTGCCGCCATTATATCGTAACTGAATATCTCCATCCTTCGTTGGTTTAACATAAGTGCGCAAGCCAAATGGCTTTTGAGAACTGACACGTTCATTATAAAATGATGACTCTGTCGACAACACCTTATGAATAATGGACAACGCTTCTATTTGTCGGATAAAGATAGGATATTCGTTCAGGACTCGTACCACTTGGCTCTCGTTTCCGTTATGGATGGTTGTTACAACACACTCCCCTGCATTATCCCTATCCCAAAGAAAATAGCATGCGCCGCCTGCGATGTCGGCAGCACCCGGAAAACACTCATTGGCGTCGATATAATCCACAATCCGCCTAATGTGGGTATCATTAAGCATTTCATCACGAAACGAATCCAATCCTCTTCCACCCGAAAACCATCTTGCAGGAATGATAAACGACATATATCGAGGCCGTAATTTCTTTGCTTGCAACACGAATTTCTGATATATAGGGGTTGCGCTTGCCTTTTGACCCCCGTCATTCAACTGATACGGCGGATTCCCAACAATCACATCAAATTTCATATTCCAAATCTCCTCCGGATGGATGGTGTGGATAAATTCATAAGCATATGTTTCCAGGCCTTCGTCCCGACGATACCGATTCTCCGACGCCCCGCAAAAAACACATCGACCATTTTTCCAACGGTGCCGGGTATTCTTGAAGCGGACGTTGCCCTGAACAGAATCGAAGGGGGACACAGAGTAGCGTCCGTTTGGGTATTTGCTGCAATAGAGGCTGCGGCGGGAAAGGAGGCTGGTGATCTCCGTCGTGGCGATGCCGTAGATCTGCTCATGGAAGATGTGATCCAGCCGTGCCTGGAGATCGGGGATCTGATCCGCCAGACCCACGATCAGGCGCTTCGCGATTTCCCGCAGGAAGACGCCAGTCTTGGTCGCCGGGTCCAGGAACTTGGTGCTGGGGTCACGAAACAGCTCCTGGGGCAGCAGGTCCAGCATGGCGTTGGCGATCTGGGGCGGGGTGAACACCTCGTCGTTGCTCAGATTGGCCAGGCTGGACAGGACGTCCGGCGCATAGTTGGCGGAATAGAGGTCAGGCATCTTGCGCGATCCTCCTGTATGATGTTGCCGGGAATTCCCGCACGGGCTTGGGGCGGACCTCGTTGGTGACGGGGTCGATCATCCAGTTGTCCTGCGCCATGGCGTCGTCGCCGAACAGGGACAGCTGGGCGGAGTATTGGTCAGGCTCCGGGTTCTCCTTCAGCAGCACGTCCAGCCGATAGTCCCGGCGCTTCACCATGGTTTCGGAAACGAACTCCCACTCGGAGAAGATGATGGGGGTATCGGTGTCATTGGTGTTTTCATCCACGCACATGAGGGAGAGGGCGTTGCCGCAGAGGATATTGCGGGAGAGAACGAAGCGGACCGCGTCGCGGCAGGCGTCGTTGGCCTCCTTCTTGCAGTTGGCGGTATACTCCTTGTCCCAAATCTCGAAGAGACGGGCGCGGCAGGCGTCCGCGTTGTCCTGCAGGAGCTCCACGCCGTAGATACTCATGACGGCCATGACGGCATATCGCTCATAATCGGCGGGGGACCTGCCATAGCTGCGCTTCACCACGGCCAGTTTGCGCCGGAGGATCTCGGAGAGGAAGTTGCCGTCCCCGCAGGCAGGCTCCAGGAACCGGGAGTTGATGCGCTCCGTTTCCTGCTTGACCAGATCCAGCATGGCGTTCACCTCCCGTTCGGCCGTGAACACCTCCCCATGATCCGCCACCCGCTGCTTCGACTTGACCTGCTTCTCCATAATCCCTCCCTATAATCTTACATAATACATTATACCAGCATAATGGGCATTTGGAAAGTGACAAATATGGCACCGCCAGCATAGGGACGACTGTTCTGGAAGGAGAAAGATCAACAAAAATAGTTGCATGGGGGGTGACATGGCATGTCACCATGGTTTTTGCCTATATATCTGACTTTTTCTA
>CAZUXV010000128.1:0-8811 GCA_964624445.1 uncultured Oscillospiraceae bacterium | reverse complement strand
GATAGGTATGGTTGGCATAAGCACGGGCGCCCTTGGAAACCTGCAGGATGACGGGAGCCTTCAGCTCGCCGGCAGCTTCGGTGATGCCCTGGATGATCTCCATGTTGTTGACGTTGAAAGCGCCGACAGCATAACCGCCGTCATAGGCCTTCTTAAACATTTCAGTGGTTGTTACGAGTGGCATGGAAAGGAACCCTCCTTCTTCTTTGATAAACGGATTATATCACAGGAGCATAAGGATGAAAAGGGAAATGAGTGAAAAAATCCTTTCCTGACAAACGGAAAGCGGTACGGAAAGAATACGAAGGAAAGCCGAAAACAAGTTGCGAAAGCAAAATGAATAGAGTAAAATATTCTGTATCCGTATATTTGGAGGAATCGTTATGTATCCGATCGTAAAAAAACGCGTACTCAATGAAACGGTGACCCTGATGGAGATCGAGGCGCCGCTGGTTGCCCGGAAGGCAATGCCCGGGCAGTTCATTATCTTCCGGATCGATGAAGAAGGGGAACGGGTTCCCCTCACGATCGCCGGCTATGACCGGGAAAAGGGAACAGTTACAATTATATTCCAGAAGGTCGGATATACGACTGAAAAGCTTGATATGCTGAATGAAGGGGACAGCCTCCTTGACTTTGTCGGACCGCTTGGCGAACCGACAAAGACCGAAGGGATTCACCGCTGTGCCGTGATCGGCGGCGGACTCGGCGTGGCAATCGCCTATCCGCAGGCCAAGGCACTTCATGACGCAGGCGCCGAAGTGGATCTGATTGTGGGCTTCAGGAATGAACATCTGATCATTCTGAAGGATGAACTGCAGGCTGCCTGCACCAATCTGATCATTATGACAGACGACGGCAGCAACGGAAACAAAGGATTTGTAACCCAGGCCTTGCAGAAGCAGTTGGAGGCCGGAAGAGATTATGATACCGTAATCGCGATCGGTCCGCTTCCGATGATGAAGGCTGTATGCGACATGACCCGTGAACCGAAGATCAGGACCATCGTCAGTATGAATCCGATTATGATCGACGGTACCGGCATGTGCGGCGGGTGCCGGCTGACGGTCGGCGGCGAAACGAAGTTTGCCTGCGTCGACGGACCGGATTTCGACGGACATCTTGTCGATTTCGATGAGGCCATGGCACGCGGACGTATGTTCAGGCCCGAAGAAGCAAAAGCCAGAGAGAAACATTTATGCAAGCTCACAGGGGAGGCACGTTGATTATGGCAAATATGAGTCTTCAAAAGAATCCGATGCCGGAACAGGATCCACAGGTCCGTGCCACCAATTTTAAAGAAGTGGCACTTGGCTATACGGCGGAAATTGCCATGGATGAAGCACAGCGCTGCCTTCACTGCAAGAATGCTCCCTGTGTGACAGGATGTCCGGTAAACGTACCGATTCCGGATTTTATCGACCGGATCAAAGCCGGAGATTTCAGCGGGGCTTATCAGGTGATCCGCTCCCAGAATGCCCTGCCTGCCATCTGCGGCCGTGTGTGTCCGCAGGAATCCCAGTGCGAGAGCAAATGTGTCCGAGGGATCAAGGGTGAGCCGGTGGGTATCGGACGTCTTGAAAGATTTGCTGCAGATACCGCCATGGCCCAGGGATCAGCCAAAGCTGAAAAGGCGCCCGCATGCGGAAAACGGGCTGCCGTGATCGGAAGCGGTCCTGCGGGTCTGACCTGCGCGGGAGAGCTGGCCAAAGCAGGCTGGGACGTAACCGTTTATGAAGCTTTGCATACCGCCGGAGGCGTGCTGATGTACGGCATTCCCGAGTTCCGCCTCCCCAAGGCACTTGTGGAAAGGGAGATCAGCAGCCTGAAAGAGCTGGGCGTAAAAATCATTACCAACGCTGTTGCCGGAAAAGCTTTCACGGTTGATGAACTGCTGGAAGAAGGCAATGACGCAGTTTTCATCGGCAGCGGTGCCGGACTTCCGAATTTCCAGAAGATTCCCGGCGAAAGTCTCTGCGGTGTTTACTCAGCCAACGAATTCCTGACCCGCCTGAACCTGATGAAGGCATATACATTCCCGGAACATGACACTCCGGTCAAGATTGGCAGCCATGTGGCGGTTGTCGGCGGCGGAAACGTTGCAATGGACGCCGCCCGCTGCGCCAAAAGACTGGGCGCCGAAGTGACGATCCTCTACCGCAGAAGCGAAGCGGAAATGCCTGCCCGCACCGAAGAAGTTCATCACGCCAAAGAGGAAGGCATACAGTTCCATATGCTGACTGCGCCGATCTCCATTGAAGGCGACGAAAACGGTTTTGTGAAATCGATCCGTTGTATCGAAATGAAACTCGGCGAACCGGATGAACGCGGACGGAGAAGACCGGTTCCGATTGAGGGCAGTGAATATGAACTGCCGATGGAAACAGTCATTATTGCCATCGGCAACAGTCCGAACCCGCTGATTAAGAAGACGACCCCCGACCTGCCTACGGAACGGTGGGGCGGCATTCAGACAGACGAAAACGGCCGGAGCGGGAAAAAGAACGTCTACGCCGGCGGTGACGCCGTAACCGGCGCGGCAACAGTTATCCTGGCGATGGGCGCAGGAAAGAAGGCAGCTGCAGCCATTCTGGAGGATCATCCCTGATCAGCTGCAGCCGGAAAGGGACAGATACATGTTCGGGTTTGATTCAAAGTATGCCATGTTTGACATCACGCCTGTGGAAAACCAGTTTATCCTGGAATATTTGCCGGCGGCAAAGGGAGACTATGTAAAAGTCTACCTTTATGGTCTTATGCGCTGCTATCATCCCGAGGAAGACATGAATCTGGACAGGATGAGCCATGAACTGAACATGTCGGAGGATGATGTCAGAGCGGCATTCGGATACTGGGAGAGAAGGAGACTGGTTCGCCGGATCAGCGATAATCCTCCCAAATGGCAGTATGTGAATATCAAACAGCTCAGTGTGACCGAAGAACCGGATCCGGAACCGGAGTACACCGAATTCAGCAACGCGCTGTATCAGGCATTTGATAAAGTCAGGCGACTGCATGGAGGCGAACTGAACACCTGCTTTGAATGGCATGAAGAATTGAAACTTCCTACAGAAGTAATCATCATGCTGCTTAACCATATGGTGTCTGTCAAAGGAAAGAATTTCAGAATCAACGACGCCGACAAGATCGCAGCCCAGATGGCTTCGGAAGACGTCCGAACGGTGGAAGCTGCGGAAGATTTCTTCTCCAGAGATGAACAGGCTGTTGCAGGCCTTAAGAAGATCCTGAAAAAAATGGGGAAACGGTATTTCCCGTCTGAAGCTCAGATCGGTATGTACCGGAAATGGATCACGGAGTGGGGCTTTTCCCAGGATGCGATCGAAGCTGCACTGGAACTGACCGCAAAGGGTGACCCGAGCATGGGTTATCTGGACGGGATTCTGAACAGCCTTCGCCAGGAAGAGGCGACGACGCCGGACGGGATCCGTCAGTCTTCCCGAAAAGCGGAAGGTTTCAGGGAAATCTTAAGAGAACTGGGCAAGGGCGATGTCAGTGCCCGGAATCTGCAGATGTATGATTATATGCTGGATCTTTATCCGCAGGGCATCATCCTGATTGCGGCACGTGAATGCGGACAGAACGGGAAGGATATCAGCGATATACTGAAGCTGCTTCAGGCCTGGAAAGAAAAAGGACTTGAAGAACAACGAGAAGTCGAGAACTATGTGAACACCTTCCACGAACAGACCGTGCTGATCCGCAAACTGAAAAACCTGTGGGGTACCGATGAAACCCGGATCGGCAAAACAGACCGGGGTCTGATTGCGAAATGGACAAATGAATTCGGTTTCAGTCCGGAGGCCATCACAGCGGCTGCACCATATGCTGCAGAAGCCAAACAGCCGATGACCTATCTGGATAAAATCCTTTCCGATTATTCCGGAGAGGGAATTTTGACACCGGAACAGATCAGACAGGCGCATGAGAAATACAAAGCGGGCAATAAAGGAAAAGCTCAGAAGATAATGCCTGCGCAGAATTTTCCGCAACGATCCTATCAGGATGTGCAGGAGCAGATGATGCAGGATCTGGAGAAAGAAGTTCAGTCCTTTATGGAGGAAAACGGAGGAGAATCCGATGCGTGAGGATCTGCTGAAAGAACTGGAACAGGAATACGATCGGATCCGCTTCTCAAATGAACAGGAAGAAAAACGCCACATGGAAAAGATCCGGACGGAACAGCCTGAGATCTATGCGCTGGTCCGGCAAAGGGAAGAAATGATTTTCGGCACGCTGAGAAATATACTCAGCGGGTCCGCACAGGTTACTGATCTTCCTGAAAAAATGGAACGGGTTTCGTCGTCAATCCGGACCAAACTGACGGAAAAAGGATTTCCGGCCGATTATCTTATGCCGGTTTATCGCTGCAGTATCTGCAAGGATACCGGCCGTACCGGCGACCCGGTAAAAGAACCCTGTGTATGTCTGAAGAAGGCATACCAGCAAAAACTGAGGGAAAGAATCGGACTGGATGGTCATCGGCAGGAAACTTTCGAAACGTTTGATCTCAATGTATTTCCGGATGAAAAGCTGCCGGGGCAGAATTTCAGCCAAATGGAACTCATGAAGCTTCATTATGCCACGTGCAGAAAATGGGCAGATGAATATCCGGACTGCACATACCGTGATCTTGTACTGAGCGGCAGCACCGGTCTCGGAAAGACGTTCCTGCTGCATGCGATGGCGGAGAAACTGATCGAAAAGGACGTCAATGTTCTGCTTATCAGCGCATACCGGATGCTGGAGATTCTGCGCAAAAGCTATTTTGAAAACGATTATGGCTCTTCAGAACTGCAGGAAGCAGATGTGCTTATGATTGACGATCTGGGCAGCGAACCGCTGATGCAGAACGTGACGGTTGAACAGCTGTTCAATCTTTTGAATGAACGGCAGAACAATCATCATGCCACAGTGATCTCGACGAATCTTGACATGGCCTCATTCCGGGAGCGCTATACAGAGAGAATCGCTTCCAGGCTTCGGGACAGCCGGTACTGCAAAGTCTTAAACCTGCTTGGGAAAGATATCCGGATCGGAGGCGTCCGGAAGACATGAACATACAGATCTACAGCGGGAAGAAAAACTTTGAGGTACAGAAGGCAGAACGCTATTTCAAGGAAAGGCGGATCCCCTTCCAGAGCCTGGATCTGAAAAAACACAGGCTCGGTGAACGCGAGATCCGGCTGATGATCTCAGCGATTGGTATGGAAGCATTGATTGATCGTGAAGACAAAAAAGTAAAGGAACACCCGGCCTGCTATTATGATAAGGCAGAAATGCTGATACCTGCCCTGATGGAGAATCCCTGGCTGCTGAAAGTGCCGATCGTTCGGAACGGCAGCCAGATGACAGTCGGCTACCAGCCGGAAGTTTGGGAGAAATGGCAGTAAGGAGGATCGGGAATTGAAGATTCACGGACTTCAAAAAATGACGCTGCTCGATTTTCCGGGCAGGGTTGCATGTACGGTTTTTTTCGGGGGCTGCGATATGCGCTGCCCTTTTTGCCATAATGCGGAGTTGCTGGATGGGTCTGCTCCGCCTGTAATGGACGAAGAAGAGCTTTTATCATTCCTGAAAAAAAGAAAGGGGTTGCTGGACGGCGTCGCCTTTACCGGCGGCGAACCGCTGCTGCAGAAAGACCTTCCGGAACTGGCGGGGCGAATCCGCGAACTCGGTTATCCGGTTAAACTGGATACGAACGGAACGCACCCTGACCGTCTCCGAAAAATGATCCGTAACGATCTGGTTCAGTATGTCGCGATGGATATCAAGAACAGTCCGGAACGCTATGCCGAGACAGCCGGAATGAACGATATCGATATCGGACCCATCAGGGAAAGCGTGTCGATGCTGCTTGAAAACACTATCGACTATGAATTCAGAACAACGACGGTGGCTGAACTGCATAATGATGACAGCTTTGAAAAGATCGGCCGCTGGATTAACGGAGCCAGGCGCTATTATCTGCAACGGTTTACAGACAGGGAAACGGTACCCTTTCAGGGCCTGCATTCACCGACAGAGGAACAGATGAAACATTGGGCTGATATTGTTCGTCCGTATGTTCCTGCGGTTGAGCTGCGGGGAGTTGACTGATACGCTATTTTCAGGCGGAAAGGAATTTCATCATGCTGATTGAAAACGGAATTGTCTTTACCGGTGAACAGTTTGTCAGCGGGCTCTCGGTCCGGCTTCAGAACGGGATCGTCAGCGAAGTGGGGGAAAAGACCGCTGCAGACAGTACTGAAACCAGGATTGACCTGGAAGGAGATTTTCTGCTTCCGGGTTTTGTGGATGTGCATATCCATGCATTCCGCGGATCTGATACGATGCGCGGTGAAGCAGACATACGCAGGATGAGCCGAGAACTGGCAAAAACAGGAACCGGCGCATTCTGTCCGACGACGATGAGTGCGTCGGAGGAAGACACACGAAACGCGTTGTCCGGTATACGTGCTGTGATGGAGCGTCCGGAAAGGAACGGTGCACGCATTCTCGGCGCACATATGGAAGCTCCGTTTCTCAGTGAAGGCAGAGCCGGCGCGCAGCTGAAAGAGTTCTTTACGGATCCGGACTGGCGTGCGCTTATGCGTATGACAGAGGACGCAGGCACTGTCCGACTGATTACGCTTGCACCGGAAAGAAACGGAAGCGAGCGGTTTATCAGGCAGGCATCCGCTGCGGGAATCAGGATCTCTGTCGGCCATACAGACGCAACGGCAGCGCAGGTTCATGCTGCAGGGGACTGGGGCGCTGATCATGTAACACATACTTTTAACGCGCAGACGCCGATTCATCATCGGGAGCCCGGTGTTCCGGGCGCTGCACTGACGGACGCGCGGTTTTATTGTGAGATGATCTGCGACGGAAAGCACCTGCACGATGATATCGTTCGGCTGCTGATCCTGTGCAAAGGCGCTGCGCGGGCGGTGGCTATTACGGATGCAATGGAAGCGGCCGGCATGCCGGACGGGGAATACAGCCTCGGCGGACAGGCTGTTTTTGTGAAAGACGGCGCTGCACGCCTGGCAGACGGCACGCTCGCCGGTTCGGTGCTGACGATGCCGCAGGCTTTATACAATCTGATCCACAGATATCATACGGATCCGCTGGACGCCTGTGCCATGTGCACTTCCACCCCTGCACATTCCATCGGTGAAAATGTTGCCGGTCATATGGTCCCCGGATGTCCGGGCGTACTGACCCGATGGAGCCCGGACTGGCGAATGAAGAGCGTCATTACAGATACGTGCGAAAGTTGCCAACAGACTCCCTGAATGATATAATCTCAACCAATAAAGAGAGGTGAGTCCCCATGCACAGCATGACAGGATGCGGAAGCGGAAAAGTCCGGCAGGACGGATGGGAAGTTACAGTCGATCTGAAAACAGTGAACCATCGCTTTCTCGATATCGGGATGAGGCTGCCGCGTAATCTGTCTTTTCTGGAACAGACGGTCCGCGAATGCCTCGGACAAAAGATCAGCAGGGGACATGCAGACGTCTTTCTGACCGTGAAACGGACAGAAGATTCCGCTGTGGATGTGGAATGTGACACGGATCTTGCGGCTCGCTACCTGGATGCAGCTGTCCAGATCGCTTATAAAACAGGCGTTGAAAACGATATGACGGTCAGCCGTCTGATGAAGATGGAAGGTGTACTGACCCTGAACGAACGGGAGATGGATGAAGAACTGGTTTCATCAATCTGCGCCGAGGCAACAGCGATAGCGGCCGAGCAGCTTGTCCAGATGCGCCAACGGGAAGGAACGCATCTGAAGGAAGATCTTATATTCCATCTGGATGCTGCAGATAAGCTGAGGGAAGCCATCCTGATCCGGGCACCGAAGGTGGTTGAGGAATACAGAGAAAAACTGGAAAGCCGGCTGAAGAACATGGTGACTGATACAGTGGAACCGCAGCGGCTTGCCCAGGAAGTTGCAATCATCGCCGACCGCTGTGCTATCGATGAAGAACTGTCCCGGCTCGACAGTCACATCCGGCAGATGCGTAAATATCTTGAAAGCAATGGAGAAATCGGGAAAAAGATGGATTTCCTGATTCAGGAAATGAATCGTGAAGCAAATACAATCGGGTCCAAAGCTTCAGACGCGGCCATAGCTCAGCATGTGGTGGATCTGAAGAGCGAAATCGAAAAACTGCGTGAACAGATTCAAAACGTGGAGTGACCTTTATGAAGCTTGTAAATATCGGATACGGCAACATGATCGCAACGGAGAGACTTGTTGCCGTTGTATCGCCGGACGCGGCCCCGATCCGCAGGATGATCCAGGACGCGAGAGATTCCGGAAGGGTTATTGACGCGACATGCGGCCATAAGACACGCGCCGTGATCGTAACAGATTCGGAACATGTTATTCTTTCACCGCTGCTGCCTGAAACAGTCGCGGCCCGCATTGATGAACGAAAAGGGATGGAGGAAGACGCATGAAAGAAAACAGGAAAGGGATGCTGCTGGTTATTTCCGGCCCGTCCGGAGCCGGAAAAGGAACGCTTGTTGCAAAACTTCTCGAAAAAGATCCGTCTTTTTGCTTTTCGGTCAGCGTGACGACAAGAGGACAGCGGGAAAATGAGATCGAAGATGTACATTACCACTTTATTTCTGAAGAGGAATATGATAAACTGCTTGCCGAGGATGCGTTTATCGAACACGCATGCGTCCACGGACATCGTTACGGTACCTAGTGATGAACGAACAACTGCAATTTCCAAAGTTTTGGAAGTTCTTGATCCGGGCAGTTTTATGGAAGTCGGGGAGCATGTATCGGCC
>CAZUXV010000127.1:0-8882 GCA_964624445.1 uncultured Oscillospiraceae bacterium | reverse complement strand
GCGCGGGTGATGGCCTGGCGGATCCACCAGGTGGCATAGGTGGAGAATTTGAATCCCTTGCGGTAGTCAAACTTCTCGACGGCCTTGATCAGTCCCAGATTCCCCTCCTGGATCAAATCCAGGAAGAGCATGCCGCGGCCGACGTAGCGCTTGGCGATGGAAACCACGAGACGCAGGTTGGCCTCGGCCAGCTTCTGTTTGGCACTTTCGTCCCCGGCTTCAAGCTGTTTGGCGATCTCGATCTCTTCTTCAGCTGTCAGCAGGGGAACCTTGCCGATCTCCTTCAGATACATACGCACCGGATCGTCGATACTGATTCCTTCCGGAACGCTCAGATCGATGGGCGTGTCTCCCTCGATCCGGGCCACTTCGGCCGCCTGGTCGGCAGCCTGCTCCTCTGTCAGGGTAACCTGGCGGTCAGCGGTGTCGTTGACAACGGAAACACCGTAGGCTTCCAGCGTTTCCAGGATGTGATCCAGCTGATCGGCATCCAGATCCATACCGGAAACACGGTCCATGATCTCTTTATAGGTGATGGTACCTTTGGACTTTCCGTAATCATACAATTCGTCCAGACGGTTCTGCTTTGATTCGGGTGAAAGCGACAATGGAATCCTCTCCTTCTGGTGCGGCGCAAAGCCGGTCGGCCCCGGAAAGACGACCTGTCCGGGAAGCATGGTTCATTTCAGCTTTTTCAGCTTATCGGAGATCTCCCGGGCTTCCTGCAGGAGAGCGGAAAGCCGTTCCCCGGAGGCGGAGGAAATCTCCTGTGACAGTTCTTCGTATCGGTTTTCGAGTTTGGTCCTGCGGATCCGGACGAGACAATCGTTTGCCATGGAGATCATCTCATCCGTGCTGCCGGCGGCAGGCGTGAGCAGGAGACGCGTGTAACGGGAACGGGAGGCATCATCCGGTGCAAGATCCGGCAGGGATGCGGGAGAAGCCCCGGCTGCCAGTTCCCTGTATAATGATTTCAACTCGTCATCGTCAAAATCCTTTTCTTCGATCATATCTTTCGGGATCTTGCCGGAGGCAAACAGGCTGATGAGCAGTTCCTGCGCTTTCATATCATCTGTGCCGACCTCTCCGGAAACAGTCCTGACGGGCGTCCGGGGACGGGCGGACGGTTCAGGCGTCCGGACGGCTGCTTTTTGGGCGGACAGGTTCATCTGTTCTGTCAGCGTTTCCCGGGAAAACCCAGTTTCCAGAGAGAGCTGGCCGAGGAGCACGTCCCGCTCCAGTGGATCCACCGCGGAGACGATCTCAGAGGCACCCCGGGCATAGGCCAGCCGGCCGTCCTGGACGGAAAGATCAAACTGTTCTTTCAGCCGGCGAAGACGGTAAACGGCGGGGGAGACGGCAGGCAGATTCCGGAAGCCTTCAGCCCCGTCCCGGCGGATGAATTCGTCCGGATCCAGTCCGTCCGGGAAATCAAGCACCCGGGCAGGAACGTTTTCCTGCTCAAGAATCTCAAGACCCCGGAGAATTGCGTGCTGACCGGCGGAATCGCCGTCATAGCCAAGATAAACCTGCGGGGCAAACCGCTTCAGCAACCGGGCCTGTTCGGCGGTCAAAGCGGTACCAAGCGTTGCACAGACCCCCTCTACGCCGAACTGCGTCAGGCTGACGACGTCCATATAGCCTTCCACCAGGATCACCCGGTCCAGATGGCGCTGCTGGCGCAGGAGATTGGCGGCAAAGACACCTTTGCGTTTGTTGAACACCGGCGTATCGGCAGTATTCAGGTACTTCGGCTCCCGCTTTTCCAGGGTGCGGCCGCCGAAGGCCAGCACGTTTCCGTAAGCGTCGATAATGGGGAACATGGCCCGGCTCCGGAACATATCAAAATACCGGTCTTTACCGTTTTCAGCCTTTTTCCGGACCGTCAGTCCCGCCAGAGTCAGTTCGTCCAGGGTAAAGCCTTTTTCCATCAGGCGGTCGCTCAGCACGCTCCATTCGTCGGGGGAAGCGCCCAGTCCGAATTTCCGGATCACCCCGTCGCTGAGTCCGCGCCTCCGCAGGTACGCCAGGGAAGCGGCGCCCGCGGGGGTGAACAGCGTTTCGTGATAAAACCGGGCGGCTTCCTTATTCGCGGCGAGCAGACGTTCCCGCTGGGTGCGGCGGCGTTCATAATCTTCATCCCGTTCCAGTTCCGGAAGCGTCATATGCGCCCGTTCGGCGAGCTGGTTAACAGCTTCACTGAATGTGCAATGTTCCATTTCCATATAGAAATGAAAAACATTTCCGCCGGCTTTGCATCCGAAACAGTAATACAGCTGGTGTTCTCCGTCCACGGAAAAAGAAGGGGTCTTTTCGCCGTGGAACGGACACAGGCCCCAGTATTTCCGGCCTTTTTTATTCAGCGCCACATAACCGGATATGATCTGCACGATGTCAGACCGGCTTCGGAGTTCATCCAGCCAGGCAGCAGGGTAGCGGGAGGACATGGACGGAAATCACCTTTCTTTTCAGCGGGTAAGGGTTAAAGGGAAAGGGGAAGGTTAAAACGCCGGGAAGGCGGAAGGTACGAACAGTTCCTGGAATTTCCGGGTGGCATAGCGGTCGGTCATGCAGGAAAGAAAATCGCAGACGCTGCGCTCGGTACCGTCCCGGTAACCGATCATGACGAATTCTTCCGGCATTTCTCCCGGATGCTCGCAGTAATACTCGAACAGGTGCCGGAGCACATAGTCGCACCGGGCCTCTTCCGGATCCCGCCAGCCGTCCCGGTAAACCCGGTCGAACATGAATTCGCGAAGGCCGTTCATGGCGGTCTCCACCGGTTCACTCATGGAAAGATGCGGCTGATCCTCACTGCGGGAAACGATGTCTGTAATCATGGTGTTGATCCGCTCACGGTGGCTGTGTCCGAGAATGTGCAGGCAGTCTTCCGGAAGCTCGAAGGGTTTCAGGATGCCGGCGCGGAGCGCGTCGTCCAGATCGTGGTTGAGGTACGCGATCCGGTCTGCCCGGCGGACGCATTCCGCCTCTACGGTGGCCGGCTCGGTCTTCCCGGAATGGGAAAGGATTCCCTGGCGGACTTCATTGGTCAGGTTCAGGCCTTCGCCCCGGTTCTCCAGCAACTCTACGACCCGGAGACTCTGTTCGTTGTGCCGGAACCCTTCCGGAAGCAGATCGTTCAGTGTACGCTCACCGATATGACCGTATGGCGTATGGCCCAGATCATGGCCCAGGGCAATGGCCTCCGTCAGGTCCTCGTTCAGGCGGAGGGAGCGGGCCAGCGTTCTTGCCACCTGGGAAACTTCAAGCGTATGGGTAAGCCGGGTCCGGTAGTGATCTCCCTCCGGGGAGAGAAAGACCTGGGTCTTGAACTTCAGGCGGCGGAAGGATTTGCAGTGTATTATACGGTCCCGGTCCCGCTGATATTCCGTCCGAAGGTCGCAGGGGGTCACGGGCCGGTCCCGGCCGGCGGTTTCGGCTGAACGGGCAGCCCAGGGCGCCAGCAGGGCCTTTTCCTGCTGTTCCTGCCTTTCACGGATCGTCATTGGCCAGAACCCCCTTTCCGGATACAGGCGGGCCGTTGCCCGCACAGTAATAATACAACAAAAACCCCGGAATTCCTGCCTTGACAAGGAATTTGAAACCGCTACAATGATTCTGCGATCATTCTGACAGAAAGGCACCTGTGAAGGCAGGTTTCCGCACATGATTTTTGAAAAGGACCAGAAACTGAACGGCTTTGTTGTTCTGAAAACCCGAGAAAGCGGTGAGCTGCACGGCAGGACAGTGCTCCTGGAGCACGAAAAGACCGGTGCGCAGGTCTTCTGGGTGGACAACGGAGCCGAGAACATGGTATTCTCCGTCACCTTCCGCACCCTGCCGGAGGACAGCACCGGCGTGTTCCATATCCTGGAGCACAGTGTGCTGTGCGGCAGCGAAAAGTATCCGGTGAAAGAACCTTTTGTGGAACTCCTGAAAAGCAGCATGAATACTTTCCTGAACGCGCTGACTTTCCAGGATATGACCATGTATCCGGTTGCAAGCCGGAATCCGCGGGACCTGCTGAACCTGGCCGGCGTATACCTGGATGCCGTTTTCGCCCCGAAGGTACTGTCAGACCGCAAAAGATTCTGCCAGGAAGGATGGCATATCGAACGGAACGGGAACGGCGAACCGGTATACAAGGGCGTTGTCTTCAATGAAATGAAGGGCGCCATGAGCGATACGGATACGCTGATTGAACGGCGGATCATGCAGCAGATGTTCCCGGACACCTGTTACGGATATAACAGCGGCGGCGATCCCGAGACAATCCCTTCGCTGACGTACGAAAAATTCTGCGAACAGTACAGGCGTTATTACCATCCATCCAACGCGCTGTTTTACCTGGACGGAGCCCTGCACATGGAGGAGATGCTTTCCCTGATTGCCTCCTACCTGGACCGGTATGAACGTATGCAGGATCTGCCGTTCTATACCTTCCAGACGCCCGTAGGCTCCGAAGACACGATTATGTATGAACTGGGCCAGGAGGAGCCGGAGGAAAACCGGGGACACCTGACCCTTGCCCGGATTACCGGCACCTGGAGGGACCGGGCGGAAAACATGGCCCGGGGCATCATCTGCGACGTGCTGACAGGCAGCAATGAAGCCATGCTGAAACGCGCCGCCCTGGAACGGGGACTGGCTGAGGATCTTTCGGCCACCGTGGACGACACGACGCTCCAGAGCTGGGTGACCATTCACGCAGATAACGTAACCGACGGGCGGGAAAAAGAACTTCTTGCCCTGCTTGAGGAAACCGGCGAAACAATCCGCCGGGAAGGGCTTGACCGGAACGCTGTGGAAGCTTCCCTGAACCGGGCTGTCTATATGCTTCGGGAAGAGGATGAGCCCCAGGGGATCGGGCGGTGCATCCGCTGTGTCGGAAGCTGGATTTACGGCGCCGATCCGACGGATGCCCTGGAAACGGCGGAAGTCGTAAAGAAACTGAGGGAATATCTTGAAACGGGCCGCTTTGACGAGCTTGCTGCGGACATGCTTCTGAACTCGGAAAACCGGGTCGTGCTGCATACGTTGCCTTCACGGAGCCTGGGTGAGGAAAAACGCCGCCGGGAGGCGGAATCCCTTCAGAAGATTGTCGGCAGCTGGACGGAAGCGGAAAGAGAAGCCAACGACTGCCTGATTGCGTCCATCGAAGCCTGGCAGAATGCACCGGACAGCCCGGACAGCCTGAAGACGCTGCCGCGTCTGCGCAAGGAAGATGCGGACATCGAGCCTGAATGGGTGGAAACAGAGATCAGGGACTGTGGCGGCGTGCCCGTGATGACCCATCGTCTCAACTGTAATGGCGTTGTGCACCTGCGCGCCTATTTCCTGCTGACGGATTACAGCCTGGAAGAGTTGACAAAACTGTCCCAGCTGACCGGCATGCTCGGCCGCCTGCCGACAAAGGAACACGATGCATGGACGCTGCAGCAGGAAATCAAGCGCTGGACCGGATCTGTCGGCTTTACGATTATCACCCGGGCTGACCCGGGGCAGGATGAAACCTGCGCACCGTATCTGTGCGCCTTCGTCAGCGCCCTGGAAGAGAACGCGGAAAAAGCCTGGGAGCTGATTGCCGAGATCCTGACATCCACGCTGTTTGAAGACACCGACAAGATGACGGAAATGTTCCGCCAGAACGAGCTGGCTGCACGCCAGCGGATCCTGGGCGCGGGCCATATGATCGGCGTGAAGAACGCCCTGAGCCATTTCAGCGCCGAGAACGCCGTGAAGAATGCCCTGGACGGAGATGCGGCGGCAGCATATATCCACCGGCTGGCCAGGGAAAGCGAAAAGGAACTGCCGGAACTGATCCGCCTTTCAGAGCGGATGATGAAAGAAACTTTCTGCCGCAGCCGGATGACCATCAGTGTAACATCCACGGAGGAAATCCTTCCGGCAAAACTGGCTTCTGCCTTCCCGGAGGGAATGAAAATCCCGGAGAACCGGGTATACAAAGCCGATTCGCCTATGGCCGCAGGATTCCGCATTCCGGCACAGATCGGCTTCGCGACAAGGGGATACCGGCTGGGAAAACTGGGGCTCCGCTTCGAGGGCAGCATGTGGCTGGCTTCCTCAATCCTGACCCTGGGCTACCTGTGGAACCGGATCCGGGTTCAGGGAGGCGCCTACGGCGCCGGCATCCAGGTGGACCGGAACGGCAACATCTTCTCCTATTCGTTCCGGGATCCGACTCCCTCGAAAACGCTGAAGGCGGACGGAGATGCCGCGGAGTTCCTGTGTGCCTTCGCTCAGCAGGGAGAGGATATGGACCAGTATATCATTTCCGCACTGAACGAACTCAATCCGCTCCTCAGCCCCCGGGACAAGGGCTCCCTCGCGGACGGGCGGTATATGACCGGCTATACCCGCGAAGAGGCTGAAAGGATCAGGTTGCAGATCCTGCATGCACAGCCGGAGGATCTGGTCCGCTGCGCAGAGTGGCTCAACGCTTTCAGCAAAGACGGCGCGGTATGTGTGGTGGCCCATCAGGATGCCCTGAACGAATGCGAGGGACTGACGGTCAGGGATCTGTAAACGGGAGGAGGAAACGGATGGACAGGCAGCAGGCAAACGAAGAAAGCAAAAGAAAGAATCCGGGCAGCCGGTCCCTCCGGTGCATCTGGTACTGCGGAAAAATCAACGAGGAGATCCGGCGGGCAGTAAAACTCGGAGAAAAGTCCGTAAAGATCGCTTTTCCGCCGAAGCACTATGTGGTGCAGCACCGGGAACTCTTTCAGGAACTGTACCTGAATCAGGGGTTCGATGTGAGCTTTGAGCCGAATTTCAAATATATCCAGCCTTCGGAATGGTATTTCACCCTGGGATGGGAGGACGAAAAGTAAAAAAGCGGAACCGGCCGGCGGCCGGTTCCTTTATTGTCGGAGAAGAAAAGTTCAGACGGAATTCCGCTCGATCAGACGGGAGGGGAGCAGGATACGCTTGGGCAGGGTATCGTCGCCGTGAACGCGCTGGGCGATGACCCGGGCGGCGGTGATGCCCATTTCCACCATGGGAACGTCGATGGTGGTCAGCGGCGGATTGGCGTACTGGCTCATCTCGATATTGCTCATGCCGATCACCGCCACCTCGTCAGGCACCCGGACGCCCAGCTGATACAGGGCGCGGAGGGCAGCCATGGCCATCAGGTCGCTGGCTGCGTAAAAGGCGGTCGGAAGGCCATACTCCTTATAAGTTTTCTCGACCAGGGAGACACATTTCCTGTCGTCCCATTCACAGTTCAGCACCCATTCAGGCCGGACTTCCAGGCCCAGGTCTGCCATGGTCTCCAGGTAACTGCGGAAACGGCGGGAACGTTTCATAGGCGCTTTTTTGCTTACACTGCCGCCGATATAGCCGATCCTGGTATGTCCTTTTTTGAATAAGTATTCCACGGCCATCTTGCTGACCCGCAGGTGGTCGTATTCGATATTGTCGATGGGCATATGCCCCGTATCGATCCCGACAATATGGGGGATCAAGGAACGGAGCTGTTCAAAAAGCGGTTCGGAGAGGGGACGCATCATGATCAGCCCGGACAGCCCGGCGGCCAGCAGGCGGCTGAGGATCGTCTGATCTTCCAGTTCCTGCTCCGTCTGGATAATGGAGACCGTGCCTCCCAGCCGGTTCAGTTCGTCCTCGATCCCGCTGAGGATGGACAGGTAATAGGGGTCGCTGTATTTCCCCCTGGTGGTGGCCAGCAGGACGCCCACGGAAAAACGGTCTGACTCCGGCTTTTCGGCAGCTCGGGGCTGTTTCCGGACCGGGGCCTGGTATCCCAGTTCCGTGACGGCGCGGAGCACCCGTTCCCGGGTTTCGTCCGTGGTTTTGTACACCTGATTGTCATTCAGGATGCGGGAGACCGTGGCAGGGGAGACGTTTGCCCGGCGGGCCACATCGCGGATATTTGCCATGCGCTGCTTCCTTTCTGAAGACGGTCGGAGCGGTGATTCGGATTTACTGCTGCATTTATAATAGATGAAACAAATTCGCTTTGTCAAGATGTTTATGAAACAAAAATCAAATTGTTTCTTTTTTATTAACAATGTATCTAGCTTTGTAAATCTTTCCAAATAGCTGTTGACAGCATCTGAAACATATGATAATGTTTAGTAAACAAAATCATAGTTTCATCAGGAGACAGATATGAAGTTTGTGTTGATCGGCGCGGGGCAGCGGGGAATGATCTATGCAAGATACGCCCACGAAAAAGGGCATGAGATCGCGGCTGTCGCCGAACCGGATGAGGTAAAGCGCGGAATCGCCGGAGATGCCTTCGGCATTCCGGCGGAATACCGTTTCGCCACCGGCAAGGACCTGCTCGCCGGTCCGAAACTGGGCGACGCGGCAATCATCGCCACCATGGACCGGGATCATTTCAGCGAAGCGATCCCCGCCATGGAAAAAGGTTATCACCTGTTGCTGGAAAAGCCTATCTCTCCGGTGCCCGGGGAAACCCTGGCCATCGAGGAAACAGCGGTCCGGACAGGGCGTCATGTGACGGTCTGCCATGTGCTGCGCTATAGTCCCTTTTTCCGCGCGCTGAAGGACGCGGTGAACAGCGGGAAAATCGGAAAGGTCATTACGATTCAGCATAACGAGAACATCGGCAATTTTCATATCGCGCACAGCTTTGTCCGCGGCAACTGGCGGCGCAGCGATCTGGCCAGCCCCCTGGTCATGCAGAAATCCTGCCACGACATGGATCTGCTGGTCTGGCTGGCCGGCAGCGGCTGTGAGACCATCGCTTCCTTCGGTGACCTGACATATTTTAAGGAGGAAAACGCGCCGGAGGGCTCCGCGAAGCGTTGCTGCGACTGCTCTGTGAAGGACACCTGCCGTTTCAGCGCGTATAACTGCTATCTTCCGGTGGC
>CAZUXV010000126.1:6974-8983 GCA_964624445.1 uncultured Oscillospiraceae bacterium | reverse complement strand
TATTTCTCCGCGATGTCCGGATACAAGGCGCAGTGTCGGTTCAGCATCCGGACGGCTTCCTGCACAGTTCGGATTTTCGGGCGATTGATCATGATCCAGCGCACAGGAGTCTTGTCCTGCAGGGACGCCTCAAAATCCTGCTTGGCTTTTTTCGTCATTGGGTGAATCTCCGAGTGAGTCATCCAGGTCCTCCGTATCTTCTGTAATGATCGCTTCTGTATCTGTCAGGAGCTGCTTCAGCGGCGTCCTGTCCGCCTCCGGGAACAGGCCTATTTTGCGTTCAGACTCCCGGATTGCCACAATCATGCCCTGATAAGCCGTTTTCATCTGACTGATCAGATCCATATGCGCGTGGATCTGTTCCTCACGGGCGGCGTACTCCTCGCGCAGCGAGTCGAGCTCGTCCAGCAACTCCTCGTACGCCGTGTCTACATCGTCTTTGTACGAGTCTTCAGCTTTTTCAGCGGTCATCGGCACAGGCGATTCGCCCGTGTAAGGACCGTACCTTTGTTTCAGCTCGTATACATAGGCCAGCGCGCTCTTCCCTGTGACCCTGTCCCTGTCCCGGAACATCTGCGCCGCCGCGGCTTCTGATGCGTCTTCAGTCCATCCGATGTCTTTCCCGATCAAAACCTGTTTTTTCAGGGTTTCGTAATCGGCTTTCGCTTCTTTTTCAAGTGCTTCGTCCAGTGCCTGTTTCGCGTCCGGATCCGGATGCCTTTCCAGATACCCGTAGAGGAAGTCTTTCGCGTCCCTCCGTGTGTACCGAAGCGGGTGGGTCGGAAGCAAATCGTAGATCTTCAGCATCTTCCGGATGGGGATGCGGCTGTTTACCGCTTCCGTAAAAACCTGCCTTTCTATATCCATCAGAGGCATTTCTTGCACAGCCTCCACGGGCACTTGGGCCGGTGTCGCATCCGGTGCTGTCTCTTTTTCCAGTAAGTCACGGATTTTGACTCCAACCGGGCAGCGCCTGTCTGGGCAGTCATAACACGTGGTCATGTCATTGCCCGCCTTGGGGCACAGTCCGACGCGCAGGCATGGATCTGAAAGGCTTGTAGCCTCCTCGATGGCCCCATAATCGACATAAAGATTGTCAAACGGCCGTCGTTTACGCATCCAGACCATCCTCTGCTCTCACAGTGTTTGCGTACTTGAGCCAGTGCTCATCGGCGTCCAGGGAGTAAGCGATGGTCCGCTCCGTACCCGACGCGAAATCCTCCATCGCCCGGATCAGAATCTCCAGCTGCGTCCGTGTCCGGCGAACTCGGATCTCCTCCATGGCATCGAACATTTTCCGGGCGGTAAGCGCCGGGGATGCGACATGCTCAGTTCCCGCCGGCGTCGCGCTATTGCTATTGAAGATCTGGAAGAACATATCCAGTTCATGAAACAGGAGCTTCTTCGTGCGCAGCATGAGATATGAAGCCAGAACACAGGAAGTTTTCTGAGCGGTTCTCCCGATCATGCCCTGGCAACAAGCGTTGTAAGCACGGCGAAGCTCTCCCGCGTGGTCACAGTGGTACTTCGTTTCAACGCCGGTTCCAACCACAGAGAAAAGACCGACCAGTGCTTTGGAGGCCGCAAGCGCGCAGGACGGGAGATCCGTTTCTTCAATACGGCTGCGGTCTGCGTCAGTTCGCTTGGCGCCGACATCATAGATTTTGTTTGTATCATCTACTCCGCGGACGACTAAGATCAGCGCGGGGATTCCGGAGTGGATGATAGCCATGAGCCGATGCTGCCCATCCATCAGAAGGCCGCTCTTTGAAAAGATGATGGGCTCGCCATTCAGTTCCCAGTGCCCTTTTCTGATGTCGTCAATGTAACTCCTTAAAACAGAAGACTTGATTTTGCGCTGATTGGGGTTGTTTTTGGTCATATAGAACTTCGCAAGCTCAGGCGTAATTTCTTCGACCGTGGTTGTGATTCCCTTCTCTTTTGAAAGGTTATTATGTGTAACCATAATAACTAATTTTTCTTTATCTATTTCTTTTATTAATTTCATT
>CAZUXV010000126.1:0-6964 GCA_964624445.1 uncultured Oscillospiraceae bacterium | reverse complement strand
CCTTCGCCGGCGCAAGGCGGTACTCCTTGTTGCGTATATCCCTTCTCTTTTGAAAGGTCTTTTGTCACAACGGGAGCCGGCGCGTCCGGCGTCTTTTTTGTGTATGCAGTTCCTGCCATACCGTTCTTTCCTCTTTTTCGTCTACTTAGTTTTTGTGAAATTTGCTCGAAACTTCGCGGATTTGCTTCTGTGTTCGTTATTCCGAACCCTCCTTTACTGCTATTTTGCTCCTTGTTTACGTTGCTGTCAATAGATTTTACGTTATTATTATACAGTTTTTAGCATGATTTCGTCATTTTTTACAGAATATTGCACATTAATTTGTAATTTCTTCTGTTGTTCGTATAAAGGTTGCATCAATGGGTTTCCAGACGGCTTACCATACCTACCTTTACGCAAACTTCTCTCATAATCTTTGCTATCCCCCGTAGCTTGCATAAAACGCGCACGGAAAGCAAAAAAGAGCCCGGTCTCGGGCTCTTAATGCCGGATTAACGGCATTGATACAGTCCACTTGCCGGGAGCCGTGAGCAACATCTTTGAAAGTTGCCAATCCGGAGCTGTTTGTGTCTTTGGAAGAATAGAAAATCGGATTGAACACATACACCTGTGCGCCTTTCACGATTTTACCGGTGCTGTCAACCACTTTGATTTTGCAGGTATAGGCGGGCAAAATCTTGACGTTGATCCTCTGGGCTTCCGTCCCCTTTGCAATCTTAAAAGATGTACTGGTTTCGCTGGAATAGCCCGTTGGTGCAGTCACAGTAACTTTGTAAGATCCAGATCCGAGCGTAATGCTCTTCTTCCCTGTCGATCCGGTTGTAATCTCCTTGATGCAGGTCTAAATGCCCATAATTGCGGAGGATTTCCCTATCCTCCGTAGTTTTTTGTGCAAAATGTTGCTACAAGTGTTCAAAAACGCCGATTCTGATGTATAATAATAGTGGAACCGTTAAATATCGTTCCATAATTATTTACAGGAGGTTTTCCCATGAACAAATCTGAACTGGCTGCCAAAGTGGCTGAAAAAGCCGCACTGAGCAAAAAGAATGCTGAAACTGCCCTGAACGCTGTCCTTGGCGCGATCCAGGAAGCGCTGGTTGCCGGCGACAAGGTCGCGCTGATCGGCTTCGGTACTTTTGAAGCCAAGAAGCGTCCTGCCCGCCAGGCCCGCAATCCCCGCACCGGCGAAACGATCAAGATCGCTGCCTGCAAGGCTCCCGCTTTCAAGGCCGGCAAGGCTCTGAAGGAAGCTGTCAATGCCAAGAAGGGCAAGAAGTAAGATCCGGCAGACCTTATAGCGACAGGGACTCATTGAGCCCCTGTTTTTTGATCAAAAAAACGCTCCGCCGACGCGGGAGCAATTAACTGGATTACTCGAACATTTGTTTTGGCGGTTAAAAAAAAGGAACCGGTTTCCCGGTTCCAGTAAGCGTTATTAATCCATCCTTGTCTTGTACAACCAGGGGAAGGTTTTCACAAGATCGTCGCACCGGCCTTCACGCATGGCGACTTCCAGCGCATAATCCGCGAACTTTTCCTGAAGCGCGAAGAGCGTTTCCTGATTCATCATGTCATCGTCTTTCCAGAGCAGCTTCTGTATCTCACAGACTTTTTCGTAATCCGTTGATACCTTTTCGCCTGCCTTTTCCTTTACATCTTGCGCGTGTTCTTTTTTCGCGTCGGAAGAAAAGATTTCAGCAATGGTGCGAACCCTGTTCACGAAGCCTTCCAGAACTGCCGGGTGACTTTCGACAACAGCCATGACGCTGCTATTCAGCACATCCTGCTCATCTTCCGGATCCTCAGAGATCGGATAGCTCTTTGCCCATTTCCTGTTGTCTACGGAGAAGCGTCCGTCGCTGTTTTTGACCCGAAGCGTGATCGCGAGGACATAACAGACACGTTCTATTCCGAACTCCTCGATAACAGGCTTCTCACAATCCTTTCCCAGATAAAAGCCGTCGAAAGCCTCACGGATTGCAGATTCCACAGCAGTTCTGCACAAGCTGTTTGCCTTATTTGACTCGCGGAAGAGCTCAATCTCGCCGTTTTCACGGGCATACGATGCGGAACGCTTATAGACCGGGACTGACTTCCAGTTCACTGCACTCATATCAATTCCTCCCTTTGTTTACCACATGCCGCCGCGGCATTCGTTATCCAGCATCTGTTCGATGATTTTCTTCACCGCGTCAAACGCCAGGTCAGTCAGCTTGGCGGGTTCCCCGTCGATTCTGACTTCCAGCGGCCATTTCCATGCGATTTTCATCCCATAGAGATTTCCAAACAGCCTGTTGCGCTCCGCGTCTCCGTACCCTACGGAAGCCATATAGTCTTCCGCTTCGTGAACACACGCCGGCACAATGTTTTCCGCGAGAAGTTCGCCGCACAGGCAGCCGTCCTTATCTGCGTTTTCGCAGCCGCCTCGCCACTCGTCGAAAATCTGGTTTTTCAGAGCGTAGATCGCGGCGGCATTCAGGCAGTCGCACGGGACACACTCGTCTGAGTCTTCACCACGCAGGCGAACCTCATTGATATTGAAAAGCGTTGCCTGGAATTCTTCCGGCAGTGCCTCATCGAAGAAAATATCGAACAGTAAGAGATCGGAAATGTCAGACGTTACATACGCCCGACCATTCCAGGAGATCTCTTTGTTGTCATGGATACCATCGTACTTTTTCATTGTATTTTCCTCCCTTACACAGCAGCCTTCTGGCGCTGCTGGAATTTCTCCGCGACAATCCGGTCTGCTTCGCGAAGCAGTTCCGGGCCGTATGTGGCGATGAACATTGCCTTCTGATCGTCCAGTCTGGAAAGCAGGTCGTTCCATTCTTTCATACCCATGTAAGAAGTTACCCTCTTAACGGATCCCTGGTCAATCGCGGCAGCCTGAACGTTCAGGCGCCCGTTGTTGCTGGTGACAGGAGCATAATACTCCGTGATCGTCAGTTCAAACGGGTATTTCCTCCCGAAGTCACACATGACTGTCATTTCCTGCACCTTGCACAGTCCGTCTTCCCTCTTGACCCGCGTCAGAGGACGGTAACCGGACTTATAGATCTCGAAAGCTTTTCCGGACGCCGCGGCAGGCTCGTTCTTCTTTACCAGCTTACCGGCTTCCAGAAGTTCATACGCGTTCGTGATCGCGTCCATGATAGTCTGGTTCCTTGGGAATTTCGCCACATTGTCCCGCAGGAACTTATACTGCTCCTGCAGTTTTCCGCGATTTCCATCCGGGTCTTCCATAACAACATCCGCAGGGGTACGCCCCTTGAAGGGACCCATGGTAAAGGTTGTTGTGTAGGCAATCGGAAGTGCTTCACCAGTCTCCGCGGCAGGCATTACACCAAGCTCGCGTTCATAGACCTTAGTACGCGCAAACGCGGTGCGTTCCCGGATATCCGGGAGCTCGTCGAAGTTCACATTCGCTTTCACGCTTTCACCGTTCCGGATCATGCTGAAAACAATGCGCGAATACTTTCCGAAGAGCGACTGCGGAGAGTATTCATCCTCCACTTTTGCCGGGTTCATATGGCATTCGACAGCCAGTGTAACCCGGTTTCCCTCTTTCCCCGAGAAATTCGTAAAGATCTCTCTCGGGTTTTCCAAAGCATAGTTCCTGGGTTCCATAATGATTCCTCCATCTCAATAAAATTGATGTTTAAATCGCATCTTTCATCCTGTTTATTTGGACTAAAGCGCGTCTTTAAACATTCTTATAAAAAACATACTTTCTTTTCTTTCCCGGCCCGGCGAATGCCATTCCGGCAAACAAAAATGCGCCTTCCGAAGAAGACGCAAATTCAGATCAGTATGTACGGTCTGCCAGATTCGCGATCCATACAAGAAACGCGACAGCGCAGACAATACCGATTAAAGCAAACACTACATTCATGTGGTTTTCTCCCCTTTCGTTTCCGGGTCAGTGATCGCTCCGGCAGTGTCGTGCCACCAGTCTTCTCCGGCTGAGTACACATCACTCACACAGTAGCGGATGCCCATGCAGTTATTGATGTCCGGCGTAGCGCTTCGAATGAAACGAACCGGGATATCAATATCCTTTTCCAGACTGATCTCAAAGAAGCTACCGCCTCCGCTCCAGCAATCGAACAACCCCGTAACGGTATCTTTTTCGATCCTGAAGGTTCCGCAGTCAGGCTTTTTCGTAGCATCATAGAACACACCATTCCGATCCTGCATACGGATCAGCCTGTTCAGGTGCAGCAGGTCTTCGAGCGTCATTTCGACAAGGAAACAGACTGCAGGCATACTGGACGGGCAATTCGCCATTTCCAGCCGCGTAGACTCAAGGAACGTCAGCCTGCCTCCGCGAAGCTTTTCCGCTGTCAGCAGGTTATCGTTCATAAGCGCTTCATGCAGCTGCGTCCGGCTGTATCCCTGGGTAGACGCGAGCCACGCAATGCCGGCCTTTTCAGAGATATAGTTCTCTTTATCATAAGGCTCATAGCCGTCCTCGCCTTCCTGCGGAGGACGAACAGCGTTATACGCGGTTCCAGGATACTGCGCGTTCAAAGTGTACTCATAGTTAGCGTCTCCGGTATCCATGACAATATTCACTTTGAACGTTTGCTTGAGATAATGCCCGTATGGCGCCCGGACAGTCAGCTGATTACGAACCTGATCTTCGATTTCCTCATGCAATTCGTCGGTGTCAAAACCGTCTTTCTGCAGATCTTTTTCGACTTCTTTGATCATATCGTCGTATTCAGCCTCGACAGCACACGTCCACATCTCGTCCAGCATGGTCAGAAACGTCACTTCCGGGTCCTCGGACTCTACAATTTCAGCAATACTGCTATAGTCCAGAGCATCGTCATACTGGGCAAAAGCATCCATATAGAACTGCTCTTCGTCCATCTCGGCGTACAGATACCGACGGTCGTCCAGCGCTTTTTTCACTGCGTCATGCAGCGCAGATGCTGTTTTCGTCATTCTAATCCCCTCCATTTATCAAGGGCACGGTCTTCCGCAGACTCGTCCCAGTAATCTTCTTCAGCGGTTTCTCCGCCGAAGTTTTCCTCAATCAGCCGGTCTGTTTCCAGCTCGTACTGTCTGTCCAGTTCCCAACCGCTCATGGCCAAACACCCTTTCTTATTCCTTCCAGGCGCATTACGGCCAGCGTGTATGCGTTATTGATCTCATCTTCGATGCGATCCAGTACATACAGCCGTTCTTCCCTGGTCAGGATTTCACCGTTCGGCTTCACGACGCTTTTCGACTGTGCCATCGCGTCTGCTTTGCATAGCACAAGCAGGTTATGGAAAGCGCACGCCGGGACAAAGAACTCCAGAGGCTTCCATGGCAGCTGGCTCCCCCACGCAGGTCGGGTTCCGGTTATCACACTACGCACGGTAGCATTAATATCCTTATCCTTTCCGTCAATGGCGATCAGCGATTTCAGGATAACCTCCGCGACGTTTTCCCTTGTTACGGTTCTCATGAACGGGTGGTCTTTCGGGGCATCCGCTCCAAAGCTGATGAAGTCGTCATGGTGGCGGATATACCAGCACACAATCTCGCTGCTTTCCTTGCTCATTCCGGCGTTCCAAAGCAGTCGTTCCGCGATCTCCGCGGATTTCTTCGCGTGACCGAAGAAATGACAGACGCCTGTTTTGCCGTCAATCGTCATACAGTCCGGCTTGCCGATGTCATGCAGCATTGCCGCAAGAATCAGCCTGTCTGCCAGCGGAACCATGCGTTCCGTTTCCTCTTCCGCAAGCTGCATATGCAAGTCAAGCGGGAGATAATGGTACGGGTTGTTCTGATCGTATCCGATGCATTTAATGTATTCCGGAGCCGAACGCAGTTCCTGTACCAGTTTTTCTGTGATTGCCATACAATCACTCCTTTTCATCAATATATTTATCTCATCGCGCGGGTTGTGCGCGTTGTAAAGAAGGAAAGAAATATATAAAAAAGGCATAAGAAGCCTGTGATTCCTCCAAATTAAAAAGTCGTTCATCCTGTTGTGTGACTGTAGCTTCTATCATTACCTATGCCTTTATTCTACCTTTTTTTCAAAGGGAGACAGCGCCATTCATTTCGCAAAAAAAATGTCTGGGACTGTGATGTTGCTCACAGCCCCAGATGTATGAATTTTTCATGCCGATTATTTCAACATGTGTTGTTTGGTATCTCTTACTGCTATCGCCAGGTCTTCCGCCGAACGCGCCCCCAACTGGTTATGAGGACATACGTATTCTTTTACGAATACTACATTTTCCGGCTTGAGGGAATGACCATAATCATATGTAGAACCGTTGATTGTACCCCGTCCCGGGATTACGCCTTCTTTTTTGGTCGAATATGCAACATAGGTTGGCACATTATCAGCTTCAACATCCGGATATCCCAGTCCGTTCGGGAGTTTTCCTCCCTTCCAGTAATCCTTGTAGGCGGGACAGGCGTCATTGCACCATACGAATACGATGCCATAGCCCTGTGCCTTCAATTCCTTGTAGATGTCATTGACATACCATCCGCCCTTTGAAAAGGCGTACAGGATTACATTCTTCGTCTCCGGGAAGGTTATTCCAAGCTGTTTTACAACCATTTTGGCGTACGCTTCAGACCGTGTACAGTAAATCAGATATTCTGTCTCCAGTCCCACATCGCAACGAACAAACAGCATATCCTGTTCTGCGAGGCATTCCTGATTGGCAATAGACCGCCAGGGAGCCCACATTGTTCCGTCTATTCCGACCAGAACAATCGGGTGTTCGCTCTCATTTGTCTTTTTAATGACACAGGAAACACCCGGAACGCAGCCCAACATACGGCTGTATTCGTTGTTAATATAGATTTCGCTCATTTCCGCAGTGTCTGCAAAGGCTGCGCCAGAACAAAACACGCAAACTACCAGCAGCAATGCCAAAACAATTTTATTCCACTTCATATAAATTCCTCCTTTTTACTAACTCTGATCGTCATATTCAGAGTG
>CAZUXV010000125.1:0-9086 GCA_964624445.1 uncultured Oscillospiraceae bacterium | reverse complement strand
CATCGCCTGGTTCACCTTCTGGGGCATGATGCGCAGGGCGTGGTCGGATGATTTGAGCACATTGCCGTGATGCCAGTTGTGGGATCCGATGGCGTGGCCTTCGTCATGTTCCTGCTGAACCAGATACCGGTTGTCCTTGATCAGGTTTCCGATCACGAAGAATGTTGCCCGTGCGCCGGTCTCCATCAGGGAGTCCAGCACCTTGGGCGTGTTTTTGGCCTTCGGTCCGTCGTCAAAGGTCAGCGCGCAGGTCTGGTAATAGGACAGGTTGTCCGTCTGCATCTTCGCTTCTTCCGTCATCATATCCCGGATTTCCGGATAGAAGAGGGTCACTTCCATCAGCGTGTGGTAATCCGGATAGAGTTCGTTTGCCGGATAATGCAGCACCAGGGACATGCCGTGGAGCGTAAATTCCGCCTGTTCCAGCGCTTCTCTCGTGCACAGCCTGTCCAGTTTTTCGGCGTCCGGCTCCTCGTCCGGCCAGTAGTCCGTCAGCGCCTGCCGCACCCGGGCGCTCAGCGTGTCCCAGATATCGTCGTCATCCTCGAAGATATCCGTCAGATACAGCCGCGTCCCGTTTTCCATGTCGTAGGTCCGGGTGGTAAAGCGCTGGTCGGTCAGTTTCTGGTGATAAACCGTCCGCGCCTGCACCATAAAGCTCAGCCAGCTCAGTCCCGTCCGGCTGTAGCGGATCTCCACGTCCAGCCTGCTGTTCTTTTTGCCGCTGTTGCCCGCGTTTTTCAGCGTCGGCCCGATCTCCTCCGCCCAGGTTTCCGCCAGCGTATTGATCTCTTCCGTAACCTCCGGAAGCGCCGTTTCCGCGTGCCAGAGTTTGATCTCGCTTTTGTTCTTCTGGGTGGTGGTCGTAAAGGTGTTGGTCACCCTGTGGCATGCCTGCAGGCCTTCCGCGCCTGCCGTGCCGAGGCACAGGCAGGCGGCCAGCAGCAGGGCCGCGGCAGCCCGAATGGTTTTCTTCATAGATTTCCTTTCATGGTATTATTCCGCAGGCGTCTCTTCGGAGGTTTCTTCCCCTTCCGCCTTTGCCAGTGCCTCTGACCGCCACGGTTCCGGCATGTTTTCCGGCAGGGAGTCTTCAAACGGTTCATAAACCCTGGAGTGGAACATCCGCTGGATTGCTTCCTGATGCGGATGGTTCACCCACGCCTTCGACCGGGAAGTATCCCGCGCCGCGATATAACAGTCCGGCAGCGCTTCCTGCAGCATCCGCACGGTCTCCTCGTCCGGAGATTCCAGGTCTGTTTTGATATTCCGGTAGATCCACAGCCGTTTCAGGCTCTTGATCTCCGCCAGGGGCGACAGATCCTCCACGAAGTTCTGCACCAGGTCCAGGTCCATCAGATACTTCAGATCTTTCAGCGGCGACACGTCCGTGATCCGGTTATGGAAGATCTCCAGGTATTCCAGATGCTTCAGGCTGGCGATGGGCGTAATGTCCGTCAGGTCGCACAGGGCCACAATCAGCACCCGGAGCTCCGGCATTTCATACAGAAAGTCCAGTTTCTTGACCGGATGATGGCCGATGTCCAGGGCATACAGGTTTTTGCACCAGGTCAGCATCGCGATCTCGTCATAGGAATGTTTCCGGTCGCCCGGATTGTCCTTGTCCCCGCCGACAAAAAGCGTGGAAAAGGCGGTATCGTCTGTCCTGACCTTGTGGCGGCCGTACCTGAACTGCACGCCGAACTCAACGTCCGGGAACTGTTCGTTCAGCCTGTTCCATACCTTCAGGTTGATGACCGTGTTGTACATATCAATCTTCTTGAGGTTGGGCAGCTCCGCGAGAAACGCGTAGAACTTTTCCCATTGATTGTCCTGGATCCCGATCTTGCCCAGGTCCACATACTCCGCGTCTTTGCTGACCGTAACATTCCGGAAGGAAACCGTCTCTCCTGTTTCCGCCGCGGCGAAGGAGAAAACCATCAGCAGCACCAGCAGCAGGGCGCCCGTTCTTTTCAGTTTCATCACACACGAACAGCCTTTCTTACATGATGGTTTATTATAATAAAATCATCCTGTCCGCGCAAGTTGGACGGAATGGCAAAAAAAGGAACAGAAACAACCAGATTCTCACTTCTCTTTCTGTAAATTTGAGAGTATAATACTCCCGTCGGTAACGTTCTCGACCTGATTTTGGGAGGTTCGTCATGACAGATTTTGTCAGCACATGGAACAAAGACTCTTTTCTCACCTATCCTGTCGGTCCCCTGGGGCTCATCGCAATGCCCGGAACCGAAGAGATGGGTGAAAAAGTCAACAGCTGGCTGAAAAAATGGCAGGATCATACCGAGGAATCCATGCCCGGCGACATGAGCACGACGCCCGGTGCCGAGCGTGAAAACTTCCTGATCGACGTCACCTGTCCCCGTTTCGGAAACGGTGAAGGCAAGGGCATGATCAAGGAAAGTATCCGCGGTTACGATATGTATATTCTCTGTGACCCCGGCGCATACAATGTCGAATATAAAATGTTCGGGCAGACCATTCCGATGAGCCCGGACGAGCACTTTACCAACCTGAAGCGGATCATCGCCGCCATGGGGGGCAAGGCCAAGCGTGTCACGGTGATCATGCCCATGCTGTACGAAGGCCGCCAGCATCGCCGCGCCTCCCGGGAAAGTCTGGACTGCGCCATGGCGCTCCAGGAGCTGGAGAACATGGGCGTCAGCAACATCATCACCTTCGACGCGCACGATCCCCGGGTCCAGAATGCCATTCCCACCACCGGCTTTGAGAGCATCATGCCCAGCTACCAGATCTTCAAGGCCCTGCTGAGGAAGGACAAAACCCTCCGGATCGACAAGGATCATATGATGATCGTTTCGCCGGATGAAGGCGCCATTGACCGCAACATCTTCTACGCCTCCGTTCTCGGGCTGGATATGGGCCTGTTCTATAAACGGCGGGATTATACCCGCATCGTCAACGGCCGCAATCCCATTGTTGCCCACGAATATCTGGGCGACAGCGTCGAGGGCAAGGACGTGTTCGTCGCGGACGACATGATCTCCAGCGGCGAAAGCATCATCGACCTGGCCAGGGAGCTGAAAAAGCGCAAAGCCAACCGCATTTTCGCCAGCTGCACCTTTGCCCTGTTCACCAACGGAATTGAAGCCTTTGAAGAAGCGTACCGCAACGGCCTGATCGACCGGGTCATCTCCACCAACCTGACCTACCGCAAGCCGGAACTGGCCCAGACCGAATGGTTTGTTGAGGCGGATATGAGCAAGTATATCTCCTTCATTATCGCCACCCTGAACCATGACCGCAGCCTCAGCAAGCTCCTCAACCCCTACGACCGGATCCACGCGCTGATCAAGCGCTACAACAACGAACAGATGGCCGCCGGTATCCGGCTGGTCTGATCACCGGAATCAACAATAAACCGGGTTCCCTTGCGGAACCCGGTTTTTCGCTGTCTTTCTCTGCTCAGTCTTCATCGTCTTCCGGCAGCATGACATCGTCCGTCGCTGCCAGATACGGAAACTCCATCACGGCAAAGCCGTCTTCCTCCTTCAGCTCCGGAAGGTTGAACGCCGTATCCCGCTGGATCGCGTCCCGTACCGGCTTCGCCTCCTGCGCGTTCACCCGCCGCGGCTGATAGTGGTTCACGTTCGGATCGTCGCTTATATACGCCGGATAGATAACCACCCGCTGCCCCAGATACTGTCCCTCATTGGTAAAGCTCATTTTCACCTGCACCGCCATGGAATAGAGCGAGGACACTTCTTTTACCACATGGTACTTCTCATAGCGGATGGCGCTGTTCCCGCCGAAAACGAAATTGCCCATGGAATAGAACACGGTGCGGTTGTCGATAATATCCATCCCCTGAAGCACATGGGGATGGCTCAGCAGCACCAGGTCGGCGCCCATGCCGACCAGATCCTGCGCCATTGCGGCCGCCTTGTTCTCGTGCTCTCCCTTGTATTCGATCCCGGTATGCACATAAACGACAATGGCACTGACCCCGCCGGAGTCCTTCAGCTCCCGGAACGTCCGCGTAAGCCAGCTGCCCAGTCCGTAAAACTTGGAATGTTCCAGTCCGAAGAAAGCCACCCGGATCCCGTCATGCTCAAACACATAGTATGTTTCGTTCCAGAACCAGGAAACGCCGTTCTCATCCAGCGCCCTGCTGGTGCTCTCCGCTCCCTGCGCGTTGAAATCCATAATGTGGTTGTTGGCGATGGAAACGGCCTCCACGGAACTGCCGGTCAGGATCTTCACATAATCCGTCTTTCCCCGGAACCGAAAGGTCTTTCCCTTCTTTTCCATGAACGCGCTGTCTGACAGCACGCCCTCCAGGTTCACGACGGTAATATCATCGTTTTCAAACAGTTCCCGGAAATTAGCAAAGAAATAATCATACCCTTCTTTTTCGGCAAAGGTGTCGAAAGACTCCTCGTTCTTGCTGACAGAACCTTCTCCGCCCAGGGTACAGTCCCCGGCAAAGGTCATCAGCACAGACTTCTCCGCCTGCGCGCCCGCCGCTGTCAGAAGCAGCAGGAAAGCCAGCAGCAGGGCTGTCAGCCCCGGAATCTTTCTCATCGTTTTCGTTCCCTCTCCGGATCATTCCATGAAAGTATCCGTATTATATCACCGATCCCCTTTCGTTGTCATCCCGGCCCTCCTTCGTTTGACATGCCTTTCACGAACGAATATAATCAGAAAGAATCCAAGGAGGACTGAAGATGAAAAGGCTGACCGCGTTCCTGGCTGCTCTTCTGCTGGTGTTTTCAGCAGTCGTTTTTGCTGCTGCCGAGGATGATGAAGACAGCCTCCCGATTTTCCCTCTGCCGGTCGATTTTTCCCCCGGCAACCCGCTTGATCCCTCCTGTTTTCATACTGATCCCGACTGTTATGACGATCCCTCCATCCATGTAGACGTTACATCCGGAGAATATAACGGTGTCCGTTACTGGATCGCCGATATAACGATTACCGAACCCAGCCAGCTGCGCACCGCCGCTGCGGAAAGCTTCAGCGACAAACGTGCGAGAGAACTGGGGTCTGTTATCGCCCGTCGCATGAACGCGGTGCTGGCAGTAGACGGGGACTACTATAACTACACCTCCAACAACGACGTGCATGTGACCATCCGCCAGGGATACACCTTCCAGAACTCGCTTCTGCCCCGCGCCTGCCAGGATGTGCTCCTGATCGATGAGGACGGCGATTTCCACGGGATCGAAGATCCTATGGCCGGGGATATCGGCACGGAGATCAACGGCAAAAAAATCATCAACGCGTTTTATTTCGGTCCGCTCCTGGTGAACAACGGCGAAAAAAGGGTGAAAGACCCTTCCCACATGGATCCGGAGCAGCTTTCCCAGCGGGTGGCGATTGCCCAGACCGGCCACCTGAAATACCGCGTCATTGTCACCAGTTCAAACAAATATGGAAGCAAAGCTTTCAAATTTGATCCCTGGCGCGATTTTGTCGCTTCCATGGATGACGTTCAGGTTGCCTATAACCTGGATGGCGGAGACAGTGCCTTCCTGTATTTCAACGGCAAAAAGATCAACAACCCGGAATTTGAAAATGAGCGTGAGATATCGGACATCATCTATTTTGCTTCTTCCTGGCCGGGGGTGTGATCCATGTCTGCCTATCTGATCCTGATCTTCTGTATCGTTCCCGCGGTTTTTGTACTCTTTTCCTTTCTGAATATGCTTCATTCCGACCGCCCCGGTGCCGTTGCCGCCGCGGTCTCTTTTCCCCTGTGCGCCGCGCTGGGGTTTGTTTTCGCGAAACTGTTCTATGTCCTGCTGATGCAGGAATGGGATGTCCTTTTCAGCCTCGAGCCGTCCGAATTCTGTTTTACCGGCGGCGCCGCCGGCGTCTGGCTGGGCGTATGGCTTGCGTCAAAGATTGCCGGATACCGGCCTGCCGGAAAGCTTCTGGACCGCTTTGCCCTGCCGGGCGCTTTGCTGATCGCGGGCCTGCGGATGGCGGAGATCGAACTGGGTTCCCTGGGCATCGGCCGGTTCATTGAAGCTCCCGCCGGTTCGGCATATCTGATTCTGGCTGTATATAACCGTTACGGCGAGCCTCATGTCGCTGTCTTTGTCTGGGAAGCCGTTGCCGCCGTAATCGTCGGGCTGCTTTCGCTCCGGGATGAAACCGGCCGGCCCGGTCAGCGGTTTGAGACGGCTGTCTTTCGCCTCTGCGCCTGCCAGATGCTGCTTGAAAACATGCGCAGCCGGGCTTTGATGTGGGGGTTTGTCCGGGTGGAGCAGGTGCTCTGCGCGGTGATCATGATGGTACTCCTGCTTCTTGCCTGCAAAAAGGACGCAAAAAAGCAGGGAGCCGTTCGATTTCTCCCTGCGCTGTATCTTTTCCTGTGCTTCGCTGCGATCGTCGGAATTGAGTTCCTCCGTCAGCGGAGTTCCAGCCGGTTCATGGGCGAGCACGGCGGTTTCCTGGTGATGGCCGCGGTCCTGTGCGCAGCCCTGCTCCTGTACCGGTCACTGACTACGGGACTTCGTCCTCGTCGTCTTCCGGATACTCCGGAAATGAATCGCTGAAGGGAATGTACTGCATCCCCTTTTTTTGATCAAAAATCTCTTTAATCACATCATGATGCGGATGCTCCCGCCAACCTCCCAGCGTCGGCTTTGACTGCCAGTCAATCTGACACCCGGGGAGGTTTTCCTGCAGTTCCCGGACCACTTCTCCCGGCACACCCTTCTCCTCCATGCTGCCTTTAGCAATCCACAGGCGCTTCAGCCAGGTCATTTTGTACAGCGGTGAATAATCGCTGATCCGGTTATAGGAGATATTCAGGTCCATCAGGTGCGTCAGACCCGTCAGCGGGGTCAGGTCCCTGATCCGGTTGTTGAACAGTTCCAGATATTCCAGCTTCGTCAGGCTGGCCAGCGGGCTGATATCGGTCAGCCGGTTGACCGCAATGATCAGCACGCGGAGCTCCGTCAGCTCCGTCAGCCAGGAGATGTCGTCCACGCCGTTATGCCCGAAATCCAGCGCCCGAAGGTTTTTGCAGTAGCGGAGCAGGCTGATCTCTGCGGTCGGATGCGGGGTGGAATGGGACCAGTGCAGCGTGGAAAAGGCCGTCGCGTCCGTCCTCACCAGGTGATCCCCGCCGATCTTCAGCGTCCACCCGAAAGTCACCCCGGGATACAGTTCCTCCAGTTCCCTGACCTGCGTCTTCCCCACCGGGATATCGAACATGTCCACCTTTTCCAGGTTGGGATACCGGGCCAGCGTCTCTTTGGCTGTTTTGTAGTTCAGCCCCAGCTCGTCCAGGTTCAGGTAGGTTACAGTTTCCTCTTCCGCTTCTGCGCCTGCGGCTGTCCACAGGGGCAAAAGAAACAGCAGCGTCAGCAGCACGCAGGCAATCCTTCTGGTCTTCACTGTCATCCTCCGGTTTTTCAGGGTTTTGACCGGCTTCATTCTACCATGCCGCCCCCTGAATGGCAATAAAAGAGCGCTCCGGGGCAATCCCGGAGCGCCTTGGGGATGATCAGTTTACTGGTTTACCGCGTCAAGCATGGCAAGCGTCACCGTCAGGTCGATGTATTCGCCGTCGGTGGAGATCCTGCCGGAAGCGGCGTCCGTCACCTTTTCCGGACGGAACACTTTCACCGCGACCTCGTCCCCTTCCTTCAGCTGGGAAACGATCTCCACTTCCTCGCTGACGGAGGAAACAACCGTACCGTTCACTTCGACGATGATGTCGCCTTCTTTGATGCCGCCCTTGTCAGCGGGGCTGTCCTTTTCCACTTCGATGACATAGACGCCCTTCGGATATGCGCCGCCCTGGCCGTCCGAGGTGGATACGCTGACGCCCATCCTGGGCTTTCCCTTCAGATCATTGCGGGAAGCGTCCGGGGTTTCGCTGTCAGCGGAAGGCTGCTGCTCTTCACCCTTCCCGCTCAGCGCTTCCTCGATCACGTCTTTCGCCTCATTGATCGGGATACACATACCGATGCTCTCTACCGTAGCGTTGGAGCTGTAACGGGAACCGGTATATTTCAGCGTCGGAATGCCCACCAGCTGTCCGGCCGTGTTGAACATGCCGCCGCCGCTGTTGCCGCTGTTGATGGCCGCGTCGGTCTGGATCATGCTGTTGACCACCTTGCTGGAACGGCCATACTTATCCACGGCGCTGTTGTCGGAAGCGATTTCCCGGTTCAGTCCGGAGACAATGCCCGCGGTTGCGGTGCCCGTGAATCCGATCGGGTTGCCGATGTTGACGACCCAGTCGCCGATCACCAGTTCGTCACTGTCCCCGATCTCCACAGGTTCCAGCGGCAGGCCCGGCACATGCAGCACAGCCACATCCTTGTTTTCGTCGCTGGCAGCAACCGTCGCGTCATAAAGATTGTCCTCATCGTCGCCGATGGAGATCTTCAGGCTGTGAGCGGCTTCCACCACATGGTAGTTCGTCAGCACGTAATCCTTCGCGATGACCACGCCGGAACCGCTGCCGTACTTGATCTCCTCGCTGGATTCCGGCTGATTGCGGCCGTATCCGTTGCCGTATCCGTTGCCGTACCCGTTGCCGAATCCGAAGTAGTTCCAGGGGAAATAGTCATATCCGCCATATCCGCCGTAATTGTTGTTGACGATCTGGTAGTTGTTTACGCCGACCACGCTGTCCCGTACCTTGGCAATTGCCTCGGTAAAGGGCGAGGTCAGTACAACTTTTTCTTCCGCGTTTGCAGCGGGCTGGGAAGCGCCGATCACGGTTCCCGCAAATACACAAACAAGCGCCAGGGCGATAATGCCCATCACTTTCCGATTCAGGATCTTCTTCATCTTAAAAACCTCCTTTCCGGTTTTCAAGGTGAAGTATAACCCCCTATTTTGTACAGATTATGAACGCAATGTAAACACTATAAAAGAAGATAAGGAATGCATCATTATGAATTATGAATCATGAATTATGAATTAAAAAGGGCTTGGCCGACGCAGTCAGCCGAGCCCTTTCTCCGCCAGTCCGATATTGTACATAAACTCCCCGGCCCAGTAGATCGTTCCGGCCACGGTCTCCACCTGTTCCCCCTCAAAGAAGAAACGGACCCGCTTCATGCCGGTATTCCGGC
>CAZUXV010000124.1:0-9119 GCA_964624445.1 uncultured Oscillospiraceae bacterium | reverse complement strand
CTGAGTCTTGTCGCCGTTGAACACAGCCGCCATGTCTTCCATGGCCAGACGAGCAGCTTCAACCTGCTCAGCAGCAGCGCCGCCCATGATACCCCAGGTGAGGTTCGGGCCGATGGTGCTGTTGCGGTCGCCGATGTAGTTGAAGTTCATGATGGTGCCGTGCTCACGCAGATACGCGTATGTCTCATCAACAGCGCGCTCGTCGGTCAGCTCGTACAGGCGGGTTGCCCAGGCTTCAGTATCCGCATCCATGACGGGATTCTTGCGATACAGGGTGTAGATCTGCTGGAGCTTCAGGGAAGTCTCTTCGTCATACACGGCCGGGATGCCGAAGATGTTGTTGTCGGCAGCGGAGGTGTAATCGGTGGCATTGGGGCCCATGGGCAGGCACACGCCGCCCCACTCTTCAACCTGGTTCACGACATCGTTGCCGTTGAAGCCTTCATAGGACTGTCCGATGAAGAACGCAACGTTGCCTTCCGGCCAGAACTGCTTATAATCATCCCAGTTGACATAGGGGCGATAGTAGTTCCGGTTCCACTCCTGGATGCGGTTCAGAGCAGCCAGCGTAGCGTCGCTGTCAGCGGAGTAATACAGCTTGCCGTTGTCGTCGAATTCATAGAAATCGCCGAAGTTGCTGACAACCAGGCCAACAACGCCGTCGTCGAAGTTGCCGGTCAGAGCAAAGACGTCGAGTTCGCCGTCATTGTCCTTGTCCTGCTTCACAGCGTCCATGTAGCCTTCCATCTTTTCCCAGGTCCAGGTCTTGTCGGCCTGAGCGTCGTAGATCTCGTTCCAGTCGATGCCGGCATCTTCCAGAACCTTCTTGTTGAAGAATACCATCTGGCGGGGCTCGAAGTACTTGCCGCCGCAGACGCCGTAGCATTTGCCGCCGATCGTCATGAACTTGACGGTCGCTTCGTTGAAGTTTTCAAGACCGTAGGTCCATTCGGAGAACAGGCCGTTGGCAAGCACCGGGCCGCAGAAGCCGCCGGACACGCCGACGATGCGCAGCTCGCTGTTATCCTTGTTGGAAACGATGTTCTGGAGTTCGGCCACCATGCCGTCCCAGTCACCCAGCTTGGTCTCAACCAGCTTTACGTTGTAGGTCTTTTCCAGCCAATCCCAGTAATCATACTGAGCCTGCTGTTCTTCGGTGGGTTCTTCAGCGCGTTCGCCGGTGGAATACCAGTCGTTGATATAGACGGTCGCACCGCCGAAATCAAGACCTTCGATGATTTCCGGATATTCTTCCGGAACATCTTCCGCGGCAGCGAAGCTGCAGCAGCCCAGCAGCATCAGAGCAGCCAGTACCAGAGCCATGATTTTCTTCATAATGAGAAAACCTCCTTTTTTATTTCCTTACAGATTTCCAACTGAAATCTGTATAGGTACATTTTTGTTGCGGATACCCCGCTGTTCAGGAATATTATAGACCGGTTTTGACATTTTATCAAGCACAAGTCTGTACATTTGCCGCATTTTTTGTCTTATTCCTTCGATCCGGTCATGGCAAGACTTTCCACAAATGTCCGCTGCGTAAAGCAATACAGGATGATCAGCGGAATGCAGCAGAACAGGACGCCGACTGAAATCAGCTGAAGCTGTCTGCCGGGAGAAGGCGTCACCGGCGTGCCGGCCATCTTGGTCAGTTCGTCCGCGATCCGGTCGAGCATGGAACTGAGCTGTGGTGCATACAGCGTATAGCCGGACAGGAAGTTGCGGGAATAGAACAGATCCGTCCACTGCCAGACAAAGCTGAACAGGAAGCAGCTGGCGATAATGGGCATGGCGTCCGGCAGCATGATTTTCACGAATGTGTGCATCGTACCGCAGCCGTCCACATAGGCCGCCTCCTCCAGGCTCTCCGGAACATTCCTGAAATACTGGCGCAGCATGTAAATATACAGGCCGTCCTTCAGGCCCATGCAGGTCAGGCACATCAGCAGATAAGGCCAGATGGATTTGCGGATATTGATCGGCTCCCCGTTGATCAGCGAGATGATCCCCAGGAAATCAAAGCGGGTGAACGTACGGTACAGGGCGCTCTGGATCGTCTGGGGCGGAATGATAATCAGCGCGATGACGCAGGCGAACCAGAATTTCTTCAGCGGGAATTCATATCTGGCAAATCCGTACGCCACCAGTGTACAGGAAACAATCTGCAGGATACTGCTCACGATCGAAATCCACAGCGTGTTGATCATGGATGTCGGCAGGGAGGTGGCCCGCGCGACGGCCGTAAAGTTGTCCATCGTCACGTTCCGGGGGAGGAGCACGATGGTGGTGTCATACAGATCTTTTTCATCCATCAGGCTCATGGAGAGACGGCTGATCATCGGGGAGATAATCATGAAGCACAAGCCGAACATCAGCAGGGCGCGGATCACAGACACGCTGATCTCCTTGACTCTGCGTTTCATCAGATACCCGCCGCTGCGGCGGTTCCGTTCCCGGAAACTGCTGTGCTCGCCGATGAAGATCGTATTGTCTTTACTCATAGGATTTCACCGCCCTTGAGATAATGAAGGCGCTGATGGCGATGAATACGATCGCCACGCCGAAATAGATCCAGCTCTCGGCAGCAGCGATGCCAAGGTCCATCCGGACGCCGTTCATATAGATGTTGTTGATATGCTCCATGACCTGGTTGTTGTTCTTCATGAAGAAGTCGATGATGGTATAGATGCAGTTGACCAGCAGCAGCGGGCTGACCATCGGGAAGGTGATCTTCCAGAAGGATTCCCAGGCGGAGCAGCCTTCCACGTCCGCCGCTTCATACAGGGAGGGTGAAATGGACTGCAGGCCGGAAAGGAACACGATGATCTGGATACCGCTGGCCATCACGATGTCATAGATCGCGTCGATCATCTGGAAGATGACGTCGAACACCTGGCTGGCCACGCCGGATACCGATAACAGGTCTTCCAGCGCCGCCGATATGTTGACGCCGGACGAGTCCCCCATCGCCTGCGACATGCTGTTGATCAGGTTCAGGGATGAGCTGGAGGTCTCGATGCCGGGCAGCACGCCGGAAGAAAGAATAACCGGCAGGAAGAAAATGATCCGGCAGATGATCCGTCCTTTGAATTTCTGGTTCAGGATGACGGCGATCACGAAGCTCATGACCAGCGTGGCGATGACGTTGATCGCCATGCGGCTGATTTCGTCCACCAGCATCCGGTTGTAATCCGGATCCGTGTTGAACGCGTAGTTATAGTTGTAGAAATTGTTCCACGTCATATCACCGGTATTGATAACATACCGGCTGAGGCTCATCTTCATGGAAACATAAAGAGGCTGCAGCATGAAGAAGATAAATCCGATGATAAACGGCAGGATGAACAGGAAACCGGTACGGGCCCTTTTGGCCGGTATGGTCCTGTAGAGCTTGTTTCCCGGAACAAACATCTGGAAGGCTTCCGTAATGCCGCTGTACCAGTGCTCCCGGTATTTCCGGTTCTTCTTACTCATTGTCCGTCACCTCTTTTCACAAGATAATCGCGTCCGGGCACGGTAACCGAACCTTCCTTGTATTCCCTGGTCCCGTAATTCACATACACGCTGGTTCCGTCCGCATAGGTCGTTACGGCGACGTCCTGATTCAGCCTTTCATGTCCGGTAATCGCCTGGCGGTTCAGGCCGGACATTTCCTTCTGATACCGGGTAATCATGGCGATCGCTTCATCTTTCCAGGGTCCGTAACCGGCGGATGCGTAGCAGCTGAACATGGAATCCTGCAGCACCTTGGTATCCTTTTCCATAAAGGAGAAGTTCAGGCCCGCGCCGTATTCGGCGGATTCCAGCAGCAGCGTCTGCGAATCCCCTGCCAGGTTGATCGCTTCGCCTGTATAATCCTTCATGCCGTGGATCGCGATCTGGTAGAACGGCACGCTGTAATCCAGCAGCGCGTAAGCGTTGCCGGACAGGTTCATATCGGTGATCAGGTCAGCATAGGGGATCGCGTAGGCGTTGCCTTCCTTGACAATCACTTTCATGCCGGATGCCACGGCGTCCTCCAGCGACTGGATGTCCATCGCCTTGGCCTGCTCGCGGGTCACGGTGCCGTTGTCCTGATAATCGGCGCTCAGCAGATTGCCGATATCTCGGAAAGCGACGCCCGCCGCGCCGCGGTCCTTCAGGCCGCTGATCAGGTTGTTCAGGCATTTCTTTGCGTAGGACGGTTTCACCAGGAAATACGGGTTGTCCATCCAGGTCGACAGCCGGTATGTAACGATGTCGTACGCGTACAGTTTGATCACGGTCCGGGTCGTAGCCCTGGCCGCGTCGGCCAGGGAGTTGAATCCGTTCAGGATGCCGCTGTCATAGGCAAAGCAGGTTATGCCGTCAAAGTACAGGTCCACATCCTTTTCCGCGGCGCTCTTCATCAGTTTCTTCATGCCGTTTTCGCCGCCCAGGCCGTTCTCCACATGAATGCTTGTCAGCACCCGCTGCTGAACGCCGCCGTTGCACCAGCCTGTATAACGGAGGTTCAGGTCCCTGACGCCGGCGTCCAGCAGATCGTTCATGATCCCTTCCGCCTGGTCGAAGGTGGTGGTGGCTACCACAGACTTGACCGGCAGGCCGAATTTGATCTCGGTCTTGTTGATCGCGCCGACCATTTCCACATTCACCGGCATCTCTTCCGATGCGCATTCGCCTCTCATTTCGGGTTTTGCGCGGAGATATTCGCCATAGGCTTCGGCCATGTTCACATACCCGTTATCGTTCAGAAAACGGTAGCGCTGAACAATGGTGTCGTCCGGAATCTGGTTTTCGTACATCAGGAACAGACGAGCTGATTTCTTCTCATCCACTTCCACGCTGTCAAAGTGCAGGACGTTGTAGCGGCCGTATACTGTGTTGTAATCGTTGAATCTGCCGGAAATATCAGCACAGACGCCGCCGTAGGAATCGGCGCCTTCCATGATGCAGATGAAAGAACCGTCTTCCTGGCTCATGCCGAAGATCGGGAATGCGTTCTCCGTTTCGCTGGTAACGCTCGTCCGCTTCGTTCCGTAATCCCAGCCGTACATGTTGGCGTAATAGGGGTTTTGAGACAGCTTGCCGTTGTTGTATTTGATCACGGCGCCGCCGCCTTCCGGCACCAGGATAAATCCGTCCTGCTGTTTCCCGCCCGCGCCGAACATCGGCAGCAAGTCGATATACACCAGCGGATAATCCGAAGTGCAGGTCAGCTCGCTGTACGGAACGGACACCACCAGGTCGTTCCCTTCCAGGCGGTAAATGACGCTGATATTGAACACCGGCCCGCTGCTTGCTTTCTCACCGACCTGTAGTTCCTGGTCCCTCGCGAAGTCTTCCGGCGTATATCCGCCGCTGGAAAGCAGCTGCTCTGCCTGTTTTTTATGTTCCGTGGTGCGGTCCGATTTCAGGATATAGAGATCCTGCTCCTGTACGCTGGGGTACAGCGCGATGATCTCGTCCTTCTTCTTCTGTTTGTCGAGCTTCTTCGTTTCAACCAGAGAGAAGTGGTTCTTCAGTTTGCCCTGGTCCTTCTTCTTCAGATTGGCCAGGATCGTTTCCATATCCTCTTTGGTGATCGCGTTGGGCACCATGAACACTTTCTCACCCAACGAGTAGTTGACCCGGATCGATCCGTCCGTCTCCTGCTGGATTTCATAATTCTGGTTCATGATGGACTTTGTGTAGTTGTTGACTTCCGTTTCGCTGATGTCATTGTAATAATGCGCGTTCAGCGTACAGGACAGGTATTCCTTGGTCGTCTTGCCGATGGCCGTTGTATCGTTTTCCCGGTCTTCCGGATTGGAATACCAGACCTTGCCGGTTTCCTTGTTTGTCACCTTAAACTGGGTGGTCGATCCGTCCATTTCAAACAGCAGCTGATCGTTTTCCATGGTCAGCGGCTTCCCGTCGCCGTCATAGGTGAGGATTTTCGGATCCCTGGCAAAGCTGTGGCCGGGAGATGAATAGATTTTATCCAGGACGATATAGGCGCCGGCGATCAGCACGAGCACGATGATCCACGGAAGCAGCCGTAAAAGGATGGGTTTTTTTCTCATTGTGTCCATCCCTCCTTAGTTCAGCCGGTAGCTGGCTTCACGGTAAAGGCTCACGAAGAAGCCGACCGCGTCGCTCAGCAGGCTGAAGAATACGAGAATCAGGAATATGATCACGGCGGCACCGACAATGGTGACAATCAGGAAGATAAAGGTCTTGCCCGGGCCGTAATCGTGAATCTCCATCAGTCCGACGAAAACCAGGAATGCGCACCAGATCACGCTGATGCTCAGCATCACGGTGTACAGGCTTCCCTCTTCAAATGTCAGCATATTGCTGACCAGGATCATCGGCAGCTGGATCAGGACATAGGGAACCAGCGCGTAGCACATGCCGATATAGATGTCGATAAACCGTCCTTTGCCGTCGAACAGGGTGGTCATCGCCCAGTTCGCCAGGCACAGGATCAGGAACGGCAGCAGCAGCGATCCCATTTCCTCAAACACATTGATGTGCTGGATGGGCGCATTGATAAACTGGAAGCTTGTGCAGAGCAGCTTCAGCACCCTTGTGATCAGGAACAGGATCAGAAACGTGTTGGCTGCCGCGAGGGTTCCCCGGTGCTCGTGGGTCAGATCCCAGAACCCGTCAAACGGATGCGTGATCACATAGAGCGCGTAGCGAAGAGAGCTTTTGTAACGGGCCCACCATGCGCTCCGGCCGGCAGACATTTCAGCTTTGTCAGCCGTTCTTGCGGACTTTGCTGTGCTCATGCATGACCACCTCCCATTTCATTCTCTTAATCCGTCCGATGATCAGCGGTACCAACAGGATCACTGCCAGCCCCCCGAAGATCCATCCGATGTTCTTTTCGATCCATTCCTTCCGGTACAGTTTGAAGACCCGTCCGTAGTTTTCGCGGTCGTGCGCCATCCTGAAATACTCCATGGCGCCCTCATAGTCGTTCTGGCGGAATACCGTCCGGCCGATTCCGCGGAATGCCATCGGATAGTTGGCGTTTTCTTTCAGCACTTCCCGCCAGATATCCGCGCTGTCGTCATATTCGCCCTCCTGGTATTTCCGGATGGCGTCGTAGATTTTGTTTCCGTATTCCGTCGGTGTGAACACGGTCACACTGTTTTCAAGCTGGTCCAGCACAAGCAGATCGGTGCCCATATGTTCAATGCTGACGGCGCTGGTAAAAGCGCCCTCGATATTGCCCCGGGTACCGAAAGCCCAGAGCATAATTCCCTGATCGTCATATCCGAACAGACGGCCGCGGACCCGGTCAAGCACAACATAGATATCATTGTCAAATACGGTAACGTCCGTCATTTTGCTTGGACCGAAGTAGGTTGAATCCCCTTCCATCCACCACAGATCGCCGATCGGGGGATAGCGGTCGTTCTTCACCAGAATATCGTTCCCCAGGCCGTTCAGCCTGCGGATCGGCTTGGCGGCGTCGGACTTCAGGTCGTATTCGCTGAAGTTGGTGATTGTGGCGTAAATGAATCCGTCCTTGTCGATATAAATGTTTTCATATTCTGTCGGAACAAAGGAGACGGAAGCGTCCCGCTGGGCCTGCGTCATGAAATATTTTTTCCAGATATAATCCATCATGGAAACGCTTACCGGTGTGGCGCCGATAAAGCCGGTGAAGGTCATATCCGTATCGTATTTGACAATACCCTTGTTCACATTCGTTACCAGCGCGTAAACGCGGCCGGCGACATCCACGACAATCTTCTTGGGAAGAAAATCGATGCTTTGGTCAAAGGTGGCGTCCATCGGTTTGGTATATTCCCAGATCAGATTGCAGTCCCGGTCCATTTTGACAACGCGGTAATTGTTTGTATCGGCGATATAGATATTCCCCTCATTGTCAACCGCGATATCGTTGGGCGTATTCAGCGGGGAAACGATCTGACCTTCTTCACTCTTCTGCCAGACCCCGTATTCCCAGATTTTACAGCCCTGTACCTTGGCTTTCTCTTCTGCCTCGACAGCGTCGTCATGCGCCAGTCTTTCCTTTTCCTGCGCCTGTTCGAGCTTCAGGGTGGCTGCCTCAATCTTTTCGGCTTTTGCGGATTCGGTTCCGTCGGCTTCCTGACTGCTGTCGTTCAGATCCGCCAGTTTCTTTTCCGCGTCCACCCGTTCGTCGATGGCCTGTTCATAAACCCTTGACTTGGAATAGAATCCTTCCGCCAGTTCATAATCTTCTGCGGAGGCTGTAACGGAGCTGATGATGCGGACAACTTCATACTGTTCTTGATCACAGTGAATCTGGACAATCCGGTTGTTACCCGTATCGCATATATACAGTTCCTGATCTCTGACATACAGGCTCTGGGGTTTCCGGAGCGCCTTGTCCTCAAGCTTGTCCAGTCCGAGGCTGACGCTGTCCAGGACCGTTGTGACGCGGTAGGCATCCGGGGATTCCTGGACGTCACCCCAATAGTCATATCCGTACGTATAGGATGTGCTGTATCCGTCCTTATTCAGGTTGAAACTGTCGTCCGCCAGCGCTGTGGCGGCAGACAGCAGCATCGCAAGGGCAAGCAGAAAGGAGATCCGTTTTTTCATCATTTTCCCTCCCTCCTTTATTCCTTGATGCCGGAGGAGGCCATGGTCTCCAGAATCCGGCTCTGGCTGAAGATAAAGATGAGGATCGGAACCGCCACGGTGATCACATTGGCCGCGGCCGACTGGCCGGTACGGGCCACGCCGCCGAGCCTGATCTGCTGCAGCGCGTAGACCAGGGGCTTTTTCGCTTCGGAGTAGATGATGGTTCCGGCGGGGTTGTTCCACAGGCCCTGAACGCTGAAGATGATCATCGTCAGCCAGGCAGGCTTCACGTTCGGCATAACGATGCTCCAGAAAATCCGGATCCGGCTGGCGCCGTCAATGGTCGCCGCTTCGATCAGAGCCGTGGGCAGGCCTTCCATAAACTGTTTCATCAGGAACAGACCGATCGGTGCCGCGAACGCTGGCAGGATCAGCGCCCAGTAGGTATCCACCAGGCCCAGTCTGCTCAGGATGAGGTAATTCGGAATGTCCGTAACAACACCGGAGGCAAACATCAGGAACGTAGTGGCCAGCGCGAAGAACAGTCTTCCGCCGGGGAATTCGTACTTTGC
>CAZUXV010000123.1:0-9119 GCA_964624445.1 uncultured Oscillospiraceae bacterium | reverse complement strand
AACCATCAGCCGCTGCGTCGGGGATATTCTCCGCCTGCGGGAAAAGGAAGCGCGGTATAAGGAAACACAGAGCAGGGAAGACAGGGTAACGCTGAAGGACTATAAGGTTATCGAGAACGAAATCGAGAGAGCTTTCAGACAGATCTGCGCGATCCGGACAAACAAGTACCTGAAGGTTGTAAAAAAAGAACTGGACGACAAGCCCGCAAGCCGCGAGCCCCTGTCTCCGCTCTCATAAACCGGAAATCGGTTCCGCTCTGATTCGTCAGGGCGGGATTTTTTGCTTGACTTTTAACTACGGGGGATAGTAAAATAAGAACAGAAAAACAAGGAAAGGAGGAATGACGATGAGGGATTGCGCGGAGCAAGAAGGCATAAAAATAGCCCTCCTTAGCGACCCGTGGCCCGTGAACAGAAGCCTTGAGACGAAGAGGGCAGCGAGCGGAAGACTCGCCTGGCGCTTATAGCGCCATGCCTATGGAAGGAACACCGGCCTTTTCTCTCGTGAGAAAAAAGACCGGAAGCGCAACGAGAGGGATTTGAACCCCCGGTGCCTCGCGGCACTCTGGTTTTCAAGACCAGCGCGATAAACCAAGCTCTGCCATCGTTGCAGGATGCATATATTATACAATAAATCGGGAAATAATCAAATAAATTCGCAAAAACAGACTAATGGACATTCTGTGTTGACAGTAAACTACGGAAGATAGTATAATAAAAATGGCGATGGCGCAATAGACACAACCGGGGCGCGGCTTCGGAGTGGGCAGGCGCGGAGCAGTGCCTGCAAGTAGACGCACAGGAAACAACAGGGAGCCCGCAATAAGGTGTGAGAGATAGTCGCATGGTGAAACTCCAACGACGCTATCGACGGAGCGGGCTTGTGAGGTGGAAATCCTCACCCGCCATATAAAATGAGGAGGCAAAAATGGGGAAGATCTCTTTGGAAGAAGTGAAGGCTTTTGCTTTCGAGCAGATGAGTCTCCCTATGCCGATTGTGGAAGTCCTTGGCAAGCCGAGTACCGCCGTGGTAAATCCGTGGCTGGACAGGCGTGGACAGTGCCGGATGAGCACAGAAGAGGCAAAACAATACTGGGGGAAAGAGACGTTCGACGAATTTGTAGGCCTGGCTGAAAAGCATCTTCGAGAGAAGAAAGCGGAGGAGGCCCGCGCGGAACGTCTGGAGCGCCGCAGGAAGAAAGTCTCCTAAAACAAGAAGGGAGGATCAACAGAATGACAGATACAGAAAGGACCAGGGACGGTCTGAAAGACCTGATTGGGTACTTTGAGACGACAGAAAAACTGGTAACATCAGAGCCTGCCCGCAAAGAAGCCGGCGAGCGAATAAGCCTGCTGAAAAGCCTTGAGAATCATTTGGAAGTATATGAAATAACAGAAACGAACCTGGACGGGTATGCGACACGCCCGGAATGCGGGCATGGATTAAAACGGACTACGCAGCCGCACTTCTGCGGGAACTGTGGAAAGCCTGTCCGCTGGTATTCGCCGCCGGGTGATTCCGGCGGATTCAACCCTTATTTTGAAATCACACTTCGCCGTAAGGAGAAGAAAAATGACGGCAGAAAAAAGACAATCCAGGATCTTCAGCGCGCTTGATGCGCATCACGCGATTGTGGCGGAGGATTATGATGCGGCTATGACCGTGCTTATCGGAAGCCAGAACTATGACCTGGATATGGAAAACAGCGATTACGATACGTTTACGTTTGTCGTTCCTTCTCTGAAGGATATCGCCCAGCTGAAAGAGCCAGTCAGCACGACTGTTGACGGACCGTTTGGCCATATCAACATCAAGGACATCCGGCTGGCTCTGAACCAGCTGAAAAAGACAAACCCGAATATCGTCGAGTGCTTTTCTTTCAAATACGCGCTTGTTTCAGGAGTATACCAGGCCGAGCTTTCCGGTCTGAAAAATCCGTTTGTCCTGCGGTGTAATACCCAGCATATGATGAACGCGATTGGAGGTATGGCGCAGCAGCTTTCAAAACGGAATATGCCGCCGGGAAAGCGGTTTTCGCATATACTGCGGATGCGCTGTATGATTCGCAATTATTTCGATGTCGGCTCAGATCTTCTTTCCCTTCAGGAAGAAGAAAGAGCCCTGGCCTTGCAGGCAAAGCTGGATAAGGACAACCCGAAATGGGAGAAAATGATTGAATCTTGTGCCGCTGATATCAAAGAAGAAATCAGCAAAGCAGATCTCTGGTATTTTGATGATCGATCTGATATGGCCAAAGAATTGATTGATAATATACAGTACAAATTACTGCTAAAAAAGTATTGCGAGAAAGAGGGAAGACTGGCCGCGCCGCTTCTGCGAGTGCAGACTTCCCCAAGACCGGGTAATATTTAATTGAGTTGCACTTTTAGTGGTTTAAAAGTGCATCTTAATCTGTAAAACGCCGCAAAAGCAGCACAAAAACGAATCAAGACGCACCTACGAAAGGATGCTTGAAAATGTTCGATGGTCTCATTAAGCAGAAAGCATACGACCCGGACCAGATCGCTGAATACCTGCAGGCGAACCCTGAACGGATCAAGGAGTTCGAGGACGGTTACAGGTCCCGAGCAATCGACTGGAAAAGCGACGAGCATAATCTCTTTGAGTATAATTCCAGAGAAGCAAACGAGAAAAGCGGCGTGTTAACCGCCGCATTGCCGGATGAAGAAACAGCCGCGCTCCATGATCTGAAAGCACAGATCGTCAGAGAGCTTGTAAGCTATACGGGCTATTGCTTCCGCATTCACGGAAAAACCATGCGGAAAGGACTGCTCCCGCCAAGGCAGGAATTGCCTGTTAAAAAAGAAGATCTTATGGCGGTCCCGGAAACCTTGCGTCCGATGTGTACGTCCGGACTGATTATAAAGGATGTCCATGCTCCGTCCGGACTGATCCTGCTGCAGGAGTGGATCTCTTATAAGCGGGAAAAAGACCCGAAAAAGAAAGAAATGTGGTATCACCATTTCCGGCAGGGGCTTGATCTCATGGATCTGGACGAGCTCATGTATTCCATGCTGGATCAGAACCCGAACGCCATGAGCCACTGGCTGCCGCAGATTGCCGTTGCGAATGCGGAGAAAGGGTTTTTCAGAATTCCGGAAACAACCATTGTCAAAGTCCCGCTGCCGATCCTCCAGCTGACCAGGCTGTCATATGAGTCAATCAACCAGACAACCAAGGATATTGTGAACGAATGGGCCAGAACAGTGTTCCGGCTTGAGAAAGACCGGCATTATTTCATCAAAACGGGAACTTTTTCGTCAAAGTTCGACTTCAGGAACGCAAGGGTAGCCGAAGAAAAAGAGGTTATGGAGATTGGTGAGTACCTGCTGTTTATTCAGTACCAGGCTCAGCAACTGACTGCTCCGCTTTCAAGCCATGTTATCTATGGGGCGTCCACAACCAACGAATGGGTCGTAAGGGAGTTTATTGAAGATGTTGAGAACAATCCGACGATTTACAAGGGGCTTCCTCTGCATACGGAATATCGGGTATTTGTGGACTTCGATGAACACAGGATCCTTGGAATCAGCCCGTACTGGGAACCGGAACTGATGAAGAAGCGGTTTGCGGAGGGCATGAAAACGTCTCCGCACGACCTTCATGATTATATTGTCTATAAAGCGCATGAACCGGTATTGATGGCCCGCTACATCAAAAACAAGGAGAAGGTGCTGGAGGGTATAAAGGGCCTGCTGAACGCGAACCTGATAGGGCAGTGGTCCATCGATATTATGCAGAACGGGGAAGACTTCTGGCTGATCGACATGGCAACAGCGGACACCTCCGCGTTAAACAGTTGTGTAGACGGCCCGGTTAAGCGCTTTGATGTGGATTGGGCTGCCGGAGCCAGGACAGTGCTTGCGGGAGAAAAATGCAGGCATATACAATCAGACTGAAAACAAGAAAAAAAGCTGCGTCCGAATACCGGGCGCAGCAGATTTGTTTTCAGGCGGATTCGCCAGCAAGAAGCTTTTCGCTTTCGGAAGCCTCGACAATGAAATTGCCGGGGTTTTTCATAACCTTGTCGTAGTGTTCCTTGCCCATGAACTCGTCCACAACACGCTTGCTTTCAGAGTCCATGTCCTCGTACCGGGCTTTCCCGTAGGTAGGCGGAAGCCACATACGGTTTTTACCGACAAAGATATTCAGGCGGTCAACGATCTTTTGGTCATGGAACTTGATATGGCAGGTCCCTTTCTTATAGAACGTAACCGTGAAATACTTGCAGGTCACAGTAGTCTTTCCGGCTTCTGCAGCGATTTGCAGCACGCGGGAGAGGCTTGTCGGCGCGGTTTCACCGCGATCAAGGTAATCCAGTGCTTTTTCAAGATCGTCAAGAACGGCAAAGCAGGAATGCGGATTGATATTCGTCTCCTTCTGCTCGAATCTCCCGGTCTTCTTATTCTCGACATATTTTGTCGCAAAAGCGCCGTATGTCGGAATAATGCACTTCATGTTGACATAGTGGGCCTTGTTCGTCTTCCACCCGTTGTAGTAATGGATATTCTCATTGCTGAGATCTTCATGATAGGCATGAACATTGGACAGCTTATCAAAGCATTTGTAGATGGCGTCGACCACGCCGTCATTCAGCTGCAGTTTCAGATCTGCGATGACCTGCTGGACATTGAATTCCGAGAACTCGTATTCACGCATAGAGCTTATCTTTTCAGAATACGCGTTTTTCATGTCGGAAGTCATATGATCCTGCAGAACCGGAAGATCAAACAGACGCTTCCAGAAAACAAGCCTTGTTTTCTCAAGGAATTTGTTCAGAAAGCTGTTGCTGATGGTCGTAAAGCAAACCTCGCCGGCTCTCCAGTCGTAGCTGGCATCGCTTACGCAGACGCCGACATTAACGCCGGAAAAACTTGTGCGGAGCCCGTTATACGTTTTGAAAAACTCCATCGCGGCATCAACGGTAAGGTTGTATTCACGAATCAGCCGGTCAACAGGGTTCGAGAACGTCACGCCCATAGACTCTCTCGCTTCTTCTTCAAAAAAGACTTTGCCTGCCTTCCGAAGGTTCTCCAGGATCCAGTCGTTCTTCATAGCAGAATCGACTTTGATATGGATCAGCGCAAGGTCAACATTGGCTTTTCTCGGCCCGTTTCTCATGCCGTCTTCCACAAACCGAATATCAGCATTCAGCCGTTTCAGCTCTTTTGCAAGGGCTTTCCTGGAATTGGTATACGGGTTGCGAATGGTTTCAGCATTCAGGATACAGACGATCTGCCCTTTATGCATCAGCTCGATAGCATGAAGCAGATGCAGGTCCCCCGCCAGAAACGGCGGATTGAGGCAAATCAGGTCATATGCTTTGGAGGTGTTGAACGTCAGGAAGTCGTCGCCAACCAGGCGATAACCTTTTCCTGTAAGCATAGCCTGAAGATTCGTATCCAGCTCGACAACATCAATGGATGCACGATCACACACATCCCGGCCCATGTAAGAGCGGAGGTAATCGACGAGATCGCCTCGGCCCGCGGATGGTTCAAGAACGGAGCATGCAGAGTCCCGAAGTTCTTTCCAGTCAATCATGGAAAAGAGTTTCCCGGCGATCTCGGAAGGCGTCGGATAAAACTCCATGTCGTCCTTCGGAAGGAAAGCGACAGGCTTTGCCTTCTTGAATTTAGGGGTTTCTTCCATGATAGCTTTCTTGGCTTCCATCAGCGTCCTGTACCTGTAGATAGATTTCAGGGGCAGATGCCGATGAGAATAGATCAGATACCTGTCATCCTCTTCTTCGTCGAGAACGTATGCCAGAAAAACCGACGGAGAACCGTCCCTGCGGGACTCACGGACAATGACTCCTGCGAAAACGCCTTTGATGAAAACATCGAATTCGCCTTTGAATGTCTCTACCAGAGAAAGTTCTGGCAGTTTCCTGACACCGTAAGATTCAGGCGCGACATCCGGGGTGGCGATGCTTTCCAAAGGAGCTTCCTGCGGGACCAGGGCAAGAGAACCGTCGCAGCAGTCCTCCATGTCAAAAATAGAGATCTGGTTTTCCATAAAAAGCCTCCTTTGCTCAACCCAAAAGGGGAGCGTAAAAAATATTGATTTTGATAAATGCCTGAATAGCGTCTGTCAAAATCTCTGCAAGAATAATGTTTGATTTTCAAAACAAGAAAGCAACAATACGTGTAATGACGCTGATAAACCGTCTCCGCGCATGAAAAAAAGATACTTTATTATTACAGCATTTCATAGACGAATTACAGGCAAACAACTGAATGGATGCTGAATTGCTCTTTGAGCAGAGAGGAGGAATTGTTTGGGTTATGCAATGACGCCTGACCGTATTCAGGAAGAAATCCAGTGGCTGAAAGATGATATCTGTTCATGCAGGTACATCGTACAGTCCACGGATGCGAGTTCTTTCGAGAAAGCGGAGTACAGGCGGCGCATCATGTCGGACAGGCACGAGCTTGCTCGACTGGAAAGCACACAGATTCTGATTCAGAGTGACCCGCTTTTTCAAGCGGAGAGGAGGAAAACATGAGTAAGGTTATTGATGCAAATAACATCATCGGCGTATACGCGATTTGCAACACCGGATCCATCCTGGTGCATAAAATCGACTATGCCGGGGAAAGAGTCCTGGTCAGCCTGAACGGTGAGAACCGTGAATGGTGCGACCTGGAGGAAGGCTGCGCTGATGGCTCCAGTGAAATGGAGACCGGTTTCAGGTGGGGCGAGTTCTTTGTGCCGTTCGCAGAAGTAATGCGTATGTGAGGAGTGATGGCCATGATAACCATCGAAAACACACATGAGGCATACTCAGAGGACGTGCCGGCCGAGTTTTACATCGGGCTTTACTGGGAGTTCTGCTACCGGATCTGTCTGGATGGCCGTCCTGTCGGGAAGATCTTCCTGATCGACGGCGAGGAAGGATCTGCTTACGGCGGTGCTGACTGCATTTATATCCAATGGGTAGAACTGCAGGAATCGGAACGCGGAAAGGGATATATCAGGAATGTGGTGGAGTGCCTGAAAAAAGAATTCCGTCATAAAAAATATATCACTGCCCAGTCGTCCGATGAACATCTGGACATGTACCTGCACATCGGCTTTGAAAGCACCGGGCGCGACCCGTGTACCTTCTATGAGATGAGCAATATCCGGATTCCAGTATAAATTAAACAGGAGGAAACAATCATGGACAGAATGGTATGGGAAGGCTGGACGGTACAGGACTTTATTGATGAACTGGCGCCGCAGCTGGAAATCATAATGAGCGGGCAGTCATGGAAGAAGCCGCTGACCAGCAGGAAAGAGCTCGAAAACTGGCTCAAAGACAACCAGCCGTATTACAAAAAGACGATCCCTGAAGTCCTGAGTTATTTCAGCAAGAAGTACGGGCTGAAATAATCCGGCAGGGGGATAATACAAGGAGGACACAATGATAAAGGATTATATACCGTCCAGAAAGGAGCCGAGGACATCCTACAAGCTTCTTTTTTATACGGATGCGTCAGGCGGGTATGCCTTTGACTGTGACGAAAACGGAAACCTGCTGGATTCCGTTACCGAGCAGGCAAGGGAAAACTACAGACTGTGCCTTCAGAAGCCTGAAAAGTACAGGTATGCTTTCAACAAGGTAGAAAAAACCGTCTACATGGACAAAATCGAAGCGTCCGGAATCTGTAACTGCGGAAAGAGGATATCATTGTACAACCAGGACCTCGGCGCGTGTGAGTGCCCGTACTGTGGCCAATGGTGGAATCTTTTCGGACAGGAGTTGAAGCCTCGTGAAAGGTGGAACGACTTCGGAGAACTGGACGACCAGGATTAATTTACAGGGAGGAAACCGCCAATGAAGGTACGATATGTACACAGCTCTGAACCGGATAAGGAAAAAGTTCTTGATTCCACGGTTCAGCGGAAGACTGATGCTATGTTTGGGAAGATCTTATTTAAGCAAGACGATCCCAGAACCCAGGAAGAGTACGATACGTATCTCCTGAGGAAACTCGAAAACGATAAGAACGAAGGGAAAATCCTTCGTTATGAAATCATTAAGGAGGAATAAGATTATGGCAACCGAAAAGAAACTGCATGTGGTGCTGATCCGCCACACCCTGTCTCCGGAAGAGACTATCGCGCTGGGAGCGAAGCTTTGCTACTCCAAGTCCGAGATCGACGATCTGAAGGAAAAGGTTGAAAAGAAAGACCAGTCCGCGTTCATCGGGAAACTGATGGATATGGGCCACGAATCCGTTCTGGAACATGCAAGCTTCACCTTCGGTATCGAAGGCGTGTCCCGTGCGCTGCTCGCGCAGATCACAAGGCACCGGATCGGCGCATCATTCTCTGTACAGAGCCAGCGTTATGTGTCCTATGAAAACGGCTTTGGTTTCATCATCCCTCCGCGGATTGCCGCGCTGGGCGAGGATTCTGTCCGGAAATACCGGGAACAGATGGAGACCATCGAAGGCTGGTACAAGGACTGGCAGGGAGCTTTGGGAAAGAACGGCGAGTCTTCCAATGAAGACGCCCGCTTTGTTCTCCCGAATGCCTGCGAGACACGGATGCTCGTAACCATGAACGTCCGCGAGCTTCGGCATTTCTTCAGTCTTCGGATGTGTTCCCGCGCGCAGTGGGAAATCCGGGCACTGGCGACTGAAATGCATAAACAGTGCATGGCGGTCGCGCCTGAACTGTTCGCGAACGCCGGCCCTGCCTGCCTGCGTGGAAAGTGCCCTGAAGGCGAAAAGTCCTGCGGAACGGCGGCTCAGATCCGCAAGGCCCGCAAGAACATGATTGCCCTGCATATGAGCACTTCTCCCGACGAGATGAAGAAACTCAAGCGGGGCGATGTGTTCTATGTTCAGGGTGAAAGGCATATCGCTTCCTGTGACGCGCATCTCTGCGGAGACGCATCGTATAAAGGCTACATCGTCTATGATGAAAACGATGTGAGCTGGTTCGAGACCTCCTTTGAACAGGCTTTCTGATATCAGGGAGGCAGCGCCATGACTCACTATACGTTTACCATCCAGATACAGAGAAGGTATGTGTGGATCTTCAGAAAATATATGATGCTGTTTAATGCAAAATGGCGTTGTGTAGAGCCGTTCCCCGCTTTCGA